>JBASUY010000061.1:0-2453 GCA_049275655.1 Candidatus Omnitrophota bacterium | reverse complement strand
TCCGGGCCTTGCGCGTCGCCGCTTCTATTTGCCTTTGCTTTCGCGCTTTAAGCATGGCTTTGGTTCGCTCCGTCAAGTATGCCGTCCGGCTTCCTGTCTTTGCGTTTAGAATGGCTAACGTGCCTTGTTCAAAGTTTACGCAAGGCCATGTCAACGCCGCAATTTCCCCGAAACGTAAACCGCAATGCAAGGAAAGCAAGGCCATGTCGTGGGCGCTTTGGGATTTCGCCGCAAGCCCGGCCAATAGCTTTTCGGCTTCGTCAATGCTCAAATATCGAAGCTTCATATTGTCCGGCTTTGGAAACTTGACGGCCCTTGTGGGTGATTCACCGGCATAAATTCCAAGCTTCCGGGCCATGTGGAAACCTTGCCGGATGATCTGCAAAACATATTCAATTGTCCGGGCGCTTAATTCGCCGTCGGCCATTGTCTTTTTGATCTTTTCCAAGTGGAAGGCGCTAATTTCAGGAAATGTCAAAGGCCCCAATGCTTCGGAAATATACCGTTCATAAAGCATAGCTTCCACTTCATAAGACTTTGCTTTCTTGTCTTGCTTGCTTTGCGGTAGGTAAGTTCCCGTCATGAATTGGCCAAAGGTGACGTTTTCTTTTTCCGCTTGCTTCCGTTCCTGTTCGGCCTCTTCACGCTTTGCCTGTTCAATGTCGCGCTTTTCCTTTGGTGACATTGGCCCGGTGCCGCTCTTGACGTTTGCTTTGTATTGCCGAAGCAACTTTAAACAGTAATCCTCAAACCCAAGCCCCGGCTCCGCCTCGCTGATTGCTTCAGGAATCCCTTCAGAAAGCCAGCCCACGCCATAGGTATAATCGCGCCCGGCAACCTTAAAACGAATGGAATAATAACGATCCGGCCTCTTGCTATCCTTAAGCTTCCGCGTTTTATGCTTATAATACCGAAGCGCCTTATTATCCGCCTTCGTGATCCATTTTATTGTCATAACGCCCCCTCCGCGCTCAAAATCCCCGTTTTTCTTTTACCGCTATTTTACCGCTTTTTCCCTTTAATCAAACAATTTCCCTTAACGTCCCTTAATCAAGAGAATAAGCATAAGTTCCTTGAATGTCAATAGTTTTCTAACGATTATTTGACGCTTTGGGAAACTACGGGAAATGATAAAAATATGATTCGTAATCAGTAGGTCGGCGGTTCAAATCCGCCCATCGGCTCCAGTAAAATCAAGGACTTAAGCGATAATTGCTTAAGTCCTTTTTCTTTTGTCCGGCCATCTTTACCGCTATTTTACCGCTTTTTGGAATCATTACGACAAAAAAAGCCCCGGCAATAAGCCAGGGCATAAGCCTTCAAACGGTTAAAAAACGTTCAAGGAATGGTTAAACCGTCCATTTATTTTCAACAAGGCCCACGCCTTCCCAGTCCATAGGAAGATCGGCCCCTTGAAGCTTCAACGTTTCATATTCGTGCTTCAGGCTTTCCCCGTATTTCAAAGCAAGCCCAAGCAATACAGCCGTCGGCACTTCGTCAAGGTTCCGCTTGTCCAATTCCGCAAGGATAGCTTTCAGGCGTTCCCCGAAGGCTTCAACCCGTTTCGCCTTTGCTACTGCGTATTTTTCAAACAGTTCATCCATTCGTAACGTCCGCGCGTTTTGAATGTCCCTTGACAGTTCCTTGCTCCAATTAATCAAAGTCGGCTTTGATGTTTTCAGAATGTCGGCAATGTCGGCAAAAGATCGGCCCTCCGCCCTCAATTCAATAAAGCGTTCCTTGTCATTTGCATTTTTCATTCGTCAGTTCCTTTCGTTAATATGGGAAAAAGTCCCTTTGCTCTGTCTTTGGCCCGCCTCCATTGTTTGTCTTTTTTCAATAAAAACTCTTCAATCCGGCATTTCAACCGCTCCGCCCGCTCTTCTTTACTGCAATTTGCTTTCATGTTTCCCCCTTCATTGCCCGCAATGCTTCACCGTCCGTCATGCCGCCGTCAATGGTTTGAATTGCGAAACGTTCAAAGCGTTCTTCAGTTCCGAAAAGCCCGGCAATAACCCAGGCCCGCAAATCCAAACCGTTCAACCGCGCCTCGCTTAAACCTCCTTTTTTTAGTGTAATGTCCTTAAATCGCGGTCAGCCTTTACAAGGCCCGCCCGCAATAATTCTGTAATTTCGCCCGCCGGTATCGTCAAATAATCCATTTGCCTAATTAGAACCATTTGCCCTTCATGTTCTCTTGAAAAGTTCCCCTTTGCCATGAAAAGCCGCGTTGCCTGCCCATCGGCAAAATCATAAACCGGATAGCCATTAACGAGCTTATGAAGTCCGGTTCCGGTTAATACGTCCGCCGGTGGTGGTTCGCATGGCAAGGGTGATTTCGCGTCAGGTTCGCGCTGGTGCTGCGTTTCGTCGGTCGCCGGTGTGTCTGGTAGCCCGGCTTCAACCCATGTCCGCAAATTCAACCCGGCCAGGCGCGCGTCGCTTGGGTCTTT
>JBASUY010000060.1:0-1808 GCA_049275655.1 Candidatus Omnitrophota bacterium | reverse complement strand
AGTTACGGGAACTTAATCAGGAAGCAGGAATTATAGCTGCCGATGGCCTTGATGTGGAACATTTTTCAGATGAATTGGGTGATAAGGCAGAAGGAGTGGTTATAGTAACAACATACAGTCCCGGGTATTTAAATTCTGAACTACAGGGATTTATTGACAGATACCAGAAAAAATTCAATGAAAAGCCTGATATATGGGCTATACAGGGATATGAATCTCTGCAACTAATTGCCTGTGCCATTGATGCCACAGACTCTTACTCTCCCACCGTGATTGCAGATTATTTACATAACATGAAGAAGCAGAAGTCAATTTTAGGAACTATTTCTTTCAACGAGCATGGAGAACTGGAAGGCCGCGGAATATATACCAAAGTTATTATTGATGGGCAAACCCATTATTTCAATTAAAGTTTGATAAGGAAGGAAAAAGTTCATGTCGGAAAATAAAATTTTTAGAAAAGTATCATTGGATCGCTTATCTTCTCCAGAAGAACTTGATCAGCGATTGGCTGTTACCACTCCCATTGGATGGTTGGCCTTGGTATCCATATCTCTTTTGGTAACTGCGGCACTTATATGGGGATTTTTAGGCAGTATTTCTGATAAAGCGGTAGGGCGTGGCATCATATTATCCAGTGGTGGAATTACCAGTATTACGCATCATGCTAATGGGCAGATTACTGATTTGAGCATAAATGACGGTGATTATATAGAGAAAGGGCAGGTAATTGCCAGAATTGATCAAAGCGAGTTAATTGCCAATATTAATCAGAGCAAAGCTGATCTGGAAGCTGCCAAGGCTATTGATCTTGAAAATCTGGAAATGAACAACAGTAAACTAAACTACAATGTTTACGGTAAAATTGCGGAGATATTTAAAGATTATGAGGCCAATGTAGCCAGTCTTAACCGTCAGAGAACCTATTACATAAATCAGAAGGCTAATGCTGAACTTGAACTGGAGCAGGCCAGAATTAACTATGAGAATAGTCTTTCAGGTTTTAATCGCAACAAGGTTTTGTATGAAAACGGTGCAATCTCCAAAATTGTTTACGAAGAATCCAAAGATCAGTTGGCACTCCACCAAATGGCTTATAACAACAAGAAACAAACATTGGCGATGTTGCCCTTATCAGACCTGCAGCAGGTTGAAGCAGCCTGTAAAGCTCAGGAACAATGGCTTAAAGATACCGTTACTGTTTCCATCATTGATTTGGAGAATAACACAGCGAAAATGCAGCGAGATCTAGTTACCAACAGTGAAGTAGTAGCAAGTGCTTCCGGCCGCGTTCTGGAACTGAAAGTAAAAAAGGGCGATATTATTCAGGCTGGAGGGGTAATTTGCACCATTGGCCAGGAAAATGCCCAGACCGATACATTGGAAGCAGTAGTATATGTGCCAGTAGAACAAGGCAAAAAGATTATTCCCGGTATGGAGGTAAATATTTCTCCCAGTACAGTAAAAAAAGAAGAGTATGGATTCATGCTGGGCAATGTAGTACATGTGTCTGAATATCCGGCCAGTGCACAAAGGATGATGCTTACCCTGGGAAATAACGAACTGGTTAATCAGTTAATGGGAGATGGGGCTCCCATCGAAGTCAAGGTAAAGCTGGTTTTGGATAATTCCACCGCCAGCGGCTATAAATGGTCAACAGCTGAAGGTCCTAAAATTATTATCGATGATGGAACTTTTTGTATTGGTGAAGTGAAGGTTGCAGAGAAAAGGCCTATCAGTATGGTAATCCCGTTTATTAAAAAGATCCTGCCGATATAAAGAAATTACATCGTAAGCGGATTCTGAGG
>JBASUY010000059.1:0-39471 GCA_049275655.1 Candidatus Omnitrophota bacterium | reverse complement strand
TTGTAACTGATGAAGGTGCTTCAACATTAACTGTTTCTGCCGGGGTACCGGTAGAGCTAATCGTGCGCGCTACTGATGCTAATAAGAATATTGATAAGGATTATACGGGCAACCATACTCTTGTCTTTTCAGGGTTGAATAGTGTCGGCACCTTGCCCAATGTTTATTCTCCTAAGATTGAGAATACATTATTCGGATATAATATTACTGTTAGTTTCTCGCAGGGCCTCTCTGCTTCTAACGGGGTTACTCTTACTGCGTATAAAAAAGAGACCGGCGCGGTTTTGGTGCAGGAATCAGGCAGGTCTTACGGCCAGCATGGATTAGCCGCTACAATTAATGCAGGAGCTGCCAGTAATTTAGCTTTATTAAGCGGCAATAATCAATCCGGAAGGACAGCCTGGCCTCTGTCGCAGGCGTTCGTGGTGGCCGTTACCGATACTTACGGTAATGGTATTGGAGCCGGGACAGGGGTTAATTTCGCTATTCTTAGCCAGCCGCAGGGTGCAACCGGAACATCATTAAGCACTATTTCAGGAGTGACTGATGCAAACGGAGAGGCATCGACAACTTTAACTATAGGAAGCGTTGCCGGTACATACCAGGTAACTGCTTCTTCAGAAGGCTTAGCCGGTTCACCGGTAACCTTTGCTGCTACGGGTTTACTGCCTAGCGCGATTCAGTTGACCAGCGGTAATAATCAATCTAAACAGGTAGCTTCTGCATTGGATAACCCGCTGGTAATTAAAATAGTGGATCCTTCAGGTATTGCTATCCCTCATGAAACAGTAAACTTTAATATATCTGCTTATCCTGAAGGCGCAAGCGGACAGGCGCTCTCGGCAAGCTCGGCTGTAACCGATGTAAACGGCCAGGCACAGGTAAGCCTTACTTTAGGTACTAAGGCAGGTACATATACGGTAACGGTAAGCTCAGGTACTCTTACATCAGTCCAGTTTAATGCTATTGCTACTGCCAGGGCGCCTTATAAGGTAGTTTTAAGCGGGCCTGTTTCGGTAAAGGCAGGAGAGGTCTCTACTGTGTTTACTGCAGATATAAAGGATGAATACGATAACGCCTCCAATGTATCTGCCTCGACCGTATTTTCTCTTACTAAGAGCCCTGCCAGGCCAAGCGGAGTATTCTATTCAAATAGTGACGGTACAGGAGTGATTAGCTCTGTTACCATAGCTAACGGTGCTAACAGTGCCAGTTTCTATTATAAGGATACTTTAACCGGTACAGCAAATCTTGTAGCAACACGTACCAGCGGAGTGGCATTGACTGAGGCAAGCAGCAGCCAGGAAGTAACGATTATACCTTCGGACGCTTACCGTTTTACCGTCACCGGCACTAACGATACGATATCAACCGGAGAGAGTAAGGTACTAACTGTTACTGCTTATGACAATTTAGGTAACGTGAAAGATGATTATACCGGCAATGTAAATGTAATTTTTTCCGGTGCAAACGTTTCGCCTGCGCCTTCTTCCAAGAAGCCCACAGCCTCAAACCGTTTGAACCAGGATATTGATTTCGGCCAGAGCACAAGCTTAAGTTTTGCCTCAGGCGTGGCGACATCTACTGTAAAGCTCTATAAGGTAGAAGATGTAAGCCTTAAGGTAACCAGCGGCTCGGTTACTACTGCGGATACCGATGACCTGAATTTTACAGTAAGGCATTCAGCAGCTAACCACCTTAAATTCGCGGCAAACCTGCCTACTCCGCAGGCAGCCGGAGTGGAGTTTAACTTTGATACTGTTTTGCACGCAGTTGACCTCTATGACAATATCTGCGATGGTGTTAATGGTTCTACAGCATTTTCCGGCTCAAGGCAGATTACCTGGAGCTTAAGCGGCGCATCCAACGGCCCCGAAGGAAATGTTATTGATGAGTTTGTCAGCCCCGTGGAATTCAGCGCTGGCGCCTCAACTACTAATTTAAAGGCAAGGCTTTACCGCGCACAGGATACTACGATTACCGCAGGTACTGCCGCATTAACAGGGGTAAATGTCGCCTCCAATACAATTACAGTTAACTCCGGGGCAGTAGCAAAGCTTCGGTTCTCTCAGGAACCAGCTGCCTCATGTGTTACCAGCCAGGCGCTTGCAACTCAACCTAAGGTTGCGGTAAGCGACCAATATGGTAATCCTGTCTCCGGCTCCTCGGCAAATGTAACCCTTGCCGCCTCAACCAGCAATGACGCATTTGTTCAGGCAGTTAATGGCACCTTGAGCGCAACCGGAGGTTTGACTGCTGCAACTGTTAATGGCGTTGCTTCGTTTACCGGGTTAACTTACAGTTATCCTGAGACTATATATCTTCGCGCTACAGTTGCAGGGGTTAGCCTGACGCCGGTATTTTCTTCGGGTATTACCTTTAATACTGCAGAAGAAGCGGCGGTTTCAATCGGGGCAGCAGGCCCGGCTACTATTTCATCTCTTGCTTATACCTCCGCGGATAAGGTTGGGGTGCTTAACTTCAGGATTGTCGACGGAGGAACCGATGGTTTCTCCAGCAAGATACGCCAGGTAATCGTAAAACGCGATACCACCGATACTACCAATGGCTGGACAAATTACCTGCAGGGAGTTTATATCACTGACGGAGCAGCCCAGGTGGTCGGAAGGATAGATGATGACCAGATTATTTTTGGCTTAGGGGAGAATGATATCTATGAGGTTACTAATGGCACGGCAAAGAATTTTACCGTAAGCGTATTTTTGAAAAATCCCTTGCCTTTGGATTCGGATAATAAAGTTCTTGCCTTTAAAATTAACCCGGCAACAGATATAGTTTTTGGCTCGCCTAGCTCCAAGTTATCTACTTCTTCTTTGTTAACTTCAGCCCCTAAGATTACGGTTGTAGCGACTAATTTTTCCATTAGCGGGCCTTCTTCTATGAATGCAGGAGATACTCAGCCTATTGCTTTAAAGGCGATAGATATCTTAGGCAATGTGGATAAGGATTATACCGGAGAAAAAACATTGATCTTTAGCGGCGCGAATGTTTCGCTTAAAGGGAATCATCCTTTTGAGACAACTACCAATATTCCTTTTGGTACAGATACTCCTGTTAGCTTTACAAACGGCCAGAGTTCTTCTACAGTAGGGATTAAATTATTTAAAGCTGAGACTGCTTATATCAAGGCTGTAGATAATGAAGGGGGGGTAGTTACTGCTAATAACAATGCTTTGGTTGTTACTGTTCATGGCGGGGTAGCTACGGGCTTAAGTTGGCTAGTTCAACCGGTAGGCGTAGTTGTTGAAAATGCACCATGGAAAGAGTTTAGTATCGCAGTTACCGATGCCTATGGGAATACCTCTTCTAGCAATACTGAGGTAACCGTGATGCCCTCCAATGGCAGTATCTCTACAGATTCACAGAATAAGGTTATTGCTCAATCAGGAATCGCCACATTCTATAATTTTGCGGTAAAAGGCCTTCTTGACGCAGAGAAGATAACCCTAAGCGGGTCAGCTAATAACATCTCAGGCTCCGGAGCGTCAAATGAAGTTCAGGTTTTTAAGAAGTATGATGTCACGGTATTTATTAAGGATTACACCAGCGCCAGTAACCTGACTGAATGTTCCTTGGATGCTACTTCTAATGGGGTTATGGTTGAAGGGTTTCCTAAAACAGGAAATAGCCCGTTTACCTTCAGTTTACCTTATGGCGCATATTCTTTTAAGGTATCTAAAGAAAAATATGTGGATGAGAATACAGAGAAGACAGCCGGCGTTGCCGCAGATTATTTAGACGGGGTATATGACGCTAAAATTACCTGGACTTTAACAGCTACAAGTTTAGTTGAGGCAACTGCAGATTATAAGGTACAGAATGCTTTTGTCTATGATGAAAGTACAGATAAACTCTCTATTCGTGTTTGGCTGGAGAAGCGTGGGAAGATGGTGGTTAATGATGATGTAAATATTTTAGGCAATGCGGTTGTAGATATCTATAATGATTCTACCGGAGAGTGGATGAAGTCGATTATTTTAGAGCCTCCTGCTGCGTCTAATACCGTAAACGGAGTATATTTTAAGGAGATCCCTAATGTAGTTGCTACCGGAGATGATTTTAATCTTGTCGCAGGCAAGACCTATTTTGCTCGCGTTGTCATTAATTATGGCGGGCGTGACGGCACAGGCAGAAGCTATGAAGGAGGGGCGACCTTTAGTGTTACTATAAACGAGAACCTGCGTGCAGTTACCAATGCCATTCAGACGGTAACTACTAGCATCGCCGGACAGACTGCGGCAATTCAAAAGACGGTTAAAGACGAGATAGAAGGCCAGATTACCAGTGTGGTTGTGCCTAAGATTACCGATGTAAAGGCCGAGACATCTAAGATTCTTTCTGCCACAGGAACTAGTTCTTTGCAGGATAAGATCTCCGAAATAAAAACAGAAGTAGTCCAAGAGGTGCAGCCGCATATTAAGTCCGGTATATTAAACGGAGAGACTGCGGTAAGGATTGGATCTAAGTTAGCTGTTCGTTATCGGACTGACTCCGGGCTTTCTCCGACGATATCCGTATATAGCCCTAAGAACAATCTTCTTATTTCCGGCAGGGCTATGGCAGAGATAGGGACAACGGGCATCTATGAGTATAATGTGACATTCTTGCCGGCTTGGGGTAGGGGTGCTTTTACTATTGTCTGTTCAGAGCCGGTAAAAGGTACGGTTGATGCCTTTGTCCTTAAGGTAAGCGATTCGGATATAGAAGACATTTCAAGCAGTGTCTCTGCGGTTTTAGGCAGTACCTCCGGCATTACTAACCTTAAGAGTGTAACCGAAACCTTAAGCGCGCAGTTTAATGATATGGATAAGGCAATTGCCCAAATTAGCAAGAATATTACCGGAAAGGTTGAAGAGGTAAGGGGGGCTGCGGTTGAACTTGCCGGCGTATTTAAGCAACTTGAAGATATGAGCAATACTATTAAGAATTTAGGAGGGACAACCGGTATAAATATTGATAAGATTTATGAGGTATCCAAGGATAAGCAGGAGGATATTAGTTATATTAAGAATAAGAGCGAAGAGCTTAAGGCGGCGATGGAGCTTAACCAGAAGATGATTGAGAATGTTGCCAAGAAGCCGGTAGTCCAGACTTGGTTTGAATTCAAATAAAAATAATGATAATGGGGACAGCGACTTTTTATCAAAAAAGTAGCTGTCCCCCTAGAAAAAAGTCGCTGTCCCCTTAAAGGGTGACATATTTGAAAAATATGGTAAAATAAAATCAAGATGATAAAAATACTATTAAAGGGTAGGCTTAATTTTATTCTAATTATCTTTATTGCGTTATTTCTTTTTCTTGTTTCTGCTGAGGCAGGCATTACTATGCGCCTTATGGCGGTAAACCCGGCTGATTCAGAGCAAACTGTCCCGATAAAGGTTTATCTTCCCGTAGAGGTTAAACCAGAAGATATAATATACAAAGGCGATTTAGATGTAGCTTATGATACCCAGCAGGGAAGTTATTATGTTTTTGGAGAATTCCTCTTAGCCCCTAAAGAGGTATTAGAGAAAGAAATAGAGATAAAGGATGTTTGGGTTATAGATTTAGGCGAGGTTGAACTCTTGCGCTTAGAGGCTAAGGATATGCTGAAGGCTTTTAAGAAGACAAAGTATTATGAGCGCGCTCAGCTTATTTATAATGGGATAGATAAAAAGCTTAAAGAGATAGAAGAGGAGCAAGATTTGTCTTCTGCTAGCCCCGCTTATAAGATTTCAAATTATAGAAATTCTTTAAGTTTGATTGATTCCGTTAAAGCCGACCTTATTTCAGCTAAAACCCTTTTATCTGAGACTCAGCCTAAAGGCATGGCTAAGCTTACATGGGGCGTTATTTTGTTTATAGTTCTTTTTTTAGGGGTTTTAGGAGGAGGGTCTTTTCTTATTTGGCAACGCCAGTCAAAGCTTGAATCTGAAGAGAAGGCCAAGGAATAAATAAAATATATAAATATTATCAGGATACATAGGGCATAGGGACAGATCCTTTTAATAAAGAAGATAGGGCTGTCCCTAATTGTTAGGTTATTTTTTAATGCTTAAGCGCTAATTAATGAAAAGGAAATTTATTATTTTATTAGTAATTTTACTTTTTTTTACGCAAATCTTAGGCGCGCAGGTTTCAGAAGGGCTTTGGAATACTGAAAAGACTCAGCATTTTATAATATATTATCGATCTGCCCGGATGAGTTTTATCCGGGATTTAGCTCATGCCGCTGAAAAGTATTATAATAGCATTGTTGATGAGCTTGGTTTTAGGCGTATGGATTTCTGGAGTTGGGATAACCGGGCTAAAATCTATATATACGATAGGTTTGAAGATTACAAAAAAGAGGCTGACCGCAAAGATTGGTCTTGTGCGGTTGTTTTTGTGGATACGCGTACTATCAAAAGTTTTTTAGGTGAGTTTGATTTTTTTGATTCTATCCTTCCACATGAGATGACCCATATAATATTCAGGGAATTTGTAGGCAGAGGCGCAATCCTCCCTCTATGGATAGACGAAGGAGTTGCAAGCTCTCAAGAGAAGGGGCATTTGCAAGAGAGGGTCTCTTTAATAAAGAAGCTTATCTTACAGGGAAAATATATGCATTTTAATAAATTATTCAGTATCTATCAGGTTAAGGGCATAAACCCTCAAGAGTTTTATGCTCAGTCAGCCTCGCTCGTTGTCTTTTTAATAAAACAATATGGAAGAGAGCGTTTTGTTGATTTTAGCCGTAAATTACGGGATGGAGTACCTTGGGATAAGGCTTTATTAAACGTATATAAGTTTAAGAGTTTTGTAGATATGGAGAATGCATGGAAAGATTTTATTTTGAGAAATTTCTAAAATACTGCTATAATAATATAGTGGGGACAGCGACTTTTTGACTTTTTATTTTTAGCTCTTTGATAATTTTTACTTAAATTTTTAAGTTAGATTTCCTTCCTTGCCGCGTCTATTGATAGTGAAGGTAATAGATGATATAGGGCCTAAAAGGAGGGGGTGATATGGGGAGGATAGCCAGAATAGTAGGAGTAGGGTTGCCGCACCATATTACACAGAGAGGGAATTACCAACAGAAGGTATTTTTAAATACGGATGATCGGAAGCAGTATCTTTTATGGATTAAAGAGTATAGCCTTAAGTATGGTTTATCCATTTTAGCCTACTGTTTAATGCCGAATCATGTCCATTTTGTTGCTGTTCCCGGTAAGATTGATTCATTAGCTAAGACATTTAATGTTGCTCATATGCGTTATTCGCAGTATTTTAATAATAAATTAAACCAGCGAGGGCATCTTTGGCAGGGAAGATTTTATTCTTGTATTTTATCGCAAGCGCACCTTATGCTTGCTGCTTGCTATATAGAGCGTAATCCTGTACGCGCGGGTTTAGTAGATAAGCCATGGAATTGGCAATGGTCAAGCGCTGCCTGCCACACAAATCGTAAGATTGATGAGTTGGTTAATTCTCATGAGTTGTTAAAGCTTGTAGGTATGTCAAGCTCTTCTTGGGAGAAATATATAGAAACAAAGGAAGAAGAGAGTTTTTTGCAGGATATAAGGAAACATACTTCTACCGGTCGTTCTTTTGGCGTGGTTGAGGCTATTTTAAGGGGCAGGTCTAAGAAGGATAGGGTTAAGAAGGATATAAAAAAAGTCGCTGTCCCCATTTTAGGGGCGTAATTTAAGCATTGGGATAATTTTATTTGTATGGAGGTTGTTTAAGATGCATAAGGATGTAGATATTTTAATTATCAAAGGAGAAGAAAAAGCCACAGCGTTGATTGAATCTACGGTTCGTTCTTTGGGTTACAATGTTTGGTTGGCTAATGATCATAATGAAGGCCTAAGGCTTCTGCATTCTAAAACTTTCCCTGTAGTAATTACAGAAGCGCTTTCTGTAAAGATGAGCGTTACTAATTTTTGTAAAGAGGTTAACAAGGCAAGCCCGTTGACTAACGTGATTGTTGTTGCTCTCTATTCTTTAATTAATAGCGCTATTGAGGCTATGGAGGCAGGGGCTTACGGGTATATTACTAAGCCCTTGAATACCTCTGAAATACGTATAGTTGTAGAGAGGGCAGTAGAGAGGTTTTTTCTGCTTTCTATGAGGGAAGATAAGGATTATTTTGTCGATTTAGCGGTAAGGGATGGGCTTACCGGGCTTTTTAACCGGCGCTATTTTAATGAATTAATAAAAATAGAATTTAGCCGCATTAAGCGATTACCGTCGTTTTTCTCCCTGCTAATCCTTGACATAGATAATTTTAAAAACTATAATGATACACAGGGGCATAGTGCAGGCGACATTTTATTAAAAAATGCCGCTAAAATTTTTAAGAATTCAGTACGCGCCGTAGATATAGTTTTCCGCTATGGGGGGGAGGAGTTTGCGGTAATACTTCCTAGCGCAGATAAAAAAGGGGCTCAAATTATTGCAGAGAGGATACGTATGCAGGTAAGCCTTTTTCTTCCTACTACTGTAAGCATAGGTATCTCTACTGCCCCGGAAGATGCCGATGAGGTAAGCCTATTGATAGAGAAGGCAGATAAGGCTTTGTATCAAGCGAAGAAGAGCGGTAAAAATAAGTGGTGTATTGCATGAGGGTTCTTATTCTAGATCCTAAAGGGGCTATTTGGGAAGGGCAAGCAGATCAAGTGGCCCTTCCGGCTAAAGAAGGACAAATGTGCGTACTTGATTTTCATCAACCTTTTGCAGCCAGGCTGATGAATGGCAGTATTGTTTTTAATAATAAAAAAATAGAGGTAAAAGACGGGATTGCTTATATGCGCTCTAATAATTTGACGGTTTTTGTACAAACTTAAAAAATATGAGCACGATAGGATTAATGATCGTAATGTTTTTAAGTACTGCCGGCCCGGCTTTAGTTATAGCTTATGTAGGATATGCTGCGGTTAAGGCGGTTGCGCGTAATCCTTCTGCGAGCCCAAAGATATTTATTGTTATGATTCTATCATTTATATTCGCAGAGGCGATAGCGATCTTAGCCCTTCTGATTATATATAATTTGTTTGCCAAATGAGATAAATATGCTGGTTAATCTTTTGATTTTGCAAATTATTACCTTTATAGGAGTTGTCTTGCTCCTACGTTTCATATTTACCCGCCATTTAAAATCCGCGCTATCCAGGCTTAATGCCCTGCATGGAGAAAATTTATCTAAAGAAGAAGAGCTTAAGGAAGAGCTTAAGCGCGTTAAAGAGCAGAGCGAAGCCTTTATTAAACAAAGTAGGCAAGAGGCAGAATTAATTATTGCCGAGGCTAATAAGAATGCCCAGAGAATTAGGATGGATATTGAGGAACAGGCCAGGAGCCAGGCAGAGAAGATTATTAGCGATTCTCGTATAGATAGCGAGAAGATTCAAAAGGAGGCCCTCAAGAATATACAGGGGCAGAGCATAGAGTTAGCCTTAAGGATGATTGCAGAATTGCTCACTGAAACCGATAAAGTGGCTTTGCAGTATGAGTTAGCCAACGGCATTATTGAAGAGATCTCCCGATTGCCTAAAGAACAGTTTAGTGTCCCCGGGGGGGAAGTTAACATTACATCCAGTTTCCCGTTATTAGAAAGGCAATGGAACAAAATAAAAAGTATCCTTACAGATAAATCAGGTTCGCCTGTAAATTTAAATCAAAAGTTAGACCCAAAGATTATCGGCGGGCTTATAGTTGAAATGGGGGGCATGGTTATTGACGGGACATTAAGAAATAGGCTACAGAGGGTTGCTGAGGGGTTTAAATAAGTTTATGGCTGTTGAAGCGTTAGATATTAAAGAAGTAGGCAAGATTGAGGAGCTTAAGCAGGGAATCGTTAAAATTAGCGGTTTGCCTAATTGTGCCTTTGGGGATGTTATAACTTTTGATAATTCATCCTCTAGCATTGATAGTATGCTTAAAGGGATGATTATTGAGTTTGATTCTAAATACGCCTTTGGCATTGTTTTTGGAGATGAGCATAGTATAAAAGTAGGGGATACCGTTTCTAGCCGTAAGCATTTATTAAGCGTGCCGGTCGGAGATAGTTTTATTGGCAGGGTGGTAGATGCCTTAGGCAATCCTTTGGATAATAAAGGTAAAATAGAGAAGGTTAAAGATTACCCGGTTTTTCGGCAAGCCGCCGGAGTAATGGAGCGCGAACCTATTTCTCAGCCTTTACATACGGGTATTAAAATTATAGATATGTTGATTCCTTTAGGCAAGGGCCAGCGTGAACTTATTGTCGGTGATAGGCAGATAGGCAAAACTTCTATTGCCTTGGATATGATAATAAATCAAAAAGGCAGGGATGTTATATGTATATATTGTTGGATCGGAGGAAGTATATCTGCTTTTAATAGGATTATTCAGGCTATTAAAGAACACGGATGCATGGATTTTACTTTAGCAGTTTGTGCTTCTGCCGGGTCATCGGTTAGCGAGCAATATATTGCTCCTTATACTGCTGCGGCTTTAGGCGAGTATTTTATGTATGAAGGCAAGGATGTGTTAGTGGTTTTTGATGATTTAACTAAGCATAGTTGGGTTTATAGGCAGATGTCTTTATTGCTGGAACGTGCCCCCGGAAGAGAGGCTTATCCTGGCGATATATTCTTTCTTCATTCTCAATTGATGGAACGCGCCGGAAGGCTTAAGAAAGAATTTGGCGGAGGAACGATGACTTTTTTACCTTTGGCTGAAACACTGCAAGGAGATATTACAGGTTATATCTGTTCTAATATCGTTTCAATGACTGACGGGCAAATTTATTTGAATACCGGGTTATTCCAAGAAGGTTTTAAGCCAGCAATTGATTTGGAGTTATCCGTATCTCGTATCGGCAGTAAGGTACAGCCTCCGGCGATTAAGAAGTTAAGTGAAGGGTTGCGTTATGAATATGTGCATTATCGCTCTTTGTTGAGGTTGACGCGCCTACGGACAAAATTAAGCCCTGAGGCTACGCAACAGATCCAGCGCGGTAGGGTGCTATATGAATTGCTTATACAAGAAAATTTTTCTCCTGTTTCTTTAGCAGAGGAGATTGTTTCTTTTTACGCTTTTCAGCAAAAAATCCTTGAGGCGATAAACTTGGACGAGGTAAAACTATTTAAGAAAAACTTTTTCCCTTATTTAAATAAAAATTATCAAGATTTAGTAAATATTTTAAATGATAAAGGCGAACTTACAGAAGAAGTCAAGCAGCTTTTAGACAAGGCGATAAAAGGCTTTTTTGCGCTCTCATCGTAAATGGGGGACAGCGACTTTTTTTTAAAAAAAGTCGCTGTCCCCATTAAACATTAAAAGATGATACCGGTTGGTAAGCTGAAAACAAACTTGCAGTTTAATAAAAACCTCGGCAATTTAATTGAGGTAATGAAGTTGGCGGCGACTTCTCAGTTTAACCAATTTCGTTTAAGGAGGGAGCCGTCTTCTGAGTATATAAAGCTGCTTGGTGACTTTTTTGGAACGCTCTTAAGTATTGGCGTTGACAATGATTTATTAAGGCCTAAGGAAGGCTTGCCGTCTCTTTTAGTTTTAGTAAGTTCTGATGAAGGTTTTTTGGGAGAACTAAACTTCCTTTTAGTGAATAGCCTTCTTAATACTGTCAGGCGAAATGATATTATTGCCTGCTCAGGAATTTTAGGGGCTAACTATTTAAAAGAGGTTCAAATTGACTTTTCTTATTTTAATTCTCCCGGGGAAAAGCTTGATACAAAAGCCCTAGCTTCTTTAAGGGATTATATATTAAACCTTTATTTAAAGAAGAAGGTTGGTAGGGTGTATATAATTTACCCTAAGTTTGTAAACATTGGCGCTCAACAGATTGAGGTAGAGGTTATATTGCCTCTGTTTCAAGATTACCATGCGCGAATAACCCCCATTCAAGATCTTTTAATTGAGCCTAACCTTAAATCGGTAATAGAAGGTTGGGTTAAAAGCTGGTTGGATTTTCGCCTTTATCAAATCTTTTGGTTAAGCAAGCTTTCAGAGTTTGCCGCCAGGATTATGCATTTGGAGGGTAGCGTCCAAGAATTAAAAAGGATAAATAGCCGCTTGAATATAGAGTATTTTAAATATTTACATGCCTTATCTGATAAATCAATTAGGGAGATTACTGCGGCGCGCTTAATTAATAAATATAGGTAATTTATGGAGACAAATTCTTTAGCCAAGATTATTGCGGTTTATGGCTCAGTAGTGGATGTGCAGTTTTCCTTAGGCGCAAACCTACCAGTAATAAATACTATGCTTAAGGCCCGTACTAGCCAGGGTGAAGACATAGGGCTTCAGGTAGTTGAACACCGCGGGGATAATGTCTGCCGTTGTGTGGCGTTAGGGTTTACTTATGGAGTGGGAAGGAATATGCGTGTTGAGGTTATGAAACAGGGGGTAACTATACCTAAGGACCTATCTAAGCTTTATGGGCGGGTATTAAATGCTATGGCTATTCCTATTGATTATAAAGAAGCCTTAGATACTAAAGATATTATTCCTATAAAAGATTTTTCCTCTAAATCAAACTCCGGAATCAATTTAGAAGTGGGGCAGGAACCTGAGATTATACATACAGGGATAAAAATGATAGATTTATTATACCCTCTTGTAAAAGGTTCTAAGAGTGGGCTTTTAGGCGGGGCTGCTTGTGGCAAGACCATACTTATCCTTGAAATTATACATAATATTATTAGCTATCAAAGCGGTACCTGTATTTTCGCGGGAGTTGGAGAGCGTATAAGGGAGGGTAATGAGCTTTACCATGAATTTTTACGGGCCGATCTTTTAAGCCGGTCTATACTGGTTTTTGGCCAAATGAATGAGTCTCCGGGAATGCGCTTTAAGGCAGCGCATACCGCGGTTGCCTTAGCTGAAATGATACGTTCTAATGGCAAGAACGTTCTTTTTTTTATGGATAATGTATTCCGTTTTGTGCAGGCCGGCAGCGAGATTTCTACTTTACTTGGCAGGATACCTTCCGAGGGAGGGTATCAATCAACCCTTACCAGTGAGATAAGCCAGTTGCATGAGAGGATCAGTTCTGAGAAATATGCAAGCATTACCGCTATTGAAGCTATTTATGTGCCTGCCGACGACCTTACGGACCCTGCTGTTGTTGCTATATTTGCGCATATGGATAGTTTAATAGTCCTTTCACGTTCGCTTGTGCAGCGTGGGCTATACCCGGCTATAGACCCTTTGCAATCTTCTGCTAACTCCTTGAGCCCTGCTATAGTCGGCAAAAAGCACTTTGAAGTAGCTCAAGAGGTTTTGAGGCATTTTAGGCGCTACGAAGAATTAGAGCGCATCGTTTCTATTATAGGCAAGGAAGAGCTCTCCAGCGAAGAGAAGATTATTTTTGACCGCGCAAAAAAGCTACAGAACTTCCTCTCGCAACCGTTTTTTACCGCACAAATGTATACCGGAAAGCCTGGGGCGTTTGTTGAGGTTGCCGATACAATCTCAGGTTGCGAAAAGATAATCCGCGGAGATTTAGACAAGGTAAACGAGGCTAATCTTTATTGCATAGGAAAGATTAGCGAATTAAATGGAGATTAAATATGTCTAATAAATTATTAGGGGAGATTTTATTGAAGAAGCAATTTATTAGCGAGGAACAGCTTTCTCGGGCGTTAATGGATTGTTCTCAGAACGAATCTATGTTAGGGAAATACTTAGTGGATAAAGGCCTTATCAAGGAAGAGGAGCTTTTAAGTGTCTTGTCTGAACAGTTTAATATCCCTTTTATCTCTAACTTGAAAGAGGTTAAGGTCTCTGTTGAGGCAATAAAAGCTATACCGGCGAAATTAGCACAGCACCATGGGTTTATCCCTATAAGTTTAGACGGCCAAGTTTTGACGGTTGTGGTTTTTAACCCCATGGATTTATGGCTTGCGGAAAATATTAAACTTAATTTAGGCTTCCAAATTAAAAGGGTACTCTCTACGCGTAATGAAGTAGAGAAAGCAATACATAAATATTATGGCGCTGTTGCCGGTACTGTGGATAAAATCATGGAGGGAAGATTTAGGCCCGGGGTAAAGATTGAAAAAACAGAGGCCATAGAGGATATTGAAAAAAATTCCGACGAGGCATCAGTGATAAAGTTGGTGAATCAGATTATCTCAGAGGCAATAAAAATAAACGCGACTGATATTCACATTGAGATTTATGAGAAGAAGATAGAGTTGCGTTACCGCATTGATGGGGTTTTACGTGAAATGAAGATGCCCCAGGATACTTATTATATCGGCCCGGCGATTGTATCCAGGGTTAAAATTATGTGCCGTTTGGATGTTGTAGAGCACCGTCTGCCTCAGGATGGCAGGGCAAAGGTACGCTTAACCAGTGGGCAAGAGGTAGATTTAAGGGTTTCGATTTTACCCGGTTATTTTGGAGAGAATGTTGTTATTCGTATACTTCCTTCGGGGGTTTTGCTTTATTTGGATAAGATAGGTTTTTTTACCGAAGACCTAAAGAAGGTAAAAATGCTTTTGCAAAAACCGCACGGGATAATCCTTATTACTGGGCCTACCGGAAGCGGCAAAACTACTACACTTTACGCTTCCTTAAGCCATCTAAACCGTAAAGAAGTAAAGATAATTAGCATAGAAGACCCGGTTGAATATGCGGTAGAAGGGATTACCCAAATCCATATTAATCCTAAAATCGGGCTTACTTTTGCTAGCGCTTTGCGTAGTGTATTAAGGCATGACCCGGATGTTATGATGATAGGGGAGATTCGAGACCCTGAGACTGCGGATTTAGCGATACGCTCTGCATTAACCGGCCACCTAGTATTCTCTACGCTTCATACTAATGATTCAGCTTCCGGAGTTGCCCGTCTTATAGATATGGGGATTGAGCCGTATCTTTTAGCTTCTTCAATTGAGGTAATTATAGCGCAGAGGCTGGTGCGCTTGTTCTGTTCTGCTTGCTCAGGAAAAGGTTGCGAGGTTTGCAGTGAAACAGGATTTAAAGGGAGAAGGCCGGTTTATGAGATTATGATTATAGATGATGAAATTCGTAATATGATTATATCGCGTAAAAGCTCACAAGAGATAAAGGCTAAGGCGCGCCAGAATGGGATGCTTACCCTTATGGATAATGGCATGCTTTTAGTTGAGCAAGGCTTAACTAGCAAAGAAGAGATTTTACGCGTTGTAGAGTTAGAGCAGGAAGGCTAAATGTTATTTAAATATAAAGCTAAAAAAAACCTTAATGAGGTGGTGGAAGGAGAAATCAAGGGCGAAAGCCTAGAAAAAGCCCTTGCTAACCTTCAGTCTGAAGGTTTAGTCCCGGTTTATATTGAGCCTATTAGCCAGGATATTCCTATTCAGCAGTTAGAGAGCCGGCCTAAGAAAGATTTCGGCAAGTGGCGGCAAAAACAGTTAATTTTATTTACGCAGAAGCTTTATAATTTAGTTAATTCTAAGGTAGAGTTGTTGAGGGCATTAATACTTTTAGAGGAGGATTGCCGTAATCCTACGGAAAAGGCGCTAATCGGAGAAATTATAAAGAGTATTAAAGACGGGGCTACCTTTTCTGCCTCTTTAAGCTTATATCCGCAATATTTCCCTGCTATTTATGTTAATATACTGCGTGCAGGAGAATCAACCGGAAGGATTAAGGATGCGCTTTTTCAGATCTTAGAATATCTTTGTAGAGTTGAGGATTTGAAAAGTAAGGTTAAACAGGCCTTGGCTTACCCGTTATTTATGGTGGCGGTAGGGTTGGGGACTATATTTTTAATGCTTACCTTTGTTTTACCCCGTATTGCCGGGATGTTTGAAGATTTTCAGGCAGAACTTCCTCTGCCTACACGCATGCTTTTATCTACCTCTGAATTTATCAAAACTTACTGGTTTTTTTTGTTTATTTTTGTTTTTCTTTTAGTTTTTATTATCGGCAAAAAAGGCAAAAATGGTATTTTTATCAGTATTAAATACCGTCTTCCTATAGTTAAGGATATAATATACAAACAGGCAGTTGCAAATTTTTCCCGTAGTGCCTCTCTTCTTTTACAAGGCGGGGTTAACCTTCTCTCTGCATTAAATGATGCCATACCTTTAATTGATAACCCTGTTTATATTAAGCAACTTAAACAGGTGCGCAAGGAGATTAGCGAAGGAAAGTCTTTTTCCGATGCCCTTGCGCAGTTTAAGATTTTTCCTGATTTTTTCGTACAGATGATTAGGGTAGGCGAAGAGGGAGGGAGGTTGGATAGTATTTTAGCGGACATATCCGAATCTTACGATAAGGAAATAGAGGGTGATTTAAAAATTGTAAGTTCGCTTATTGAACCGGCTATAATTCTATCTTTAGGATTGATTATAGGGGCGATGGTTATTGCTATGCTTTTACCTATTTTCAATATGAATGCCATCTTTGGCGGGTAGAGCAAGAGAAACGGCTTTTCTCGCTACTTAAACTTAAACAAGAATACGCGTTTTTTTAATTTATGAGAACTAAGGTAGTTGTAGAGCTTTCAGATAAGTATCTTAAGGCCTGTATTGGCAGGAAAGTCAGAGTTATCAAGCTGGTTAATACTGACCCTCCTTCTATCCTTGCGGCTTTAAATTCTCTATTTAAAGATAATAAGCAGGTTAAAAATTTTGATGTTTTTGTTGTTATCGGCAGGAATAAGATTACTGTTCGACGCGTTGAATTGCCTTCTCAGGATTTAAAGGAGATAGAGCAGATGTTGGGGCTTTATCTAATACGCCAGATACCATACCGCAAGGAGGAGGTCTGTTGGGCATATCAAAATCTCGGTTTTGACGGTATAAATAATAGCCGTTTAATTTTAGCTGTAGTCCTTAAAAATGTTTTTAATGGCATTGTAAATTCCTTCATTCCTATAAATATTCTTCCGGAAGCAGTCCTGATGAGCACGCAGGGGATTTTACATTATGTAAAAGAGTCTATTAAAGATAAAGCATTAACGGATTCTTCATATTTTGTCCTTGATATCGATGAAAATTATAGCGACCTTGTTTTAGTGTACCGGCATAAAATAGGGTCAAGCGTGGTCATTCCTATAGGCACGGATAATTTAAATAGCCTTACCGATAGAGAGAGGTTTTCAGCAGAGCTTGCGCAGAGTTTACTTGTGCTTAGTAACGAGGTATTAGAAGCTAAATGTGAAAAAATTTTTTTGACCGGTGCCTCCCTTGCGTATATCGATATGGTCGAAAAAGCGGCAAAAGATTTAAGGCTTAAAGTACAGTATCTATCTACTAAAGAATACGATGCTTTTGCCGTAACGGAATACAAGGGGGTCTCTTTATCTTCGCTTTTAGGGTTTAGTTATCAAGTAGCCAAGGACGATATTAAGTTTATTATTCCTGAGTTGCAAGTTAAGAAGGATATGAAAGCCAAGACGCAACAGTTAATAATTTTAGGGGCGGCGTTGGTTTTTATATTAGTTATGCTCTGCGGTATCGGGTTAGTTAGGCTTATTCAAAAACATTCTTATTCTACTTCTCTTAGGGTAAAGGTAGATGAATTAGAAAATAAAGCTAAGGAGTTAGATTTTATTATTGATAGCCTTAAGATAGTTAAACAATATGCCGGATCTCACTCATCGGCTCTTTTTTTTATCGCTGAATTAAGCCGCCTTTGTCCCGATAATATTACGATTACAAATTACAGTTGGGAATGGAAAAAGGGATTGTCTTTTAGGGGTTATGCCAAACAGATACCCGACATTCTTTCTTTTGTTAGCGCTTTAAATGGTTCAGAGGCTTTTAAGGGCGCGCAGAACCGTTATACTAGAAGGAGAAAAATAAAGGATAAAGAAGTAGTTGATTTTGAGATATTCATAAAATGAGAAAATTAAATCGGAACGAAAAAATACTAGTTTATTTCATTATTGTTTTGTTAGGAGTTTTTATTTTTAGGTCTTTTGTTATCGGCCCTTTGTATGAGAAGTCTTCTTTTTATAGCTCAGAGATAGAAAAATCTAAATCGCTTATTCGTAAGTATACTCTATTAGAACATAACAGGGAGGGGATTCTTAAATCTCAAAAGCAGATAGAGGGTTATCTTGCCCTTAAAGGTTCTAGTGAGCAAAAGTTTTCAATGATAATGAGTAAGATAGAATCTGAGGCTAGGAAGGCAAAGCTCCAGATTCAGGATATGAACTCTTTAGGGTCAAGTAAAATTAAAGGGTCGATTTGGGTGCACCGTATAAATTTACGCGCAGAAGGGCAGGTTAAGAACATCCTTGATTTTATTTCTGCTATTGAAGAGGCAGATATTTTATTACAGGTTGAAAAAATTAACTTGTCCGGCAAAGATGATCCCGGGTCTATATTAAAGATAGAGGCTGTTATATTTGGGGTTTCTTTTAAATAATTAAAAATAGCGGCAATAATTAAGGATAGGGCGTAAGGCGTTTTTAAGGAGGGGATATGAAAAGAGGATTTACTTTAATTGAACTGATGCTAGTGGTAATAATAATTGGTATTTTATCTGCAATGGTTGTGCCGCGTTTAGCAGGGCGTTCTGAACAGGCGCGTATTCAGGCAACAAAGGCGGATATTAATTCCAGTATTCCTTTAGCGCTTGACCTTTACGAGATGGATGTGGGTAGGTATCCTCAGTCATTAGATTATTTAAGGATTCGTCCTTCAGGTTCAGACGCGCAGCTTTGGAAGGGGCCGTATTTAAAGAAAAAGCCGCTTGACCACTGGGGGAGGCCTTATGTGTATAAGTTTCCCGGAGAGCATAATACTGAAGGCTATGATCTTTATTCCGTAGGTAGCGATGGGCAGGCAGGTACAGCAGATGATATCCTTGGTTGGGATGAATAAGCTAAAGGGTTATACTTTAGTTGAAATAATGGTTAGTGTTTTAATCTTAGGGATAGGGTTAGTTTTTGTAGTCAATTCATATGCAGTGGCTTTAAGAGGGGTAAACAGCGCTGTTAATATAATTGAGGCAATGAGGCTAGGGCAAGAGAAGATAGAGGCTCTTGAAATCTCTAGTTTAAAGGGAGAATTATTCAGTTATCAGGGCCAGGGGGTTATTAAATCTTTAGTTAAAGAGTATAATTATGAATTGCTTATTTCTGAGCCAGAAGGTTTTGGCCCTTTATCAGAGCATTTAGTGGAGGCTTGCCTGGGCTTTAATTGGCAGGAACAATATTCTAATAAAAATGCCTCTTTTTCCATTCTTTTACCTAAACAGAAAGAGTAGTTCTAATAGGCTTGCTTTTAGCCTTGTAGAGCTTTTAATCGCAGTATTAATTTTTTCTGTAGTTATTATTGCTATTTATTCTACTTTTAGCGGCGGGATATCGGTATTCCGTAAAATTATCAACGTGGATATCTCTCGGCAAAAAGTTTTGCTTAAAATTGAAAGGTTTGCCCGTGAAGTAAGGCAGCAGATACCTTGCCGTAGTTTTTTATTTTTTGGTTCCAAGGTAAGGTTGAGCTTTTCCGGTTTATCTGATTTTCTCCCCTCCCGCATAACTTATTATTACGACAATCAAGCTAATGCTTTATATAGGGTTATAGAACCACTCTCTGAAATTACTACAAATACAGGCTCAATTGACCTTAAGGTAAAGGCAGATTCAAGCAGGGTTTTTTTAAAAAATATAAAAGAGGTTAATTTCTCGTATCTTTTTTTAGACCTTAAAAGCAATGATTATATTTGGGTAGAAGAATGGCCTTTTGATTATTTACCTATAGCAGTTAAGATTATTATTAGAGAAGAAAAAGAAGAATATGTCAAAATTGTTTTTTTACCCCGTGCTTAAACTTAAAAGAGATAACGCTAGCATTCTGGTTATCTGCCTTTGGACGATAATAACTCTTTCTATATTGTCCGTAGCTTTAACACTTTTTGTTTTTCAAGAGATAAAATTTGCGCGCTCTTACAGGCGTATAGCGCTTTCATTGCCTTTAGCGCGCTCTGCGTTGTATGCGGTTTTTTATTTAAGAGAAAAAGACCCCACTCCCCAGTATGATACAATGCAGGAGTTAGCGGATAAAAAAAGAATTAGCCTTTGCGCAGGTAACTCTTTAGAGTATTACTTTGTTGACAAGGTTGACGGGGATAACGGTATTGAGGTTATAGATGAGAGCGCTTTAATTAACCTTAATACTGCTTCAGCCCAAATTCTCAAAAGGCTTCCCGGGATAGACGAGAGTTTAGCAGAGAATATCGTTAATTCAAATATGCGCCCATTTAGGACGGTGAATGAGGTTTTATTGGTTGAGGGGATGGAGAAGGAGCTATTTTTGCTTTTTAAGGATTTTGTAACTGTTTATGGTTTGGGTAAGATAAATATTAATACTGTAAGCAAAAGAGTTTTATTAGCCTTAGGGTTAGATGATGATTTAGCTGAGGCGATTATACGTTTTAGGGCTCAAAATCAGATAGTACCCATTGATGATACTTTTGTATTTAACTTAGAGCCTGAATATGGGATTTCAAGCATCGCTACTTTTATAAATGATTTAAGAAAATTTACTCCTTTGGGGCTACGCCAGGAGCAAGAGCTGCTTTCTTTGCTGCCTCTTTTTGATGTTAAGTCAGAATATCTGAGGTTGAATGTTGTTGCCCGTTTAGGCCAAGAAGAGGGGGTTCATTATAGCATAGTAATTCATCCTGCGACTAGGAAGGTTATTTCTTGGAGGGAGGAGTAGAGAAGGAGGGGTATGCCTTGACTAACTCCTTGACAATAGCTTTCTATTTTGTTAAAGTTTAGCTAATTCCTACCAATAATTTTAAGTTATCTTTTTTAACTTAAAATTTAGATAAAGATGCGTTTCTAAGAAAGGATTTTTCCTATGTTTACCTTTATTATAAAAGGCGGGCCTGTGATGTTGCCGATTATATTAGGCTCAATTGTCGGATTTGCTATTGTGATAGAGCGGCTCTGGGTATTTAGGGGTATGAGGCTTAATCTTTTTGATTTTGTCCAGTCTATATTCCGCAATATTAAAGAGGGGAAAAAAGAAGAGGCTATTCTTATTTGCCAAAAATATGCTTATCATCCGCTTGCGGTTCTATTTAGAATAGGCATAGAGAGGAGGAATCTCCCTTTAGAGAGGCTAGAGAAAGTCTTAGAACAAGCAGGGAATAATCAGGTACAGAGGTTAGAGAAGTATTTAGGCGCCTTAGTCACTATAGTTGGCATTGAGCCGCTCTTAGGTTTTTTAGGGACGATTACAGGGTTGATCAAGGCATTTATGTCCTGGGAGCGCGCAGGCGCAAATGTTACTGTAAGCCTTTTGGCTGCGGGTATATATGAGGCAATGATTACTACTGCCGCAGGATTGATTGTAGCGATACCACTTTATTTATGCTACAACTATTTTATAAGCCGTATTAAGTATGTCTCCAATGACCTATCCAACTATTCCGTCCAACTTCTTGAAGTTATAGCTGAGGCAAAAGAAAAAAAATCTTTATGAAGATATCAGGACGCAGGGGGTACCTTGAGAAATTTGAGTCAGTAGTTATGACGGATATTATCCTGAATATGTTCATCTTCTTTTTTATCTCCTTTAGCCTGTTATATACCTTTAATCCGTATCGGTTAAGAAAGTTAGAGGTAAACCTGCCGCAGGCTCAATCTGCCTCTTTGTTAGAGGAGAAGCTCCAGGCGGATATTACCATAAATAACGAAGGGATTATTTATTTAGACCAAGAGCAGGTTACCAAAAAAGAGTTGCATAAAAGAATTGTTGAAAGGCGTTTAGCCAACCCTAACTTAGCGGTAATCGTAAGTTCCGATAGGTTGGTGCGGTTTAAAGATATAGTTGACGTTTTGGATATATTAAATGCCGTAGGCATTAAAAACTTGAATATCGCGGCTATAAATGAAAGATGAAGATATTAGCTAAAAGAATCTTAAGCGATTTTCAGGAGGTAAGGATTATAAATATGGAGGTTTATTCTCCTCAAATTGCCTTGAGGGCTAAGCCCGGGCAATTTATAGCGCTTATGGTCAATAAAGACGGAGAGCGCCTGCCGCTTACTATTGTTGAAAGTAATAAAAAATCCATAGGCCTTATCTTTCAGGAGGTGGGTTTTACGACTAAACTCTTAGGCAGGCTAAATGTAGGAGATTCTCTTTATTCTATAGCCGGGCCATTAGGGCATGCAACTGAAATTAAAAATTACGGTAAGGTTATTCTTGTCGGAGGCGGGGTAGGCATCGCTGAGATTTATCCGGTAGCCAAAGCGTTTAAAGAGGCAGGAAATGAGGTAATCAGTATTTTAGGTTCAAGGACCAAAGAACTTCTTATCTTAGAACAAGAGTTAAGGAGTGTTTCTGATAAACTTTATATTACTACCGATGACGGTTCTTATCAGCGAAAAGGATTTACCACGGATATTCTAAGGGAGTTGTTAGGCAAGGGTAAATACGGCCTTGTCTATTCAGTCGGGCCTATTGCGATGATGAGTGCTGTAGCCGCTATCACTAAGGAGTTTAAGGTAAGGGCAGTATCCTCCTTAAATGCGATTATGGTTGATGCCACCGGAATGTGCGGTTGTTGTAGGGTGACAGTCGCTGGAAAAACTAAATTTAGTTGCATTGATGGCCCGGAATTTGAGGCGCAGGACGTAGATTGGGATGAGTTAATCAGGCGTAACCGCGCCTATGAGGATAAGGAAAAGCATATCTGTAAGTTAAATAAATTATTTTAGATACCCTATATGTCAAAAGAGCCGGTAAAGGTAGAAGAGTCTTGCGTAAAAGAAAGGATAGAAAGCTTTTCTGAGGTTGTAAGGGGGTATTCAGAAGAAGATGCCTTGCTAGAGGCTTTACGTTGCCTGCAATGCAAGGACCCAAGATGTATATCCGGTTGCCCGGTAGGCATAAATATTAAGAAATTTATAAAACAGATTACTGAGAAGGATTATGCCGGGGCGTATTTTACTATTAGGGAAAAGAATAATTTCCCTTGTATCTGCGGCAGGGTCTGCCCGGCAGAATACCAGTGCAGGAGAGAATGCGTCCTTACTAAGAGGGGTTCAGCCTTTGCTTCTTCTTCGGCAATCAATATACACTTTCTTGAGAGGTTTATCGGAGATTTTGGGATGAAGAATAATCTTAAAATAGAGATAACCCCGGATCATAATATATGCAAGCATAAAGTTGCTGTGGTTGGTTCCGGCCCTGCCGGGCTATGTTGCGCAGGGGAGCTTGCCCGGTTGGGGGTAAAGGTTGTCCTCTTTGAGTCTTTGCATAGCGCAGGAGGGGTCTTAAGGTACGGGATACCGCCTTTTAGGCTGCCTAGGGATATATTGGATTTTGAGATAGATTATTTAAAGAGTTTAGGGGTTGATATATTGCCTAATTTTATAGTAGGCAAGACCAATGATTTGGCAGATTTGTTTAAGCAAGGGTTCTCTGCGATTTTTCTTGGGCTTGGCGCAGGGGTTCCTTCTTTTTTAGGGATACCCGGGGAGAATCTTTGCAATGTTTACTCTGCTAATGAATTTTTGACCAGGGTTAACCTTATGTCTGCGTATGAATTTCCTAAGGCGCATACGCCGGTTAATATAGGCGAGCATATTTTAGTTATAGGCGGGGGGAATACTGCTATGGATGCGGCGAGGTGCGCTTTAAGGTTGCAGAAGGCAAATGGCATTGAGCTTGACACGACAATAGTATATCGCCGGACTGAAATTGAGATGCCGGCAAGGAGGTTAGAGATTGAGCATGCTAAGGAAGAGGGGGTTAAGTTTAGGGTTTTAACAGCCCCGAAAGAGTTTAAAGGAAGTAGCAATGGCTTTGTAGAGAAGTTAATCTCCTTGGAGTGTCAATTAGGCCAACCTGATGAATCGGGGAGAAGAAGGCCTATAGTAATAGAGGGTAGTGAATTTTCCCTTGATTGCGACTTAGCGATTATAGCTGTGGGGCTTAAGGCGAATAAGGTTTTAACTAGCGTAACCCCGCAGATAAAATTAGATAGATATGGGGATGTTATTGTTGACCCTAAAACAATGGAGACTTCTTTAAAAGGGGTCTTTGCCGGAGGAGATATAGTAGGAGGGGAAGGGACGGTTATTGAGGCTATGGGCATGGCTAAAAAGGCCGCCTCTGCAATCAAGGATTATTTATATACCTTACCTTTAAGCAGATCTTAGCCTAATCAGTGGTATAAAGGCTAATTTTTTCTAAAAATGCCCTTTTGGTTTTTAAATGAATAGAGAAAAAGCATTAGATGAATTTGTAAAAAGCCTGCGTACTGCTTTTAATAATGCCTTAGCATACCCTAAAGAACACCCCTTTTTTTTAAAATCCGTAGAGGAGCTTAAATCAAGCGTAGATAATCTTCTTAATTTTCTAAATCCGATAGAGATTAAAATTAACCCTAAGGGTTTATTTGTAAACGGTTGCCTTCAGGATAAATTTACTGCTTCAGTAGAGTTGGCTAAGATGCTACGTAGCCGTAGGATAGAGAAGATTTGGATAAAACCCGGTTTGAGTATAAATGAATTATCCTCTTTCTTAGGAGCGCTTACCTTGCCGCTAAAAGATATTATTAGCGAAGGAGGGTTAGGGGCTATATTAAAGAGGTCTTTAGCAGTAAATATATCTGTAGAGAGTATAGATTATTCTTCTCTTTTAGCTTCGCAAGGAGGGTATGAATCAAATAATAGGCAGGGGGAGTCTTTAAGTAGTTTAGCTACAGCAAAAGATAAAAAAGAGGTAATCGAGCTTGCAGATAGCTTTCTTAAAAATTTTAAGGATATAAAAGCTAATGACCTTCTTACGGATAAAGGCTTGCGGAATGATTTATCAACTTTTTTACTTCGCCTTAAAGATGTAGATAAGGAAAAATTCTCAGCTTGTTTAACTAAGTTTTTTGATTATTTATCCGGGGCTTCTTCCGAGTTGCCGCCTGAGGATTTAAATGCCCTTAAAGAGGTATTTAGTGGGTTAGGCGAAGAAGATTTTTCATATCTTTTATGGTCTAATTTGACTAAGGATGCCCCTCCGGATAGTTTGTTTTTTAACTTTTTTTCAGCTATATCTGAGGGGGTAAACCAAGGCAAGGTAGCGCAGTTGGTCGCCTTAAATACTAAATCAAAAAAAGACCCCTATGCGTTAAAAAAAATAAAGAATCTATTATCAAGCCCTGCTTCTGATAGCCTATCTTTTACATACCGTAATGCCCTTTCTGGCATGCTTAAGGATATTTCAGCTTCCGGGGATTTGCTTTTTGATTATCAGGAGATTAAACTTCATTACTATTTTGCCTTGCTTAATATGCTTAAAGAAGAAGACAATCCTAAAAGGCAGGAGCTTATATTAGAAAGGATAAATAAAGAAGCGCAAGGGATAATGGAGAGCAATAACTTCCAATATATAGGATACCTAATGGATCTTATAGCGGATAAAAAAAATAGCCTAGAAGTGCCCAAAGAGGTTTTTAATCTTGAGGATAAGCTAATAGAATTAATTGAAGAGTCGGTTTGGGATGATGATACGGGCTTATTCGGGCTTTTAGAGAGAGTAAGGAAGAGCCGTAAAGAGAGTAGTTATTACCTAAATAAAATATTTGAAGAAGGTAAGATAAGCAGCCTTGTTTTAAGTTTATTCTTCAGGTTTTTCCCGGAGGAATTGAATACATTTTATCTTAGCCTTAAGGAGAAGAAGGATAATTTGGATTTTTTAAGCCGGGTGGTTAAAGCCCTTGAGAGTTTAGATACAGAATTATCTTTCTTAGCCTTAAATTATATATACTCTTTTTCCGGGGAAATAATTAGGGTAGAAATTATTAAGGCTATGCGTAAGATAACCAAGGCTAATAAGGGCTTTTTGGTTGCTTTTCTTAAAGGTTCCAGCAGGATAATGAAAAGAGAGATTCTTTTAACGCTCTTTGATAATAAAAAAGAACTATCTATGGGGTTAAAAGAGCTCTTTTACTTGCCGAACTTATTTGGCAGGAATAATAGGGAGCTTTTAGAGAATATAGCAATAGTTGAGGAATTAAGATTAAAAGAAGCCGAAGAGTTTTTAAGTAAATTTACGCGCCTGCGGTTTTTTTGGCATGTTCCTTTAAGGAAAAAAGCGCTCAAGGTATTAGAGGCTATTAGATGAAAGAGAAAATAGAGGAATTTATCAGGGAATTTTTATCCGCCATTCAAAGTTCAAAACTATACGGCCTAGAACACCCTATTTTTAAAAGCGCATTAGATAAGGCTTATAAAAGCTTAAGCAATGTTTTAGCCCAAAGGGATGATTTAATTATAGGTATAATAGCAGAAGAGGTTGTTTTTGATAAGGAGATCATCTCAGATTCCAGTAGCCTGTCTAAGAGCGCAGTTGATTACTTAAAGGCGCGGGGGATAGAGAGGATTGTTTTTAGCAGGGGAGTTAGGCTTTTTGAGTTAGAAAAACTTATTGCTCTTTTTTCTGCCGCTAAAGAAGAGCCTTTAGAAAAGTTACAAGAAACTCTTATGCTTGCCGGGGTGGATAATATAGATATAGGAAAGATAGGCAAAGAGATTAAGGCAAGAGTTGTAAAGGAGGAGCCTTTTAAGGATATAACTTCTTCCCTTCTTAAGATATTAAACCGCCAGAGTTTTGACGTTGGGATTTTAAAAAGCTCCATCAATAATATAATTAAAAACTTAGATTCGCAATACCAGCAAATCCTTAAACTTAATACTTTGAAGAGATATGACTCTACTACTTTTATTCATTTAGTTAACACCTCTATTTTGAGCATGTTTTTTGCTTCTAAATTAGGGTTTACAAAGGAAGTTATCTTGGAGATAGGCATCTCTGCTTTATTTCATGACATAGGCAAACTTTATATATCTCGTAGCGTAATCCGTAAACCTGAGCAGTTAAGCGAATCAGAGTTTTCCTTGATGCAGAGCCATACCGTATTAGGGTCAACTTTAATTTTACGCTATGTTGATACAATCGGCATAATGCCGGCAGTAGTTAGTTTTGAACACCACTTAAAGTATGACTTAAGCGGGTATCCGAAGCTTTCTTTCCCAAGAAGGCCGCATATTATATCGCAACTTGTATCTATCTGCGATGTTTATGATGCCCTTACCCAGAGGCGCAGCTATAAATCTGATTATCCCCCGGATGTAATCTATGAGATTATGATGCGCGGCAGGGGCACTACCTTTAATCCGGAGTTGTTAGATAAGTTTTTTAGCATAGTAGGGGCTTGGCCGATAGGGACTATTGTTGGTTTAAGCGATAATAGGGTGGGTGTAGTTTGTGGGATTAATGAAGATGAGCCTTTTTTACCTAAGGTAAGGATTATAGCCCCTGAAGAAGAGAAAGGAGAGATAGACCTTAAAGATAAAAGCAGGGCTATTAAGATTGAGCGCTATCTTAATCCTTTTAAAGAGGGTAAAGATTACCTCACTTTAATTTGACCTATTTACAAGGAAGGTAAGTGGTAATATAATATTAGTTAAGGATAAACAAAGGAACCTTTATGATAAAGCCGGGTTTTGATAACGATAAATATCTTAAAGAACAAACGCAGGCGATACTTGACCGGGTAAGGAAGTTTGATAATAAACTTTACTTAGAATTCGGGGGAAAACTCTGTTTTGATTACCATGCTGCAAGAGTTTTGCCCGGGTATGACCCTAATGTTAAGATAAGGCTTTTGCAGTCCTTAAAAGATAAGATAGATATAATCTTGGTTATTTATGCCGGGGACATAGAGAAGGGGAGAGTGCGCGGGGATTTTGGGATTACTTATGATGTTGCGACTTTAAAATTAATAGATGATTTAAGAAGATGGGGTTTGGATATACTGGCGGTTGTAATCACCCGTTTTAATAACCAGTCTTCTGCCGTAGTCTTTAAGAATAAGCTTGAGCGTAGGCAGGTAAAGGTATTCTTACATTATCCTATTGAAGGGTATCCGGCGGATGTAGATTCCATAGTAAGTGAGAAAGGTTTTGGTAGAAACGATTTTATAGAGGCAAAAAATCCTATATGCGTTGTTACTGCCCCGGGGCCAAATAGCGGCAAGCTCTCTGTATGTTTGTCTCAGTTATACTATGAGAATAAGCGCGGAATAAACGCAGGTTATGCGAAGTTCGAGACCTTTCCTATATGGAATCTTCCCTTAAAGCATCCGGTTAATGTTGCTTATGAGGCGGCTACTGCGGATATACAGGATTTTAACCTCGTTGACCCGTTTCATTTAAATAAATATAATAAGACTGCGATAAATTATAACCGCGATGTGGAGAGTTTTCCTATTCTTAAATTAATTTTAACCCGTATATATGATAAAAATATAAACCTGCCTGCTTATAATTCTCCTACGGATATGGGGGTTAACCGGGTAGGTTTTGGCATTACAGATGATAAGGCGATACAGGAAGCTGCTAAGCAGGAGTTAATCCGTAGGTATTTTAGGTATAATACGGAGTATGTTTTAGGGATAGGCAAGAAAGAGACTGTTGACAGGGCTTTTCTCTTGATGGAGGAGTTAGGGGTTAAGGTTACCGATAGGGTGGTTGTTGAGGCAGCCAGAAAGACGGCCGAGGATGCAGAGGCTAAGGGCAAGGGGAATGAGGGTATATTTTGCGGAGCCGCAGTTCAATTAAATGACGGAAGGGTTATTATGGGAAAGAATTCTAAACTTATGCATGCTGCCTCAAGCTTAATATTAAATGCAGTAAAGGTTTTAGCTAACATCCCGGATGAGATACTTTTGCTGTCTCCTCATATAATAAGGCAGATTGCCAAACTAAAGGAAGGAATATTGGATTTTGACTCCGAGAGCCTTGACTTAGAAGAGGTTCTTATTGCCCTATCTATAAGCGCAACTACAAATCATACCGCAGAGCTGGCTATGCAGAAGCTTATGCTTTTAAAAGGATGCGAAGTACATATGACGCATATCCCTACCCCCGGAGACGAGGTTGGTTTAAAGAGGCTCGGGGTCAATCTTACCACAGATGGAAAATTCTCTTCGCGCAACCTATTTGTAACATAATGGTTAAGGTTGGGAGTGGATTAAGGTTTCTTATTTTTTTACTCATCTTATCCTTATTTTGGTATTTAAGCCGGTATATAAAGATAGAGAGTGTTTTACTGCAGGATTTTTTGGCAAGGTTTCCGTTTTTTTTCAGCCTAATTATATATATATTACTCTATGTAGTTGTCACCTTTTTTATCTTCTTTTCCAAAGATTTCTTTTGGTTTATAGGCGCTTTTTTATTCGGCCCTTTCTTAAGCGCGGTACTTATATGCTTAGCTGAGGCTATAAATGCCTGTATCTTGTTTTATCTTGCCCGCTTTATGGGGAGAGACTACGTAGAGGATAAGTTGCAGGGTAGGTATGGCTTTTTGGATAAAAAAATTAGTAGGCTTAATCTCTTTTGGCTTTTTATATTTCGTGCCACACCCTTTGTCCCTTACCGTTTTATGGATTTGGCAGCCGGGCTTACCGGTATGCGTTTTAGCAAGTATCTTACGGCTCTTTTCTTAGGTACCCCTTTAAAAATGCTTTGGATACAGTATATAATTTATACCCTTGGCGTAAGCATCTTTAGTAACCCTAAGGCATTGGCGAATTATTTTATAGAGAATAAAGAATTTTTGCTTTTTAGTTACATCTATCTTATATTAGTGGTTATGGTGGTTATAAAGATATCCTCTAAAGAGAAGGAGCCTTAAAGAGATGCCGGTAAAGTTAAAGTTTTTAGGCGCAGTTATGACAGTTACAGGATCAAGCCATCTGATAACGGCAGGAAAAACTGAGGTCTTGCTTGATGCCGGGCTTTTTCAGGGCCAACGAGATGCTTTTTATAAAGTGAATACTACCTTTAATTACAACCCCCGGGCAATAAATGCGCTTATCCTTTCGCATGCACATATTGACCATTGCGGAAATATACCGAATTTAATTAAAAAGGGCTTACGTTGTAAAATATATACCACCTCTGCTACGAAAGATTTAGCCGCATTGATGCTTGAGGATTCAGGTAAAATTCAAGAAGAGGATATTAAATATTTAAACAAAATAAATAGGCGGATAGGTTTGCCTAAAAGAGAGCCGCTTTATACTAAAAAAGAAGCCTTGCGGGCAACAAGGTATTTTAGGCCGATATCTTACGGGCAGAGGTTTTGTGTTGCTAAAAATGTCTATGTGACTTTAGTAGATGCCGGGCATATCTTAGGTTCGGCTATAACTATTTTAGATATAAAGGATAACGGAAAGAATATACGCTTAGGCTATGCCGTGGATTTAGGAAGAAAAAACCTACCCCTACTTAATGACCCGGTAATACCTAAAGATTTAGATTACCTGATTATGGAGAGTACCTATGGCGGGAGGTTGCATGCGCCGATTGAAGAGGCTCAGTCAAAGCTAAGGGAGGCTATATCGCGTACCTTACGCAGGGGAGGAAAAGTCTTAATACCTTCATTTACCCTAGAGCGCACGCAGGAGGTAGTTTACTTTTTAAATGAATTATTAAAAGAAAAACTTATCCCCTTTGTGCCTATATATGTGGATAGCCCGTTAGCTACTAATATTACCGAGCTATTTGAGTATCATACGGATTACCTTAATAAAAAGATAGGGGATGATATCGTACGGGGGGAGAGCCCCTTTGGGTTATTAAATTTAAGGTTTATAAAAGAGCAGAAGGAATCTAAGGCCCTAAATGCCGATAACCGGGCGATGATTATTATTGCCGGAAGCGGCATGTGTGAGTCCGGTAGGATACTTCATCACCTTCAGAATAATATTGAGGATAGCCGTAATATGATCGTTGTCGTAGGCTATATGGCGCGCGATACCTTAGGCAGGAGGATAGTAGAAAAAGAAAAGATAGTCAGGATATTCGGCATAGAGTATGAGCTTAATGCCGAGGTGGTTACGATTAATGCCATGTCAGGGCATGCTGACCAAAGGGAACTTTTGGAGTTTGCCACTGCCTGCCTTCCTTTAAAGAAGGTATTTTTAGTCCACGGTGAAGAAGACCAGACTAAGGCTCTTTTAGACATTTTATCTTTAAAAGGCATAAGCGCTCATGCTCCGGTAAAGAACGAAGAGGTATTGCTAGATTGATAAGAATGTGTTAAAATTAAAAATACTTTAAGGTTTTTTAAGAAAGATTTTTTTATTAAGGAGGAGATTACGATGGTCGGAGGGTTTTCAACACCAAAGAAAGATAAGGCAGTTAAGGTTTCAGGGGGGATGTCTGTAAAGACCGGGCAGATATTGGTAAGAGGTATAGATACATATAAAGCCGGGGTCAATGTGCGCGGCCCGGGAACACTCGTTGCCTTGTCTTCGGGGAAGGTTTATTTTACCCGTAAAAAAACAAGCAGGGGCAGGGTAAGGACATTTGTTAATGTAAAGCCCGTGGCAAAAAAGGAAAAATAACTTTTTGTAGCCTATAGGCGTTTCTTAAAGGCTAATCAGGATAGTTAAAGTGGTTTTTTTAGAAGTTGATAGGCATAAGGCGTATTCTAATATTAAATATAGCCTGCATATAGCAGGATGGTTTTATTCCGGGCTTATCTTATTTCTATTCCTAAAATCAGGGCTCTCCTTTAGGCTCTATCTTTGGTTATCTATTTACCTTAAAGAAGTGTTTATATTGCCATTTTATTTGGCCGTAGTATCCGCAGGGTATTACTTAATTACCTTTCCTTTAGCTTTCTACCAAGGTTATTTTTTAGAGCATAAGTTTAACCTTTCAACCCAAACTTTTAAAGTTTGGTTAAAGGATAGCATTAAATCAGGGCTGTTGTCTTATTTGATTGGGCTTCTGGTCCTTTCTGTTTTTTATTTTATTTTAGGTTGCCTTCCGCGTGCCTGGTGGCTGGCGATGTCGTTATTCTGGGTATTCTTTAGCCTTATACTTGCTAAGATCCTTCCGGTGGTTATAATCCCTTTGTTTTTTAAATACAAGAGGCTTGATGATAATCTTTTACGAGAGAGGATTATGCGTTTGGCTTCTAAGATGAATATAAAATTGTTGGATTGTTTTGAGATTGATTTTAGTAGTAAGACCTTAAAGGCAAATGCCGCTTTTGTCGGCGTAGGAAAGACCCGGCGCGTTATACTCGCCGATACCCTAAAAGACAAATATACTATTGATGAGATAGAGGTTATCTTAGCGCATGAGTTTGCGCACTACCGCTTAAGGCATCTCTTAAAGTTAATTGCCTGTAATTCTTTAGTAACTGCCTTTAATTTTTACGTTATCTTTAAAACAAGCAGGTTTTTTTTAGAGGCCTTTGGGTTTTTATCTTTGCGCGAGGTTGCAGCAATTCCTCTGCTTGTGCTTTATTTTCTTTTGCTTAGCGTAATTACCCGCCCCTTAGAGGCTTTTATCAGTAGAAGGTTTGAAAGGGGTGCGGATAGGATGGCGCTTACGGTAACAGGCTTAAAAGGCGCTTTTATTTCAATGATGAATAAGTTATCCGAACAGAATCTCGCCGATAGATCCGTAAACCCTTTAATTAAGTTTTTCTTTTTTGACCATCCGCCTGTGGAAGAGCGTATAAGAGACGCTAAATAGGCTTATCTTTTTTAAAAAAGAGTATTCTTTATTTTTTAAGTAACGGAAGGATAGCCTCTGCTGCCCGTGATGCTGCGTTTGGCCTGCCAAGGGAGGATTTAACTTTAATTAGATTATCCCGCATTTTTTTTAGCTCTTCGTTATTTTTTAAGATACAGGTTACGCTCTTTATGATTCTTTTTGGCTTTGCGTTAAACTGTATAAACTCCGGGACAATTTTTTTATTATTGATAATATTTATGATTCCGATGAAAGGAACTTTAATCAAGGGCCTGTAGAGAAGGTAATTAAGCAGGGTTGTTTTATATATAACTACAAACGGTTTTTCCATGATTGCCGCTTCCAGGGTTGCCGTTCCTGAACATACGAGGCAGAAATCGGCGATATTCATACAATCGTATGGCTTGCCTTCAACTATTTTTATATCAAGTTTGAATTTTTTTAAAGGATTATTATAATCTCTCCAATCAACCTGCGGAGACTTAGCTATTATAAATTGCGCGTTTAATTCTTTTCTTAAGATGGCAGCACTTTTTAGCATAATCGGAAGGATCCTTTTTACTTCTTGTCTTCTTGAGCCCGGCAAGAGCGCTATGGTGGTTTTCTCGTCGGTTAACTTAAGGTTTTCTTGCAGGTATTTCTTAGATAGGGTTGGTTTTACAATGTCTATAAGCGGATGCCCTACCCAGTCAACCTCAATTCCGTTTTTTGCGTAGAATTCGCGTTCAAATTTAAATAAGACCACAATTTTTTTTATATATTTTTGAAGTATCTTTATCCTTCCCGGGCGCGATGCCCAGACTTGAGGCGAGACGTAATAAATAGCAGGGATAGCATTATTGATTTTTTTAGCCAGCCTTAAATTAAAACCCGAGAAATCTACTAAGATAACTGCTTTAATCTCCAAAGAGTTTATTTTGCTTAAGAGGAGTTTTTTTAAGGCGAAGAAACGGGGTAGCCTTTTTAAAAGGTCGGAGATTCCCATTACTGAAAGCCCTTTTATATCGTAGAGAATCTCAACGCCCTTGCTTTGCAGTAATTGAGAGCCGATGCCAAAAAATTTTATATTTCGGTTTAACTTATTTAATTCTTCAACCAGTTCTGCAGCGCGCATCTCCCCGGAAGATTCGCCGCAAACTATAAGGATATTTTTTTGTTCCATATCTGGTTTTGTATCTTTAGTGCGCAATCCAATGCTTCGCGCGCAACCCTTCCGCTTACTATCGGCTCTTTGTTGTTGCGGACGCAGTCAATAAAAGATTCCAGCTCTTTTTTTAAGGGTTGCTCTTTTTCAATCGGCAGGTCTTCTTTAGATATTTTGAAGAGTTCCTTGCGGTAGACCTTAGCTATAGCGTTGTTATAATCTAAAGATATATAGGTGTTCTTTTGGAATATGCGTATCTTGCGCATCACTTCTTCAGATACGCGGCTGGCGGTAAGGTTAGCCACGCAGCCATTTTTGAAGGTTATCCTGGAGTTGGCGATATCCTCAAAGCGCGTGAGGACGTCTACCCCTACAGACTCTATCCTCTCTATGGGCGAATTAACTAGCCCTAAAATAATATCTATATCGTGGATCATTATATCCAATACCGCGCCTACATCAAGCGAGCGGTTAGGAAAGGGGGAGAGGCGGTGGCATTCAATAAACTTAGGGTCTTTGATTATCTTTCTTGTCGCGTTAAAGGCGGAGTTAAACCTTTCTATGTGCCCGACCTGTAGGGTTAAGTTGTTAGCACATGCTATTTTAATTAACTTGTCTGCCTCTTCTGTTGTGAGCGTAAATGGTTTTTCTACTAGAGTATGTATCTTATTATTTAAGAAGTCATAGGCTATCTTAAAATGCGTTTTTGTAGGAGTAACGATGCTTACTGCGTCTATCTTGTCATAAAGTTTACGGTAATCGCTTACCCCTAAAACCCCAAGCTCTTTGGATACTGAATCCAAAGTGTTGCTGTCAGTATCGCAGATAGCTTCAAGGGAGCATCCGGGGGTTTCTTTATAGAGCTTAGCGTGTATTTTACCCAGATGCCCGGTGCCGATAACCGCAATCCTAATAACCTTTTCCATAAAAGAATGATAGCAAAGAGCTACGCCTCTTGCAATATAAATTTTTCCTTAAAAAAATTGCAAACTGAGGCTCGACAAAATATAATTGCTATGATAGAATATTTTTTTATAGGAGATTAGGATATGCGTGATTATTTTAAGCTGCTAAGGTTTATTAAGCCGTATCTGGGCACCTTTATCTTTGCTACAATCTGTATGGGGTTTTCTGCTATTTTTGACGGAGTCTCCCTTGCGATGATGGTCCCTCTGGCAGATAAGGTTCTTACCAATAAAAAGATTATAATCCCGGCGAAACTCCCCGGTTTTTTAGATAACCTTATAGAAAAGATAAACGTTATTTCTGCTGAGGCGCTTTTAGGGTATATGGCGCTTGCGATTATCCTGCTTTTTATATTAAAGGGCGCCTTCGGTTTTTTGCAAAGTTATCTTATGTCTGATGTAGGCCAACGGATAATAAGGGACATAAAGGCAAAGCTTTATACAAAGTTTCAGGAGCTATCGTTAGATTACTTTACCCATAAACGCGGCGGGGAGATGATGTCGCGCATAACAAACGATGTCGGGGTAGTTGAGAATGCCGTATCTTACGGTTCTACGGATTTAGTATATCAGGGTTCGCAGGTTATAATATTTTTTACCCTAACTTTACTTATATATCCTAAGTTTGTTATATTTATACTTCCTCCTTTAGCCATACTCGGGGTGACTATCTCTAAGGTTGGCAAGAAATTAAGGAAATTGTCGCGCACCTCTCAGGAGAACGCGGCAGATATAAACTCCGTATTGTACGAGACTATCACGGGCGCTAGAATTGTTAAGGCATTTAATATGGAGCCCTATGAAATTAAGAAGTTTAATAAAATTAATAATGACGCCTACCGTATTTCAATGAAATCAATTAAGCGTACATTGCTTTTAAGCCCGGTTACCGAGATTTTAGGTTGCCTTGCGGGTGTTACTGTTTTTTATTTGGGGGGAAGAGAGGTTATAGCCGGGCGCATCTCTTTCGGAGTTTTCGGGCTTTTTATCGGCTCTTTATTATCTACTATCCGCCCTTTTAAAAAGTTAAGCCAAGTTAATTCTTTAAATCAGCAGGCAGTAGCAGCTAGCGCGAGGATATACGAAGTATTGGATTCTAAGCCTTCTGTTGTTGAATCCTCAAAGGCCTTGCAAATTAAATCCTTTCAAGGGCATATAACCTTTGAAGATGTCTGGTTTAGTTACGGGGATAATCAGGTCCTTAAGGGGATAAGTATGGAGGTTCCTTATGGTTCAATGTTGGCGATTGTAGGCCCTAGTGGAACGGGCAAGACAACGCTTTTGGATTTAATCCCGCGTTTTTATGATCCTCAGCAAGGCAGGATACTTATTGACGGAGTGGATATAAAAGAGATTAGTTTAAAATCCTTGCGTGGTTTAATCGGTATTGTCTCGCAGGAGACGGTTCTTTTTAATGATAGTATTAGAAATAACATAGCTTATGGCAATCCGGAGGCTAAAGAGGCACAGATAGAGGAGGCAGCGCGTCAGGCCAATGCCCATGATTTTATAATTAGGCTTCCTAAAGGGTATGATACATTTATCGGAGATAGGGGGATGCGTATCTCTGGGGGAGAGCGCCAAAGAATAGCAATAGCGCGCGCGCTTTTAAAAAATCCTCCGATTTTAATCCTTGATGAAGCCACCTCTCAGTTAGATTCCCGTTCTGAAGAGGTAGTCCAGGATGCCTTAGACAGGCTTGTGGAAGGCAGGACCGTATTTGTTATCGCACATAGGCTCTCTACCGTGCGCAACGCACATAGGATAATAGTTATGGATAAGGGGAATATTGCCGAAGAGGGGACGCACCAGGAGCTTTTAGATAAGGATGGCTTGTATAAGAGCCTTTATTCTATTCAAAAGATGCAAAAATAGTTGCAAACTCCCCTTTTTTTGATTATAATACTACACTAATTGTTTGTTTTAAGATGAGGAGAATTATATTAACAATTTAACAGGGGGAATAAAACGTGCCATCAGATTTGATAAAACAATTATTGGAAGCTGGTGTTCATTTTGGGCATCAGACTAAGCGTTGGAACCCAAAAATGAAGAAATTTATTTTTGGTTCAAGAAGCGGGATTTATATTATTGACTTAGAAAAGACCGAGGAGTGTATTAACCGCGCTAAGGATTTTCTAATGGATATAACCTCTAAAGGAGAGTTCGTATTGTTTGTGGGGACTAAGAAACAGGCTCAGGAGGTTATGCAGAATGAGGCTATCCGATGCGGGATGTATTATGTTACTGACCGTTGGCCTGGGGGGATGCTTACTAATTTTACGACAATAAAAAAGAGCATTAACCGCCTTAAAGAGATAGAAAATATGCGTCAGGATGGTACCTTTGCTAAGCTTACCAAAAAAGAAGCTGCCGGTTTAGAAAAAGAATTAGCCAAGTTAAATAAAAATTTTTCCGGCATTGTCTCCATGGAGAAGATGCCTAAGGCGATGTTTATAGTAGATACCTGTAAGGAGGATACTGCGGTTAAAGAAGCAAGGAAGTTGCGCATTCCGATAGTAGCCTTAATCGATACTAACTCTAACCCTGATCTTATAGATTATCCTATACCCGGCAACGACGATGCTACTAAATCTATTAAAGCGGTGGCAGGTATTATTACCGATACGATTATAGAGGGCAGAAAGAAGTTCCTCTCTTACTTAAGCCAGGAGGGGGTAAAGATAGAAGAGCCTGCTAAGGAAGAGGATGTAGCTTTGCTGCCGGAAGAAGAGAGTAAGATAAAAGAGATAGAAGAGATGGTAGAAAATATAGAATCCGAAGGCGAGGCTGATAAGCCGCTTAAGAAAGGGCATGCAAAAGGGCCTGAGCTTAAGGTTAAAGGAAAAAGAAAGGCGTAATGTAAGATGAAGATACCTGTAGAGTTAATTAAAGAGTTGCGCGAAATGACTTCTTCAAGTGTTGCACATTGTAAGAAAGCCCTTGAAGAAGCTAAAGGAGATATTAAAAAAGCAGCGGTTCTCTTGCGTAAGCAGGGCCTTGAGATTGCAGCTAAAAAGCAATCCCGCGTTGCAAAGGAAGGAAGGGTAGAGGCGTATATACATCACGGGAATAAAATCGGAGTTTTGCTTGAGATAAATTGCGAATCTGATTTTGTTGCGCGCAATGAAGATTTTGTGCAATTTGCAAAAGATCTTGCTATGCAAATAGCAGCAACAAGCCCGCTTTATTTAAAGAAGGATGACGTCCCCAAAGAGGTTTTAGATAACGAAAAGAACAGGGAAGATTTTTATAAAAATAATTGCCTCTTAGAGCAATCTTTTGTAAAAGACCCGTCCATAACAATAAATGATTATTTAGGAAGCATAGTAGCGAAGCTCGGAGAAAATATCTTGATACGCCGCTTTATGCGTTATAAGATAGGTGAATAATACCAATGCCCTCGGTTTATAAAAGAATAGTGCTTAAGTTAAGCGGCGAGGCCTTGCAAGGGAAAAAGCCTCATGGTATAGACCACGCAGTCCTATTATCTATCTCCCGTCAGATTAAAGAGGTCCGTAGCCTGAAGGTGGATGTGGCAGTTGTTTTAGGGGCAGGGAATATCTTCCGCGGAAGAGAGAATATTGGTTCGCGCGGATTGGATATGGATAGGACGATAGCCGATTATATGGGGATGCTTGCTACGGTTATTAATGGTTTAGCCCTACAGGATGTATTGGAGAAATCAGGCGTTCCTACGCGAGTTATGACTGCTATTGGCATGGAGCGGATTGCCGAGCCTTACATAAGAAGGCGCGCTATAAGGCACTTTGAAAAAGGAAGAGTTGTTGTATTTGTTGCTGGGACAGGGAATCCTTATTTTACTACTGATACCGCAGCTGCCCTTAGGGCGGTGGAGGTTAATGCCGATGCAATACTTAAAGGTACTCAAGTTGACGGCGTATATTCTGCGGACCCAAAGAAAGTAAAGAGGGCAAAGAGATTTACAAAGTTAAAATATATTGAAGTCTTAAATAAAGGGCTTAAGGTTATGGATGCTACCGCAGTTAGTTTGTGTATGGATAATAAGCTTCCTATAGTGGTATTTAACCTGCATAAACCCGGGAATATCAAGCGGGTTGTTTTAGGGGAAAAAATCGGCACGCTTGTGGCTTAAATATTTTTCTATTGCTCGTTAATAATATCAGGAGGGTTTGATATGACGACTAAAGATGTTTTACACGTGGCAGAAGATAAGATGAAGAAGGCCTTTGATTCTGTAATCAGGGAGTTTTCAGAGGTTCGTACCGGCAGGGCCAATCCTCTTCTCGTAGAAGGCATATATGTTGATTATTACGGTACACCTACGCTCCTTAAGCAGTTAGCTTCGATATCTGCCCCGGATGCGCATCTTTTAGTTATCCAGCCTTGGGATTTATCAGTAATACCGGAGATAGAAAAGGCTATATTAAAGTCTAACCTCGGGATTACCCCTTCTAATGACGGGAAGGTTGTCCGGCTTTCTGTTCCTCAATTATCTAAAGAGAGGCGCCAAGAATTAGCTAAGGTAATACATAAGAAAGCTGAAGACGGCAGGATATCCCTTCGGACTATAAGGCGCGATGCAAAGGAGTTATTAGAAAAATTAGAGAAGGATAAGGCTATATCCGAAGATGATAAGTTTCGCAGTATAGATGAATTGCAAAAACAGATAGATAAATATACGGCAAAGGTAGATGAGCTTTTAAAGAACAAGGAAAAGGAAGTCTTGGAATTTTAAATTTGGGCCTCTAGCTCATCCGGTAGAGCAGCGGCTTTTTAAGCCGCGTGTGCCGAGTTCGAGTCTCGGGAGGCTCATTAAACATTGTTAAGACGAGAACTTAAAAGGGGGAGCGGGGGAAGATTCACCCGCGA
>JBASUY010000058.1:0-2574 GCA_049275655.1 Candidatus Omnitrophota bacterium | reverse complement strand
GTTCATTCCCTGATTGCAGATCCCCTGTTTATGGATCCGGCAAAATTTGATTTCAGGTTCAGAAAGCTTACTGTCGCCCGGAGAATAAAATTCACACCCTTTGATTATACCCTGGCCGGAGTATATGGTACTGACGAATGGAGGAAGCTGGCAGAGACGGACACTGATCTGACCGAAAAGTTCGATATTATTGTGAATCGCATGGAGGGCCGGTCAGGGTACTGATCTCTCCCGGAACCATCATGGAAATATTGGTTATTCGGAAGACTGATGAATAAATCAATGAGTCCAGTTTAAAAACACATTAATTTTAAGTTTGTATTATTGGCATATTTGCCAAAAAGATGCCTCTGGAACTATAATATTCCCGGTAAATCCATCGAGTGAAAAAATTACGCGTAAAAATCATTGATTTTTGCAATAAACAGTCAATGTTTAACATAATATCGTCTAAAACCTTGGGTTTTGACTCATCAAACCCGTCTGTAAGCCCATTTTTGGCAATAAACCGGTATATCCTTCCAAAATTAATGGCGATCCCGGTATTAAACGCGAACAGAGTTGCTTTAAATAATCCCCTGACTTTTAATTTTCCACCTGGCGTCCTTATTTTGAATTCATTCATCAATGCTTCAACATTGGGTCTGATCTTACGACGTTCTTCCGGGATATTCAGGATATTCCCGTTACGCTTGTTTTGCAGGTAGTCTTCATGGGTAAAATAATATCGTCCCTTATTCTTGAATATTTGACACTTATCTCTCAACGGGCACTGCCTGCAGATAGTCATATCAAATCGGACTTTGTAGCGTTTTTTAGTAGGCGTGGATTCAACTTTTTGAAAAGGACATTCTACCGTGTATACATCAGGGGATTGGGCGGTCCGTTCAATTTTTTTCTCTACCTCGCTTTCCCTCCCCCTGACCGCCGTCGTTACATGGGTTATTTCCAGTTTTTCAAATTTTTTGTCACTCTCCTCACTACCATAACCGCCATCTGTATGTATTTCATTCAGCTCAGGAGTCTTTTCAATTATTTTATCCACTCTCTCATTCAGTATCTGACTGTCATCAATGTTATTGGGATTTACCGAAATATCAGTGATAAGCTGCAGCGGATTTTCCGGGTTGGCTGTTTCAGTGCCATTTATTGTAAATCCTTTATAGTGCTTCCCTTGTTTTTGCCGGTAGGTGGCATCCGGATCATCGGGTGATTGTAACATACTACTGTTTAGTTCTTCTGCCGGCCTTGGAACTACCTCCCGTTCCACAACAACAAAATGTTCACTGTATGCTCTTTGAAAATTAATAAATTCCTTTTTCCCCTGATAGTGTTCCTTTCTGCTGATCCATTCATAGACAGTAAAATATACCTTGCCAAGTTTTTCCAGTTCACAGGGTAACTGTTTCGCTTTTAAACCGTAAATGTATTTATCCGCCCCTTTTTTCAAATAGGGCTCTATCTGTTTTCCTATAAATTGTTCGTCTTCTTCTCCCAGTATCCTCTCCAGTCGTACCAGGATTTCGATCAATAATTGGAGCCTGGAATATCTTTTGATATTGGAGGCAACCAGCGTGGAATCGCTCCTTTGGATATCAGCCTTTATCGACAATTCCTTAATTTGCCCGGCTGAAAGACAGTCAAAAACCTTTTCAATCAAATTTATCCCTGTTCCCAGTTCATACTCCAGAACCCTGTTTTGAAAATTGAAAAGTGTTGACCTTGAAAACGGCACTTCACCAATGCTTGCAAGTCCCAGTGCAATTTTAAAACGCAAATCGAACATCACGCTTTCCATCAGCTCATCATAACTTAGCCCTTTGAGTTCCTTTAAAATCAAAGAAGAAACCAAAATGTTTATCGGGGTGTTTGGACGGCTTGCTTTATCTGAATACAATTCCCTGAAATCATCCTCGTTGATATTCCTTAATACCAGATGATAAAACCATTTCTCTTTCGAACCCTCCAGCGCTTCGCGCATCTTTTTGCCAAGCTCGTTTTCAAAACTGAATAATGAAGGCTGATTGTTTGCTTTAAACATGTCGCTTGTGATTTTATTTTACGTAAGCAAACATAACTATTATTTCTCTGATATTCAAATATATATGTTCCACGTGAAACATTTAACTCGTTGATTATAAGCTCTTTATAATGTTGTTGATAAATTGTTATCCATTTGATTTACTGTATATTACAAGCTGCACTTATTAACAGTTAAATGTGAAATTAAATCCCTATTTTTGAATATGACCTTTTTAGACTGGACTCATCCATGATTTCCTTGCATATATGGACTTGCCGCCGGAATTTGTTTTATCTGTTTCTCCTCCCGCATCCAGGGTCTGAACAATATTCGAGATGTAATATCTGCGGAATGCATAGAAATTATTCGAATAGGTATTGTATTGTTCATATCCTGTGTAGACGCTGACTGAGTGCGGACCAAAGCTCCTGTTGTAGGCAATGTTCAGGTTTACTGTCTTATTGAAGCCGCGGCTGTAGTTCTCGTGCATTTCCGGAACGGTGAGGCCTCTGAGAGTTGGAATCAGTTCCATATCAGTAACAAATCCGGTA
>JBASUY010000057.1:0-78108 GCA_049275655.1 Candidatus Omnitrophota bacterium | reverse complement strand
GGCTACACCACGGGCCCTTAAAGCAGAGTAATTATACGATTTTTTATTAAAAGCGTCAAGGGTTTAAATGTAATATACCGGCAAGATAAAAATGGTTGCAAAATATAATTAAAATGCTAAAATACCTCTTTAGAAAGGAGGGGAGATGAAAAAAATAGGTTTAATGGCAATTGTTTTATCTTTTGCGGTATTATTAGTAGGATGCGCAACACCGTTTCCTATGGGTAGCTTATATACGGAGGTTAAGGCCCCTGTATCTGCTACCGGAGCAATGTCTTATAGCAAAGTTGGTGTGGCAAAGGCTACTTCTATTCTTAGCTTAGTTGCAACCGGCGATGCCAGCATTAGGGCTGCTGCTGCCAATGGCGGAATTAAGACAATAAAGTATGTTGACTATGATGCCAAGAATATCCTTGGCCTTTACGGAGAATACACTACAACCGTATACGGTGACTAATTAAATACTGTTAATAAAAAAGCAGGCGTTATAAAGACGCCTGCTTTTTTTATTTATGGTGGGCGATAGAGGACTTGAACCCCTGGCCTTCTGAATGTAAGTCAGACGCTCTAACCAGCTGAGCTAATCGCCCTTTATATAAAACTATTTTAACTTAAAATAAGAGCTATTTCAATAAAAGGATTTAATCTATCTGGTGTGCGGTTAAAAAGACAGATTTACCTAAGGCATCAAAGAAATCCTGATAGGGCTGGGGCGAGTTTATCGCCTTTATCCCATACTGCGCATTTGCCCTGACTAAGAGCCGGTTCTTATCCTTTTCTCTTACGATAACCGTCATCTTTAAAACCTGATTATTTACAAACTTAGTAGCGGTAATAATCCCTAATTCGTAATCCGCCTTAGTAAGGACAAAATCAAGGTCCTGCAAGGTAGCCATGGTGCTACGCATCATCTTCTCCTTATCAGCAGTCTCAAACATCCTTGTCTGCATACTCCGTAATTTTAACTGGTCCTCGCTTAAATCAAGTATGCGCTCTTGAGAAGTAGTAACACAACCGGATACTAAAAATACCGTAAAAATAAGAACTAAAAATATCGTCTTTTTGCGTTTCATATCTTATCCGCCTCCAAAAAGATAGACTTTGATAATTTATTAAAAAAACCTTCGTATATCTGAGGGTCCTTTAATGTCTCTAATCTTGAAACCTGGTTCATACGGTTATAAACTACCCTCTGAAAATTCACCCTAACAAAGACCTTGCTTCTTTCAAGGTTAAGCCTAGTAACGCATGATACGAGTATCGTTTGAACAGAGTCTATCTGCGCCATGGCATTTGATGACGAGCCCCTACTAGAACCTAGCATATCTATAAAAGCTGCCATAACAACCTGCTCCGGCACAGTAGCATCCCTCTCTTTTGAACCGACAATCAACCCGAGCCTTTTCTCAACCTCAGTTAGAGTAAAGCCCATATCCTGTAAAACAGCGGCAGTAGCAGAGAGAACCTTAATCTCATCTTTTGTGTCAAATTGCCGTGTCTCTATCTGGCGTAACTGTAAGGTTGGCTCTGAGGCTTTAAAGGCCTGAGAAGAAGCAGTGGTTATGCACCCTGCCACAGTAAAAAGCAAAAAAGAGGCTAAAATAAATGCATGCCTTTTAACCATAGGAATTAAAACTTAGAGGAGTGATAACTAAAGTCGCGTACCTTCCCTTCCTTATTAAACTTTATTATAATAGTCAAAGTCCTCTGCGTAGAGGATGAGGCGCCCGAAGAGCCAACCCCGCCAAATAGTATCAAAGATGCTCCTGCCTCGCTACTTGAGTAACTTACCTCTCTTGCGACCTTATCATAGACCCACACCTCCCTACGCTCCTCATCAGTAGTAACGATATTAGGAGAACCTAAAGCTTCTGCTACTTGCGCAGAAGACATCCCAACCTTAATCTCTCTTTGAACCTTACCCACGGTAATCTTATCTGCGCTATCATCCTGAGTTAACTGACGGTGCTTAGCAGCAGAGGCACACCCTGCAATAAGCAAAACCCCTAAGAGTATAGTAAATAACTTCTTCATAGCATCCTCCCTCTTTTTAAAAAATAAATACTTTATCCCGCAAGCTTTCCTAATAGCCCCAAAGAAAAGGCCATAACAAATAAAGCAACTGTTTCAATAATACCTAAGACTACAAGGTAGTTGCCAAAACCTTTTCCCGTTTCACCCATAGCATCCGCGGCACAAGCTCCTGCCTTACCCTGCATAAACGCCGATAAACCCATTGCTATTCCGCAAAAGATACCTACATCCCAGGCATAAATACCTTTACTAAGCAAATCAGCCATCTTATTCATCAGTATCATCCCGTAGATAGTTTGGGTTAACGGCGCTCCTACAAAAACAAGCAACATAAAAGAAGCAGGCTTATTTTGAACAAATGACCTCTTCCAAGCCCCGACTACCGCCATGCCTGCTACGCCTGCGCCAAGGCCTGAACCAAGAGCAGCTAACCCCAAAGATGCTGCGGCACCTAAATCTTTAAGTTGTAAAATTAATCCTGTCTCCATAAGAGCTCCTTTTTTTAAAATGTTATTTTTCCGTAAACGGCTTATAGTTAAACCCGCTCCATTTTATATCTAAATGGCTACAAAACTCAAGCACATTTAACCTTACCCCGTGAACAAGGATAGAGAGCGGACCGAGTATAATATTTAAGGCATGCCCTACAAAAAGTATCAAAGAAGTAAGGACCCCCGAAAATAAGCTATTAAATCCTATACCTATAGCCATATTATTAAAGGCATCGGCAACAGCTAAGGTTGCTAAGCCCACGGCAAAAAGCCGGATATAAGAGATAACATCCGTAAAGTTATTCATTATATTTAATAACAAAGCCCCTAAACCGCCTCCGAAAGACTTTAAAATATTTTTCTGAGGGTTACTAAAAAATACGACTAAGATAACCCCCGGAATAAGCAGGGCAAGGTAAAAGCCCGGCAAAGAAGCCCCTAAGACGAGCGTCCGGGCGATAAAGAATACTGTCCAGAGTATCAAGCTCCAGCCTATATCCGATAAAAATGCCAATGCCGGAAACTTTATAATTGCCCGCCAGCAATGCGCTATGCTTAAATGCAAAGCCCCGAGAAAAAAACAAAATGTCTGCATATTCCTGTCATTGCGTAAAGCAGGCAAAACCGGTTTAACCCACAAAGGAAGCCACTCTTGCCCAAAAAAAGTAGCGGTTAAAGCCCCCCAAGCAATCGCACATCCGCTTAAAAGGTATAAAAGTATAAATATTGACCCATCTTTAAACTTCCCTTTCAATCTCTTTTGGGCTAATAAAGTAATCAAAAGATACACTCCCCCATACCCGGCATCCCCGATTAAGATTCCGAAGAATATTGAAAAGAATATTAAAAACCAAAGGCTGATATCCAACTCCCTATACCCCGGGACAACCTCAATCATCTTAAAGACCGGCTCAATTATGCTTACCCATTTAGGGTTGCGCACTAAAGTCGGAACATTATCCTCTTCCGACGGATCGGTTATTAAAAACCCCCACCCCTCCTCTTTAGATACCTTCTTTAAAATATCTACCGCATCAAAAGGAACATAGCCTTTTATATATGAGATACCGCCTTCTTGAGGCATCCCTAATAGCGCCTCAAAAAACTCAGACTCTTTTATAAGCTCCTTTAAAGCGCCCCTAAAGGCATTAAGATACGCGGTATATTTTAAAAACTCCTCCCTAATCTTCTCTAACGCCCTATTATTCTCCGATAGTCTTGCCTGCATCTTGCTTAACGAACCCTTAGGGTATTCTATATGCTTAAAGGGAATATCTGTTTCTGCTTGGGCCAGCACAAGACAATTATTAATCTTTCCCTGCCTTGATAATTTTTCTAAATACGCCCCTTTGGGCAAGGCTTTAATCTGTTCGTCGGATAACTTGTAAAGCCGGGCAATTATGCCTTTATCCTTTAACCTCTCCATCTCCTTGGGCTCAAAATCCCCCCACTCTTTAATACTCTCAATCTTTAAGGCAAGGCTTAAAGAATACTCTTTAAGCTGAAGATAGCGTTTATGTAAATCAATTACATGGCGCGCTAAAGAGGCTAAGCTCTCTTTAGTCTCTTTTAAAGAAATAGCTATTCCTTTATTGCATTCTGACTCCAGTAAAGATACTGCCTGTTTTAATAAGGCTATCTGGCTATTTAAATAGTCAAGCCTCTCTCCCTTAGGAAGAGTTAGATGCTCAATGTGTAAAAGCCCCAACCTCCTTATCCTCTCAAGAAGATAGTTGGCGTCTTTTTCTTGGGTTATTAAGATTACTCTCTTCATCTTAACAATCATACTACTATCTCCTCTAAGGATAATGCTTCTATCTTACGCTTTGCAATCTTACTGCGCCCCACGGCATTAGAGAGCTGATCTCCGATATATATTTTAATTAAGCGGATATTCTCCTCTGCCTCCGGGATTTTAACTTTTTCAAAAAGATTAACTCTTTGTGTGGCAATATCTAACTCTCTGCGTAAAATAAAAAGCCCTTTCTTGATATACTCTATCTCTATACGTAAAGATACTATGCTTTTTAAAGATTCAATCCCTAAATCATACCATAGCGGAGCCTCGTATAAATCATAATCCGCAGGGGTAAATAATACCTCTGTAAAAACAGGGATATCTATCCCGGCTATATTTATCGCTTTAGATTTAATCTCTTGGGGAGTAAGAAAGGGCTTGATATCCGTATCTTTGTCGCTAAGCAACCCTATCCAGAACATGGCCTCTTTAATCTTTTTATCAAGGGCAAAGGATTTCTCCTCCAAGATAGAAACCTGACGGAGAATTTCAAGTTGCAGCTGCTGCTTTTTAAGTTGTAAGGTGGGTAGATAGCGCAAGTATTGCCTTAATGCATCGCGTTGGCGCTTTAGCTCTCCCTTTGTAAATTTTATCTTAGGCATACTATCAACGTCCTTTAAGGCTCTTTACTTAGGCCAATACTCTTCAATTATAGAACGCCTTATCCCGGTTTCTTCAGGGGTAAAAACTTTAGCCAGTATCTTCCAGCCTAAATCTAACCCTTGCTCCAACGGGATATTCACCTTTAAAGACATGAGCTCCTTTTCAAATAGCACTCCGTATTTAAGGAGCTTCTCATCCCAAGGGCTCATCTTAAACCCCATTGACTGCTTCTCAAGCGTAGAGCGGTAATCTGCAAAAAGCTGTATCATAGTATCCATCAATATCCTATGGTCGGAACGGGTCTTGCCATTTACCTGTTGTTTTAAACGAGAGAGGGAGCCAAAAGGTTCGATAACCCCTCCCTTAAGATAAAACTGGCCTTCAGTAATATAGCCAGTGTTATCTGGGACAGGATGAGTAACGTCATCCCCGGGCATGGTAGTAACAGCAAGGATTGTAATTGACCCTGCGCCTTCAAAATCAACCGCCTTTTCATAACGTAAGGCTAATTGGCTATAAAGATCCCCGGGGTAACCTCGGTTAGAAGGAACCTGCTCCATAGTTATAGCCACCTCTTTTAAGGCATCGCAAAAATTAGTCATATCTGAAAGCAAGACTAAGACGCGCTTTCCTTTTAAGGCAAAATCTTCGGCTACGGCTAAGCTTATATCCGGGACTAATAAACATTCAACCACGGGATTAGCCGCGGTATGAATAAAAAAAACTGAACGAAAGATAGCGCCATTCTCCTGAAGGGCTTGACGAAAGAATAAATAATCATCGTGCTTAAGCCCCATCCCCCCTAAAATTATAATATCAACTTCGGCCTGAGTAGCTATGCGCGCTAAAAGCTCATTATACGGCTCACCGGCAATAGAAAAAATAGGAAGCTTCTGCGATTCTACCAAAGAATTAAATATATCTATCATCGGTACGCCGGTACGAATCATCTTTCTCGGAATAATCCTTTTTACCGGATTTACCGAAGGACCGGCTATATCTATAAGGTTTTTAGATAATACCGGGCCATTATCAAGAGGTGCACCGCTTCCGTTAAAGATACGACCCAAAAGCTCTTCTCCGCTTGCAATGCGCATAGGATGATTTAAAAACCGCACCTTATCTTTTGTGGATACCCCTTTGCTACCGGCAAAAACTTGTAAAGAAACCTTTTTTCCGTCTAATCTTATCACTTGGGCCAAAGATACCCCGTGGCGAGTCGTAACCTCGGCGATATCCATATAACCTATTGCATCCGCCTCCACCGTAATAACATCTCCGGCAATCTGTATAATATTAGTATAAACCTTATTCACTTATTACCCCCTCAATAGGTACCCGGTTCTCTTTAAGCAATCCTTTTATCTCTGCTTCTATTTTTCTAAATTCTTCGGAGCCAAAATCAGCGCTGTTCCAACCCTTAAATAACTGCTTAAGCTTCTGGAAAAATTGCAGGGCGCTATTTTTATCTTGAAAACTAAACTCTCCTTCTAAGATATTACGGATAAAACCAAAGAGATACTCCTGCCTCTCTTGTATAGTAGCTTCATCAACAGGATCAAAGGCGTTCTGCTGAAGATAGACCGCATCAAAAAACTCCCCCTTAAGATAGGTAATGTAATCTAAAAGGGACGTCCCCTCTTCTCCTATGACCTTCATCATCTGAAAGATATTATTCCCCTTTATCAAAAGAGAATGCACCCTATCCCGCTCTTTTCCGTCAATAAAGCTACTGTACTTGCTCCAACTTATTAAAGGATCTATCGCAGGATACTTTCTTGAGTCTGAACGCTCCCGGGATAACCCGTGAAAAGCCCCGACTACTTTTAAGGTCGCCTGCGTTACCGGTTCTTCAAAGTTTCCTCCAGCAGGGCTTACTGTCCCTCCGATAGTAACAGAGCCAAAACCTTGATCATAAAGCCTTACTATCCCTGCCCGCTCATAAAATGAGGCTATGCGTGATTCAAGATACGAAGGAAAAGCCTCCTCCCCGGGAATCTCTTCAAGCCTACCGGACATCTCGCGCATCGCCTGCGCCCAACGGGAAGTTGAATCAGCAAGGAGCAATACATTAAGCCCCATCTGCCGGTAATATTCAGCTATGGTAACTGCGGTATATACGCTGGATTCTCTTGCGGCAACAGGCATAGAGCTTGTATTACAGATAATTACCGTCCTATCGCTTAATGGCTTATTGGTCCTAGGGTCAGTAATATTAGGGAAGGTTTTTAGAATCTCCACCACTTCTCCTGCGCGCTCTCCGCAAGCGGCAATCACCACAATATCCACCTGAGCATGCCGGCTGATTAGTTGCTGTAAGACTGTTTTGCCTGCGCCAAACGGACCGGGGATACAATACGTCCCTCCTAATGCCACGGGGAAGAGCGAGTCTATAAGGCGTATCTTTGTTACTAATGGTTGGGAGGGTTTTATCTTCTCAAGATACGCATTAATAGGCACTTTTATCGGCCAAACCTGCTTCAAAAAGACATCACATATCTTGCCCTTTTCATCTTTTAATTGGGCTATGGGTTGTTCTACGGAATAATCGCCCTCCCGGGCAATATCAACCACTTCCCAAGAACCCTTTAAGCCAAAAGGAACCATGCAGTAATGGCGGAATATCTTCTCTGGGACAAAACCTATTCTCTGCCCGGAAATCAACTTTACTTTAGGTTCAACTAAAGGCGTAAAATACCACTTCTCTTGCTTAGGCAAAGCCTCTAAATAAACTCCTCTTTGCAAAAAGAACCCGCATTCTTTGGCTAAGGCAGGCAGAGGATTTTGCAAGCCGTCAAATATCTGGCCCAGCAGTCCGGGGCCTAATTCAACAGAGACAAGCTCCTCAACAAACTCTACCCTGTCATTGACCTTTAACCCTGCGGTATTCTCATAAACCTGCATTTGAGCTAATTGACCGCGCACACTTATAACCTCAGCCTTAAGCTTTCTGTCGGCATAGAGGATATAGGCAGTTTCGTTTTGTATAACCTCTCCCTCAACAAAAACGCTTACCATATTCCCGTTTATTTTAAGGATATAGCCTCTCCGTATCTTTCCCATTCAAACTCCTATTTTAAGGCTTCCTCTAAAAGCCTATCCTTATCCGAAGCATAAACATTATCCCAACGCAACAAAATCTTAAGTTTCAAAGCATAGATAACCAATAGAATTATATCAAAGTAGTGCCCGCAAGATAACCCGTCTAAAAAACGCCAACGCTCTAAATCCAAAAATTTTTCAGCATCTAATATATTACGATTACGGTATGCTAAAAGTGCCGTATGTGTCGCCGGCGTAAAAGGATTATCGTCTGCGCGTAAATATTTAAGCGCTTCCTCGTTCTTTCTTTTGGCGCGTAACTTTACCAATTCATTGCGCAAGGAACGGTTAAACCTTCTCCATTCTTTTAACCTCGGTAAAAGCCCCTTATCAATACTGCCATACAAAGAGGTAAGCTCTTTTATTAACCTCTCTAAATCTTTATCTGATATTGCCCTTGAACAAATGTTTAAAAATTCTTCTAATGAAAAGGGAGGTTTATCCCCAAAGCGTAATTCCGGAAGGCTGGAGATTAAATATATATAATAAGACGTCATATTATTTTAAATCCAATATATCGGAAAGCTCCTTATTAAAATAACTGCTTAAATATTCTGATAAGGCCTGTTCTGAAAAATCAAAGTATGACTTCCCGGAATCAAAGCTAATAGTAAAGCCTTTGGAAAGAGCTTCGCTGGATTTTATGGTTATGCCTTTCTTTACCTCTTCCGAGAGGCAACTTAACAAAGATTCTTTTATTTTTAGCAAATCATTTTCGCTAAAGGCAAGCTCAATCCCCCCTCTTACCGCACTTTCTTTAATAATCAGGCTGATTATTTTAGAGACCTCTTCAATAGATAGAGCCTCGGAGACCTTCTGCGCAATAATATTTTTAAGGATTATATTAATCTGATTGCGCAAAGAGATGATAAAATCCCTCCCTGATTGCTTGAGTAGAATATCGGAAGACTCCTTCTTTTTTAATATCTCTTCTTTAGCCTGAGCAAGCAAAACTTCTGCCTTTGCATGCGCATCCTGTAATATTTTTTTGGCTTCTCTTTTGGCCTCTTCTACTATCTTAAGCGCTTCATCGGATGCCTTTTGAATCCCTTCTTTTTGAATCTTTTCTATTAGTGATTTAATCTCTTCCGGCATTTATCTCTCCTAACATTGCTTTTGCGGTTGCCTTAGGGTTAGTTGCTTCTAAGAGCGGCCTGCCGACTACTAAAAAATTACTCCCTGCAGAGATTGCCTCAAGGATAGTCGCAGTCCTCTTTTGGTCATTCTTAAAACTACCCCTTGCCCTTAGCCCCGGAGTTACGATAACAAACTCCCCTTTTATATTCTTACGCACTTCCCCTGCCTCCTTAGCAGAGCAGACCACTCCGTCCAAACCAGACTCTATCCCCATCTTTGCTAAAATTAAAACATCATTTATCTTCGCTTCCTTGCTAGTCAATACAGTAACCCCGATTAAAAGCGGCCTTTTTATGCGAAGTCTCCTTGCCTCATCCTTCGCGGCAAAGACCGCTGCCTTAAGCATCTCCTCATCGCCAAGGATATGCATGGTCATCATCTTAACCTTAAGGCGGGTTGCTGCGCGAACTGCCTTGGCAACGGTATTGGGTATATCAAAAAATTTTAAGTCTAAAAATACCTTAGCGCCTTTTTTATTGATAAACTCTACAATCTTATGCCCGCATGAGGTAAATAACTGGCTTCCTACCTTAAATGTTTTAATAGTAGGATAGAGTTTATCCACAAGCTGGCGCGCTTGAAGAAAATTATCCACATCAAGTGCCAAAACTATCTCAGGTTTCATAGATTAAGCTTCCGGTAAGGTTTTGAATATTTTGTATCTTCTTATCTTTAAGGTATCTTTTTAACCCGTCTATTATCTCAACGCTTACCTTAGGATTAATAAAATTAGCTGTTCCTACGCTTATAGCAGTAGCCCCGGCGATAAAAAATTCTAATGCACTTTGCGCATCTATTATACCACCCATTCCGATAATTGGAATTTTAATCTTATTATAGACATCCCAGACCATCTTAATAGCTACCGGCCTTATTGCCGGGCCGCTTAAGCCTCCAAAAGCCTGCGCAAGTTTTGGCCTCATGGTAAAAATATCGATACTCATACCCGAGAGCGTATTAATTAAAGAGACTGCGTCACTGCCGGCTTCCTGCGCAGCGCCGGCAATCTCGCTAATAGAAGTAACATTGGGGGATAATTTAGTAATCAAAGTTTTAGTTGTGGCCTTACGCACAGAACGGACAACTGCATACGTAGCATCCTTATCTTGTGCAATTAAATCGCTCTTACCTGCGATATTAGGGCAGGATATATTAAGCTCTAAGGCATCAACACAACTTAATTTGTTTAATCTCTTCGTAAGCTCTACAAATTCAGAAGGATTATCCTCCGCAGCAATACTCATAACAATGGGCACCTGCAACTTTTTCAAAAAAGGCAAATTATCCTTTAAAAAGGAATTTATCCCGGGATTTTCTAAACCGATGGAATTAAGCATCCCACAGGGAGTTTCACAGGTACGGACAGGGGGATTACCTTGACGGGGTTTTAAGGTTATAGTCTTTGTTGCAATGGCCCCTAATCTTCTTAGATTAATAAAATCTTTAAACTCTTTAGCATAGCCAAAGGTTCCGGAGGCAACCATCACTGGATTCTTTAATTTAAGTTTACCTATATTAACTGCAAGATTAACACTCATATCTTCACCATACTAAATCCGAAGCATTAAATACCGGGCCTTCTTTACAAACCCTCTTTAGGCCATTTTTTGTCTTTACCACACACCCTAAACAGGCTCCTATGCCACAACCCATATGCTCCTCTAATGAAAACTGCGCAGGTAAGCCATTCGTAGTTGCAATCTTAAAGGCCTCTTTAAGCATCGGTGTAGGGCCGCAAGCATATATAAGTATTCTTTCTTTTTCTCTTCTCTTAATATCAAGCACCTCTCTTAATAAAGATGTTACCTGCCCCTTAAATCCATAAGACCCGTCATCCGTAGATATTTTAACATCACATCCGATATCCTTAAACTCTTTTTCACACAAAAGCTCTCCTTGGTTCTTTGAACCAATCAAAACAATCTTATTTTTTGTTTTCGCTTTTTTTGCTAAGAGAAACAACGGCGCAATACCCACTCCCCCCCCGACAACAATCAATAAGTACTTAGAAGATACGGGCAGAGAAAATCCATTACCTAACGGCCCGATAATATCTAAATACTCACCGCTTCTTTTTTGAGAAAATGCCTTAGTCCCTTCTCCGACAACATCATAAATAACCTCTAAGTCCGCTCCGTCAATATTGTGTATGCTAAAGGGGCGACGCAAAAGAGGAACTAACCCGCTGGTTGTCTTAACATTTATAAACTGCCCCGGCTTAGCAATTTTAGCAATAGCTGGAGCGCGCATAATACAACGCCAATAACTCTTTGTTAAGAGCTTATTAGAGATAATCTTCGGCTTTATCTGCTTCACTGTCCTTACCTTTGACACTTAGGGCAAAAATAAGTACCCCTTCCACCTAACACGCTTCTTTTGATTAAACTTTTACATATAAAACAAGGCTTGCCTTCTCTACCATAGACCTTGTGGTATTTTTTATATTCTCCCTTTGCGCCTGAAAGGCGAAGATAGTCATCAATAGACGAACCGCCATGCTTAATAGCCGCATCCAATACGCTACGCATAGCATTATAAAGCCTCTCTTTCTCTTTATTGGATAGGCTATTTGCCCTCTTCTCAGGATTAATCTTAGCAGCAAACAAAATCTCTGCTGCATATAGATTGCCTATACCAGAGATAAACTTCTGGTCCATAAGCAAAGGCTTGATTTTCGTTTTTTTACCCGCTAACATATCTTGAAATTTTAAGAGCGTTAAATCCTTTGGTTCAGGCCCTAAGCCCTGTATAAACTTTAACTCCCTCCAATCATCCATAAGCCTAATCTCCGCAAAGAGCCTCTGATCATTAAAGACAAGGCTATCCCCACCTGAAAAACCAAAAGAGACTTTTTGCTCTTTGCTTTTTGAACCCGGGTAGATTAACTGCCCGGTCATCTTTAAGTGAATAACCAAGGCCTTAGCATTGGAGAGCTCAAATATCAGGGCCTTGCCCCGACGCAATATTCGGTTTATACGGGTTCCGGATAAGATTGCTTTAAACTTAGAGACAGAAGGGCTACGTATGACCCTAGGGTTATAAACAGATACCTTGGAAATTTTTTTGCCTATTACGACCTTTTCTAACTCTCTCTTTATAGTCTCGACTTCCGGCAACTCAGGCACAACAACCTCCTCTTTGCCTTTTTTTCTTATGGTATGCCTGTAAGGGCTTAACCTCTAAATCATTCTTTAATAAAACCTCTATGCCATTAACTGTCGCCTGCGCAGCAGAGATGCTGGTAGTATAGGGAATATTGTATAGTATAACATGTGAACGAATCTTCACCTCATCCTGACGAGGTATGCGCCCTGAAGGGGTATTTATCAGAAGCTGTATCTTTCCATCTTTCATCAAATCCAATATATTCGGCCTACCTTCGGCTATTTTCGGCAAAACCTTTACCTTAATCCCGCTTTTGCGTAAGACATTAGCAGTACCTAAACTGGCATAAACATTAAACCCTAACTCCGCTATCTTTTTAGCGATAAAGATTATCTGCCTCTTGTCTTTATCGCGCACAGAGATAAAAACATTGCCTTTCTTAGGAAGTTTTTGGCCTGCGGCAAGCTGGCTTTTAATATACGCGCGGCCAAAATCCTTATCAATCCCCATAACCTCTCCGGTTGATTTCATCTCCGGGCCTAAAATAACATCCACCCCCGGAAAACGATTAAAAGGAAAGACCGATTCTTTAATTGATATGTGTTTAGGTATAACCTCTTTGGTAAACCCTAAATCCTTTAGCTTCCTTCCTAATAATACCTTTGTCGCTAACTTCGCCAAAGGAACTCCTATGGCCTTTGAGACAAAAGGAATCGTCCGGGAAGCCCTTGGGTTAACCTCTAATACATAAACCTTATCATCTTTTACCGCATACTGTATATTCATCAGGCCTACTACCTTTAACTCTTTAGCCATCTCATATGTAGCATGCCTGATCTTATTCAAGCTTGCTTCAGAAAGCGTATATGTCGGAAGGGACATCGCTGCATCGCCGGAGTGAACCCCGGCATACTCAATATGCTCCATAATCCCTCCGATAACAAAAGTCTCTGCGTCTCCGATTAAATCTACATCCACCTCAATAGCATCCTCTAAAAATTTATCAATTAAAACCGGATGCTCCCCGGATACCTCTGCCGCATCTTTAATAAACTTTTCCAATGCCTCCTCGTCATAGGCGATCTCCATTGCCCTGCCTCCTAAAACATATGACGGCCTAACCAAAACCGGATAACCTATCTCTTTGGCTACTTTCTTCGCCTCATCAAAATTAAAGGCGGTCCCGTTCTCAGGCTGCAAAAGGGCGAGTTTATACAGCATATCTTTAAACCTCTTCCGGTCTTCTGCAATATCAATGCTCTCTGCGGAGGTCCCAAGAATGTTAACCCCTGCCTCGCGTAGCGGGAGGGCAAGATTTAAAGGTGTCTGGCCGCCAAACTGCAGGATAACCCCCATTGGTTTCTCTAAATCTATAATATTCATTATATCTTCAAATGTAAGCGGCTCAAAATAAAGACGGTCAGAAGTATCATAGTCCGTTGAAACCGTCTCAGGGTTACAATTAACCATAATACTATCTACACCTTCATCTTTTAAAGCATACGCTGCATGACAACAACAATAATCAAACTCAATCCCCTGTCCGATACGGTTAGGCCCTCCGCCTAAAATTACTACCTTTTTATTCTTACTTGGCCTTGACTCGTCAAAAACCTCATAAGTAGAATAAAAATATGGCTGTTTAGCCGCAACCCCTCCGGCACATGTATCCACCAGTTTATAGACTGCTTTTATATTATACTTCTTGCGTAAATCACGCACCTTATCTTCTTTAGAATTTAATATAAATGCCAGTTGGTGGTCAGAAAAGCCGTTTTCTTTAGCTTTTTTAAGAAGCCCTAAAGGAACCTTGATATCTTCTTCGGGTTTATGATTTTTATACCCCGCCAACTCCTCTTCTATCTTAACTAGCTCCTGCAGGTTATCAATAAACCAACGGTCAATATTAGAGAGGGAACTTATCTCTTGAGGGGAGATTCCGGCTTTAAGCGCGTAGCGGATATAAAATACCCTTTCATCATTAGGGATCCTAAGTTTATCACGCATAAGCTTAATTAACCCATTCCCTGCTTTCTTTAGTTCCGCGTCAGTAATTTTATCTTTTCCGTCTGAACCAAAGCCAAAACGGGATATCTCCATAGAGCGAATGCCTTTTTGAAATGCCTCTTTAAAATTCCTCCCAATAGACATCGCCTCTCCCACAGCCTTCATTGAGGTATTCAAGAGGCGCTGGGCGTAGGGGAATTTTTCAAAAGTAAAACGGCACATCTTAAAGACGCAATAATCTAGCGTAGGTTCAAAAAATGAAGAGGTCTTGCCTGTAACCTGGTTTATCACTTCAGGCAACGTATAACCAACAGCAAGTTTCGTTGCAACACGCGCAATAGGAAATCCGGTCGCCTTAGAAGCTAAGGCAGAAGAACGCGAGAGCCTCGGATTAACCTCAATAACTACAATCCTGCCATCCTTAGGATTTTGGCCAAACTGTATATTCGCACCCCCGCCGTTTATCCCGATACGGCGAATAATCCTCTTAGAAAGATTAACAAAGTTATTGTATTCTTCTGCGGTTAGCGTCTGGGCAGGGGCAACAACAATGCTATCCCCCGTATGCACTCCCATAGGATCAAAGTTCTCCATAGAGGTAACGATAATTACATTATCGGCACAATCGCGTAAAACCTCAAACTCAATTTCCTTCCATCCTAAAACAGACTCTTCAATCAAAACCTGATGGACCGGGCTTGATTCTAAGCTCTTTGATAATAATCTTTTTAGCTCTTCATGATTATAAGCAATAGACCCTCCGCTACCCCCTAATGTATAGGCAGGCCTTAATATAAGAGGAAACCCTATGGTACGGCCCACTCTCATCCCTTCGGCCAATGAAGTAACTATGCTACTTTTAGGAATACCAACCCCTATCCCCTGCATCGCTCTTTTAAAAATTCCCCTATCCTCAGCGCAAGATATGGAACTTACCGAAGCCCCGATAGATTCAACCCCGTATTTCTTCAAAACCCCTTTTTTCATAAGGAAGAAGGCAAGGTTAAGCCCTGTCTGCCCTCCTAATGTCGGTAAAATAGCATCCGGACGTTCTTTAGCAATAACCTTAGTTAACATCTCAACAGACAGAGGTTCAATATAAGTAACATCCGCCATGCCCGGATCAGTCATTATTGTCGCTGGGTTGGAATTTATAAGTATAGTAAAATAACCCTCCTCTTTTAAGGCCTTACACGCCTGAGAGCCTGAGTAATCAAACTCACAAGCTTGACCAATGACAATAGGCCCGGAACCAATTATTAAAATCTTTTTAATGTCTCTTCTGCGAGGCATAGGCTAACTTCCTTTCAAGATACCCTTAAACCTTAGGATATCCGTATTAACTTCATTACATCCCGGCGAATAAGGAATATATTGTACTGCTATTATTTTTAACCGCTTACTTTCAAATCTTTCCACTGTCCTGTCGTTTAGGTTATACCCAGTAATCTTTACCCCCCGCACCTTAAGCAAAGAAATAGGGTCTATAGCATAAGTATGGTTTTGGATAGTAATCTCCCCTTTAGGAGAAGAGGGATTTTGCACCGGATAATTCATCCCCCTATGCCCTATTTGCAACCTATGAAGCTTAGCTTCCAAGCCTAATGCCAAGACTAAACTCCCGGAAGATATTCCTAAAATAGGCATCCTCCCTAATAAAGGTTTGATACTTTCAGCAACCCTCTCCAACGCAATAATATTCTCAGGCCCTCCAGCGATAACTAAGCCCTTGGGCCTTAACTTTATTACCTCTGAAGTAGCAGTATTATACGGCAAGAGGGTTATTGAAAACCCTAAACGCTCAATCTGCCTTATAATGCTCCTCGTTACCCCCAAATCTAATATTGCTAACCTCTTGCCTTTTGACTTATCTAACTTTTTTGGCTTACTGACAGAGACCTCTTTAAGCACGTCTAAAGGGGGGCTTTGACGGAATGCGCGGGCATTCTCAACAAGACTCTTAACATCAAAAGATTCCGTAGAGATTATCCCGTATAAGGGCCCTCTTTGTCTTAGGTGTATCGCAAGCATGCGTGTATCAACAGAATGCAATACAAATAATTCATTTTTCTGCGCAAAGCTCTTTAGGCTCTCTTTAGCCTGCCAGTTTGAATATACCCGGGACTCCTCTTTTACAACAAGCCCGGCAACTCTAACTTTATCAGATTCGCTAAACTTAGGCGCACAACCATAATTACCTATAATAGGATAAGTTAAAACTAATATCTTCCCTAAGTTTGCAGGGTCAGTTATCATCTCCTGATACCCGACAACTCCGGTATTTACAATAACCTCTCCGGCCCTCTCTGTCTTTATCCCGCTAGATTCGCCTATAAAACTCTTCCCGTCCTCAAGAACCAAAATAGCCTGCATTACTCATCCTCCAAAACTACTTTAGATAGGGTATCCTTAACTATTTCAACTACTTTATCAATCTTATCCACTCGGATAATTCCAGGTATATTCCAATACTTAAACCCTATCACCGGAATATTAAATTGTAAACAATACGCTATCTCTGATAAAGTCCCTGTCCTCCCCGGGAAAGCAACAACAATATCCGCGCTCTTAACCACTAAAACATTCCTTGCGAACCCCATACCTGTAGGAATAACAATATCTACATACTTATTTGCAGTAGATTTATTATAGCCCGGAATAATGCCTATTGTAACCCCACCTCCTTGCTTAAAACCTTTACAAACATGGTTCATTACTCCACTAAGCCCTCCACATACAAGATAATCCCCCACTTTAGCAAGTTTAATGCCTAATTTATAGGCTAAATCCCCTACTTTATTATTACATATATGCCCACCAATAACCCCTATAATTTTTTTCATTATGCCTCTCTATCTATTAACTAAATATAGACAAGTCAGAATAAATACTGATTGCGCCTGGACAGAATCGAACTGTCACACTTAGCTCCGGAGGCTAATGCCCTATCCATTAGGCTACAGGCGCGCTAATAAGCTGTCCCTGTGTAAATCTCTTTTAAAACAGCCTGAGCTGCTCCTCCTTCTCTGTCTCTTTATCTTCAAAGATAGAAATCTTGCCATATTCTCCGTCAAATCCGGCCTTTATGTTAACCCTCCTTTCCCGCACCCTTAAAATGCCCTCAGCTATCTTTGAAGCTAACCCTTTCAACAACTCTTCTTTAGGCACCCGTTTTAATATCTCAAATTCCGTGCCAAATTTAGCAATCATGCTACGGTAATCACGCTCCACAGCAACGCTCGCCTTGCCAACGCCTTTAGCATCGGCAATTATCTCGTCTAATGGAATTAGGTTTATAAATGGTATTGCATCGGCAGGCTTAAACCCTTCTGGCCTATCTGCTAAAGACTCTACTCTATTTAAAACACCTACGGTAACCTTCTTCCCGCATTTAGGGCATTTACCGCTATGTTTTTTAGTCTCCTGCGGAGACCATCTTACCCCACAAAGCCTATGCCCGTCAAAATGGTACTTTCCTTCTTCCGGGAAAAACTCTATCGTATAAAGAAACTTATCCTTATCCTTTGTTTTTAAAGCTTGGCGGATTTCATTATAATCAAGCGCGCAATTAAAAACATTCGCCTCCCTTCCTATTTTCTGCGGAGAATGGGAATCGCTATTTGAAATCAGGGTAAATTTATCTAAGGCGCTTAGCCTCCAATTCATCGCCGGGTCCGAAGAGAGCCCGGTTTCAAGGGCAAAGATTTTTGATGTCTGATCCTCAAAACAGTCTTCTATTCTGTCAAAGCCGGACATAGAGCCAAACAAAGAAAACCACGGAGTCCAGATATGCCCGGGGATGAGCATACAATTCTCGTCTATATCAAAGACAATGCGGGCAAGTTCTGCGGCGTCAAGCCCTAAAATCGGCCTGCCGTCTGAGGATAAATTGCCGATTCTGCCCAAGGTATCATTTATCTGGTCTACAACCTTAAATGAAGGAGCAAATATTAAGTTGTGTATCCTATAAGACCTACCTTTCTTTGAATAAATACTGCTTACTTCGGCAGTTAATATAAAACTTATTCCGTTGTACGCATAAAGCCCATTACCGCAATCCTCTAAGTTCGCCTTAAGCTCCTCAAGCCATAAATGGTGGGTAAAATCTCCTGTTCCCATAAGGGATATACCTTTCAGTTTTGCCCATTCCGCTAAATTCTTAATATCCATATTACGGCTCGTAGCCCTAGAATACTTTGAGTGAATATGAAAATCCGCTATGAATTCCATTTATACACCTTCCCTAAGCAAAGCGTGTATTCTACACAACCTTTAAGCGTCCTGCCTATAAACGGAGAATTCTTAGATTTAGATAAAAAACGCTCTTTAGTAATCCTTTGCTCTTTAACAGGGTCAATTATAGCAATATCCGCATCAGCTCCCACAGAAAGGCTCCCCTTATTTATACCCAAGATGCGCGCAGGATTTAATGACATTCTTTTAACTAAATCAGCCCATCCTAAGACACCTTTATCCACTAACTCTGTTATGGCGGCTAAGAGTGCAGTCTCTAAACCAATCACTCCGAATTCTGCGCGCTCAAACTCTATGTCTTTTTCATTTTCAGTATGAGGCGCATGGTCTGAGGCAATCACGTCAATTATCCCGGAAGATATAGCATCCTTAAGTGCCTGAGAATCTGCCGCGCTTCTTAATGGCGGGTTCATTTTAAAATTAGTATCATAGGTTAATACCGCTTCTTCTGTAAAGCTAAAATAATGCGGACAGGTCTCTACCGTAACTCTTGCGCCTCTTTGTTTTGCCTTCAAGACCGCATCAACTGACTCAAGGCAACTTAAATGTGCTATATGAACTTTTGCCTTTGCTTCTTTAGCTAATTCAATATCCCGTAAGACCCTTTTATACTCGGATTCTTTAGATATTCCCCTTAGGCCTAATCGGGTAGAGGTAAACCCCAAATTAACTACTCCAGCGCAGGAAGCAGACTTATCTTCAGAGTGGCAAATAACAAGTAACCCCTCTTGAACTGCTTCCTTAAAGGCCGCAAGCATTAGGCTATCCGAATCAACGGATGCTCCGTCATCAGAAATTGCAATAACCCCTTCTTTTTTCAGGGCTTCTATATCTACAAGGTCTTTACCTGCCCTCTCTTTTGTGATTGCTCCACAGATAAAGACATTTGCCTTAGCATTCGCATCTATCCTCTCTTTTAAAATTTTAATACTATCAACAGAATCCATAGCAGGAGTAGTATTAGGCATGGCTAAAATACTGGTTACGCCTCCGGCAAGCGCAGCTATTGTGCCTGAGAGGAGGGTCTCTTTATCCTCTCTACCCGGTTCTCTTAAATGCACGTGCATATCTACTAAACCGGGAATTACTATCTTTCCGCTTGCCTCAATTACTTCAACTGCCGCATCCTTAATACCAGCTGCAACCTTAATAATCTTACTCCCCTCAATCAAAAGATCAAAAACACCATCTGTATTATTATACGGATCAACAACCCTACCGCCTCTAATCAGTACCGCCATTTTTTATTCTTTCGTTAGCTTGCGAGACTAAATACAAAACCGCCATGCGCACAGCTATCCCATTAATAACCTGTTCTAAAATCACAGAGTTTTCTCCATCAGCAACTTCGCTTGACATCTCTATCCCGCGGTTAATTGGCCCGGGGTGCATAACAACTATTCCCTTTTTTGCCCTCTTGATCCTCTCTTCGGTAATCCCAAAGTTCTTAAAATATTCTAACTGCTCAGGGAAGGCTGATCCACCATCCCTCTCAAACTGCATCCGCAGGACATTAACCGCATCGGCATTTTCTAAAGCCTCTTCTATATTGTCGGTTACCTGAACGCCAAACCCTTCAACGCCTGCCGGGATAAGTATCTGTGGGGCACAAAAAGTAACCTTAGCCCCCAACTTAACTAAACCCCACGCATTTGAACGGGCTACACGAGAGTGGGCAATATCTCCTACTATGGTTACATTTAACCCTTGTACCCTTCCTAACTTTTCCTTCAGGGTAAAAATATCCAATAAGGCTTGGGTTGGGTGCTCATGCCAGCCATCCCCAGCATTGACTACGCTTATATTAAGATGCCTGGCAAGTATAGCCGCTGCCCCGGATGCATTGTGGCGCACAACAATAATATCCGCTTTAAGAGCCTCGATATTGCGCCCAGTATCAATTAAGGTCTCTCCTTTTTTAACGCTTGAGGTCTCGGTAGCTATATTAATCACGTCTGCCGATAACCTTTTTGCCGCTACCTCAAATGATACACGGGTACGCGTAGATGGCTCATAAAATAAATTAACTACGGTCTTGCCGCGCAAAGCGGGAACTTTTTTTATCTCTCGGGTAGAGACCTCTTTAAAAGACTCAGCAGTAGATAAAATTAACTCGATCTCTTCTTTGCTTAGATATTCCAGTCCTAATAAATCTTTTTTAACCCAACTCATTTTTCTAAAATTACAACTTCTTCTGCCCTGTCCACTTCTAATAACCGAACCTGAATTGTTTCATGTTTAGCAGTAGGAATATTCTTGCCTACATAATCTGCCCTTATAGGCAACTCCCGATGTCCGCGGTCAATTAAAACCGCTAATTGTATGGATTCAGGCCTACCAAAATCAGTTAAGGCGTCCAAAGCCGCGCGTATAGTCCTACCGGTATATAAGACATCGTCCACAAGAACGAGTAGTTTATTATTAATATCAAAACCTATCTCTGTCTTGCGCACAATAGGCTGCCCGGAGGCCAAAGCAAGGTCATCGCGGTAGAGGGTGATATCTAAAACCCCGAATAACACATCGCCTCCTTCAATTTTTTTAATCTGCTCTGCCAGGCGCCTAGCTAAAAAAACTCCGCGATTCCTTATCCCTATAAGGCATAGGTTTTGTGTCCCCTTGTTCTTCTCCACTATCTCATGGGCAATGCGCATTAAAGCGCGGCTTATCGCCTCTTTATCTAATATCCTAGCCTTCTCTTTCATCTTTCAAAATAAAAAAATACCCTAGGCTTTTATGCCTAGGGTATCTAATATACAGGTTGTAAACTCCATTACTTTCTCCGCCTTGCCTGCCTCTCTGAGCAGGCCTTAAAGGTCCTTCTAATTTAAGGTAAGTATACCACGCCCAAATCCTTTGTCAAGGCCAAAAATTCAAATGTCCAAAAAATAATGCCCTTATAAGATAACTACAAATTCACCGCGGGGCTTTTCTTTAAGAAACCTCATTAAAACCTCTTGCGGTAATCCGCGAGTAACTTCTTCAAATTTCTTAGTCAGCTCCCGCGCTACAACAATATTTTTCTGTTCGTATATTTCCGCTAAATCTTCTAACGTAGATAAAATTCTATGTGAAGACTCATAGAATACTACTGTACAACACAATTTAATCAACTCTCGCAGCTTATTCTTCCGGGCAACCCTCTTATTCGGCAAAAACCCCGCGAAATAAAACTCATGAGATGGCTTGCCGGATAATACAAGGGCATTGATAAAAGCACTAGCGCCTGGTATAACCGTAAAAGGAATATTATGGCGTATAGCTAAATTGATTAAATTATAGCCCGGGTCAAGTATCCCTGGGGTCCCGGCATCAGATACAAGGGCAATATCTTTGCCCTTTTTAAGAAAAGAGACTAAATATTCGCCCTTAATAATTCTATTATGCTGAAAAAAACTAGTAGTGGGCTTATTAATATTATACTCTCTGAGCAAAATCTTTGTGCGCCGAGTATCTTCGCATGCAATAAGATCAACTGATTTTAAGACCTCAATTGCCCTAAGCGTAATATCTTTTAGGTTGCCTATCGGCGTTGCTACTATATAAAGCATATTAAATCATTCAACAGTAACTGCTTTGGTAAGGTTGCGTGGTTGGTCAACATTATAACCTTTTTTGGCTGCAATATAATAAGCTAATAGTTGTAAGGGTATTGCCACTAAAAGGGGAGAAAATAATTCATTGATTTTCGGTATAAAGATTGTCCCGTGGGTTAACGCTTTTACTGCGCTATCGTTCTTACTGACAATAGCAATAATCTTGCCCTTGCGTAAGCGTATCTCCCGCATGCTTAAGACCATCTTATCATACACTCTTGATTGCGGGGCAATACAAACTGCCATGCGTCGCTCATCAATTAAGGCGATGGGTCCGTGCTTTAACTCTCCGCCTGCATACCCTTCCGCTGGTATATAAGAGACCTCTTTCAATTTTAATGCCCCCTCCAAAGCAGAGGGATAATTAATATTACGCCCCAGATAAAGAAAAGCCTCACAATTAGAGTGCTTCCGGGCAATAGATGCTATCTGATTTTGGTTTTTTAAGATAACCTCTATATATTTCGGTGTCTTGCGTAACTCTTTTATCAGTTTATGAATTTTACCGGGTGGCAAAATATTTTTTACCTTCGCTAAATGCAAAGCAAAAAGATACAACGCAGCAAGCTGGGTAGTATAAGTCTTTGTAGCGGCTATTCCCACCTCAAGTCCGGTATTCGTATGAATAGTGCCATCAGACTTACGGGTTAATGTAGAATCTAATACATTACAAATAGTAAAAACCCTTGCGCCTCTTGCCCGTGCCAAGCCTACCCCAGATAAAGTATCCGCGGTTTCCCCTGATTGGCTTATTGCGATAATCAAAGTATTAGGGCCAATCAATGGGTCGCGATAATGAAATTCGCTTGAGACTTCTACGCGTACAGGTATCCGGCATAAAGATTCTATAATATACTTACCTACTAATCCGGCATGATAAGACGTCCCACAGGCTATAATAAAAATATCTTTTAGGCTACCTAAAGCCTCTTTTGAGATTTCTCCTTGTAGAAACTCTATCTTGTGGGTTTTTTTATTTATCCTGCTACTTAAAAAATTTTCTAAGGTTTTTGGCTGCTCATTAATCTCTTTTAGCATAAAATGAGCAAAGTCATTTTTTTGCGCCTGTGTTGTATTCCTATGGATACAATTATTTTTTTTGCCTACCTGGCGGGCTTTATAATCCATGGCCTTTGAGTTCTTCATATCAATACCTCTCTCTTTAAGGGTTTCGCTAATCCGTTTATATTCCCGTATTTTCCTCTTTTTGTTATATCCGCGGTGCCTAAACGTTTTAACCCTATCAGAAAAAAGTATTCTGCGCTGGACTTACGCTTGCATGCTCAACTATTCCACACATAAAAATAAAGTGACCCTGACGGGATTTGAACCCGTGTCGAGAGCTTGAAAAGCTCTTGTCCTAGACCAGGCTAGACGACAGGGTCTAAAGCCTATTCCTCTTCTGCTATAACCGGAGCAACACAAGAGACTCGGTCTTTATCCTGTAATTTGATTAATCTCACTCCTTGGGCAGAGCGTCCGGTCTCCCTAATGTCTTTAACCGCGCAACGTAAAAATATGCCATTTTGAGTAATGACCATCAATTCGTCTTCATCGCTAACGGTCTTAAGGTTTACCGCTTCGCCGTTTTTATCCGTAACCTTAATATTAATTATCCCCTTACCTCCGCGAGAAGTCAACCTATACTCATCTACCGTGGTGCGCTTTGCAAACCCCAAAGAGGTAACCGTAAGTATCGCCGCATCTTTTTGCGGGATAACTAAATCTATTACTTCATCTTTTTTTGCTAAAGATATTGCCCTTACTCCCCGGGCAGCGCGCCCCATATCTCTAACCTTTTCCTCAGAAAAACGTATAGCCTTTCCTTGGCGAGTACCTATTAAAAGCTCCTGCTTGCCATCCGTCATCTCTACGCTTATTAACTCATCTCCTTTGTCTAGAGTAATGCCTATAATCCCACCTTTACGCGGATTGCCATAAGCATCAAGTTTAGTCTTTTTAATTAAACCTAATTTGGTAACCATTACTAAATATTGATCAGCAGAAAACCCCTGAACAGGAACGGTAGAGCTTATCTTAGAATCCTGCTCCATCTGCACTAAATTAATAATAGCTTTACCCTTAGAGGTGCGGCTTGCCTGCGGAATCTCATAAACCTTAAGCCAATGGACTTGCCCCTTATCTGTAAAAATCAAGAGGTAATCCTTGGTAGAGGCGACAAAGAGGTGCTCTATAAAATCCTCATCTTTCACCTCTGCGCCGGTTACCCCTCTGCCCCCCCGTTTTTGTCTACGGTAAGAACTTACCGGAAGCCTCTTTATATAACCGCTATGGCTAATAGTAACTACAACGTCTTCTTCTGCTATCAAATCCTCTATCTCAAGCTCTTCCACTTCGCCGACTATATCAGTCCTACGCTCATCCCCGTATCTCTCTTTAAGGCCTTTCAACTCATTTTTAATAATGCCCTCTATTTTTTTCTCAGAGGCTAATATGGCCCTGCATAATTCTATCTTCTTTAGTAATTCGGCATATTCAGCCTCAATCTTATCCTGCTCAAGAGCGGTTAAGCGCTGTAGCTGCATCTCCAGTATTGCCTGCGCTTGTACCTCTGAAAGGCCGAACTCTTTCATTAAACTAACCCGTGCTACATCTACGCTCTTAGAGGATTTAATTACCTTAATAATGCGGTCAATAAACTTAAGGGCTATCTTTAGTCCTTCTAAAATATGCGCCCTCTTCAAGGCCTTATCCAGCTCAAATTGTGTCCTGCGGCGGATAATAACCTTGCGATGCTCTATATAGCAATCCAATACTTGACGCAGATTTAAAACCTTAGGCCTATTCTCTACAAGTGCAAGGGTAATAATACCAAAGGTGGTCTCCAGTTGTGTATGTTTAAAGAGCTGGTTGAGGATAATCTGCGGCTCAGTATCCCTTTTAAGCTCAACTACTATGCGCATGCCATCCTTGTCAGACTCATCGCGTATATCAGAGATGCCTTCTATCTTTTTCTCGTCTACAAGCCCGGCAATAGCCTCAATTAATGATGATTTTTGCACTTGATACGGAATCTCTGTTATGATAATCAAATCTTTTCCGTTTTTTTGATGCTCAACAGTCGCCCGAGCGCGCACAGTAAGTTTGCCCCGCCCGGTTGTATAAGCCTCTTTAATCCCCCCCTTACCGCAGATAACCCCTCCTGTAGGAAAATCCGGCCCTTTTATATAACGCATCAAGTCCTTAATCTCTGCTGAAGGATTATCTAAAAGATAAATAATCGCATCTGCTACTTCATTTAAATTATGCGGCGGGATATTTGTGGCCATACCTACAGCGATACCGCTTGAGCCATTTACAAGCAAATTAGGCAGGGCCGCAGGCAAAAGCAAGGGCTCTTTTAAAGAAGCATCAAAATTAGGCCCGAAGTTTACCGTATCCTTATCTATATCCCCAAGGATAACATCGGATATGGAAGCAAGGCGCGCCTCAGTATAACGCATGGCTGCAGCAGCATCTCCATCTACAGAGCCAAAGTTACCTTGTCCGTCTACCAAAGGATAGCGTAAAGAAAAATCTTGCGCCAACCTTACTAAGGCATCGTAAACCGCCACATCCCCATGCGGATGGTATTTCCCCAAGACCTCCCCAACGATACGCGCGCATTTCTTATACGGCTTAGCATACCCTAAGCTTAACTCCTGCATAGCATAGAGTATCCTCCTATGCACCGGCTTTAAACCGTCGCGTATATCAGGCAGGGCACGCCCGACAATGACGCTCATCGCATAATTTAAATAAGCGTCTTTAACCTCCTCTTCAATATAAACAGGGACTACTTTTTCATTACGGGCATACATTTGTCTCTATCGCCTCTTTTAATTTTTTATACATAACAACCATTACTGCAATAATAAATGGTGTTACAATAGAATGAATAATAATATTATTGACGGCAGCGGAAACTATGCTTACTTCTGCAGAATAATATTGCCTATTAAAAATATAATTCCACGCAGTATAAGGGATAGATGCAAGCAATAAGGTAACCATAATTAAGGTATACTCTCCGACAACCGGCGTAACATAATTCTTTATAAGGACGGTGCTACGCTTTAATGACTTAATAGGCCCTAAACCCTCTGCTATACAAACTACCCCTGCTAATGCCCAGCGGATCATAAAATAAACGAAGATGGAAGTTACTATAATAGCCGGGATAATCAATGTAGTAAATGCCAATAAAATACTCCCTCTGCCAACCATAGAATACAAAACCACTACGACCGAGAATCCGGCAAAGATTATACCGATTAAAAATAGAGCCATTAATAAATTGAGTGCTATATAGCGCAGTAAGTATTTTTTCATCCCCGATAAAATACCCTCTACAATACTTACCCCCTCACCCTGCGCTACTTTACAAGTAGCAAATATTAACGGAACCGAAACCAACAAGCTTAATATCATGGAGATTAGAGTTAAAATTTTAGACTGGTCCCCTGCTATAGCCAACGATAACAAAGCAAGGATCAAAAATGGTATATAAAAAATTAGGAAAATGGCACTCAATTTTTTGAAACTTTTAAGAACAATACCCCAAGCTTCCTTAAAAATCAAAGCCGGATAAATCGCTTTTTTCGCATAATCCGCCATATCTCCTCCTTTGTTAAATATCTAAATTTTTAACCTGATGCGCAAAGCTTTCAATAAACTCGCGACGAGGCTCTACTTGGTCGCCCATCAAAACCGTAAACATCTTATCTGTTTCTACAGCATCCTCTAAAGTTACCTGTAGCATTGTGCGCTTGTCAGGGTCCATGGTAGTCTCCCAAAGCTGTTGAGGATTCATCTCTCCTAACCCTTTATAGCGCTGAATATGCATCCCCCTAGATGCTATCTCTTTCACGCAAGAAAGCACCTCTTTTAGACTATAAAGGTCTTTTTGACTCTTATCATTTTTTATACGATAGGCCGGTTTATCCTTGCGAGCCTTATCTTTACCCTTTACAGAAGGCATTGCATCATAAGATACGCCATAATCATACAGCATAATATCCCCACCTATCTTTTCAATTTTACTCATTATTGCTTCCGTCTCTGCGGATTCAAATAATTCAATAATATTAGATTCAATAGGATCTTCGCTCTTTTCAGTCAAAGAAGCTAATTCTTTATCATTATAGAGAAAAAGGTCTTTTCCCTCCACTTTTATCTTATAAATTGGCAATTTTTTGGTCTTAGGATGCCGATTTCTTAAATATTGTGCTATTTCTACTCCCTTTTTATTTAAATTTGCCCCTATTTTATCTAGTTCTGACAAGAGCTCTAAAAGTTCTTTAAACTGATTATTGGTAAATTCTTTTTTATCTTTTAAAGAAATCAAACTGTGCCCATCCCTTCCTAAATCCAATAACATCTTCTCCATCTCTTGTTCGGTCTGAATATACTCTTCGCGTTGCCCTCTTTTAATTTTATACAAGGGAGGTTGAGCTATATAGACAAACCCGCCTTCAATTAATTTCGGCATCTGACGATACAAGAGGGTTAAAAGTAGGGTACGAATATGTGAACCATCCACATCTGCGTCAGCCATTAAAACGATTTTGTGGTAACGTAATTTCTCTATATCAAACTCCTCGCCTATGCCGGTACCTAATGCCGTAATGATTGTGCGAATCTCTTCATTAGAAAGAATCTTATCTAAGCGGGATTTCTCTACATTTAATATTTTACCTTTGATAGGGAGTATAGCCTGAAACCTCCTATCTCTACCCTGTTTTGCGCTTCCTCCGGCTGAATCACCCTCTACTATATATAATTCACATAATGCTGCATCGCGCTCAGAACAATCTGCTAATTTACCTGGTAACCCAGCCCCCTCTAATGCGCCTTTTCTGCGGGTTAGCTCCCTGGCTTTACGCGCTGCTTCTCGCGCACGTGAAGCTATGATAACCTTATTGACTATCTTATTGGCAGTTGTAGGGTTCTCTTCAAAATAACTACTTAATGCATTAAGGCTTTCAGAGGCAACCAATCCTTCTACTTCAGAGTTACCGAGCTTAGTCTTGGTCTGTCCTTCAAACTGCGGGTTTGGCACCTTAACGCTTATTACCGCAATAAGCCCTTCGCGCGCATCATCACCACTTATAGATAAGTCTCCCTTAAGAAGATTTTTAGATTTAGCATATTGGTTTATGGCGCGGGTCAATGCAGACTTAAACCCCGAGAGGTGGGTCCCTCCTTCTATGGTATTAATATTGTTGGCGAAAGAGAAGATAGTCTCAGCATAACTATCATTGTATTGTAACGCCACTTCTACACTAATCTCATCTTGTAATTTTTGGAAATAGACTATCTTGCTATGTAACGGATTTTTATTTTTATTTAAATACCCGACAAAGGAGATAATCCCCCCGGCAAACTCAAAGACCGCCTCTTTGTCAGAGCGCTCATCTTCTAACTGAATTTTCAAGCCTTTATTTAAAAACGCCAATTCTCTTAAACGCTGAGAAAGTATATCATACGAATACTCTGTTTTAGAAAATATCGTCTTATCCGGCTTAAAGGTAATCTTCGTCCCCGTCTTGGTACTCTTGCCGATAACTATTAGTTTTGATACGGTCTTTCCGCGTTCATAACGCTGGTGGTACACCTTGCCGTCGCGCTTTACCTCTACCTCCAGCCAATCAGAGAGAGCATTAACACAACTTACCCCTACCCCATGTAATCCTCCGGATACCTTATAAGAACGGTGGTCAAATTTTCCACCCGCATGTAAGGTAGTTAAAGCTACCTCTACTGCTGGTTTCTTTTCGGTTTTGTGCTGGTCTACCGGTATACCACGCCCGTTATCAATAACGGTAATACTATTATCGTTTCTTATAATTACATGGATTGCGTCACAATGCCCTGCCATCGCCTCGTCTATACTATTGTCAACAACCTCATAAACTAAATGATGTAACCCCCGGACAGAGGTATCTCCTATATACATTGCAGGCCTTCGGCGGACTGCATCTATCCCCTCTAAGACTTGAATACTTGTGGCATCATATGTTTTAGAGGTAGATTGTTTTAGGGGATTCACTACTTGAGTTTTTGTATATTGTTTGGTTTTTTCTTTACTCATCGCACGTCTCCTACAATAAAATGCAAAGAGCGCACCTCGGGTGCACATCTTTGAATTCTTTGCAACAAATCTTCTTTGCGTAGTAAAAAGTTGTGTTTCCACACAGACGAATCTACCTTAACACCTAAAACCCCACTACGAAAATAATAAAATTTTATATGCCCCAACTCTTTTCTTGTCAAGGTTTTTTTTAACCACTCCTCGGGCGAGAGGTAGCAAGATTTTGAGGCGCGCACTGAAATCTGCCCAATAACATCTTGAATAAGGTCTTTGATTTGCTTCATAAACTAACCTAACCGCATAGGTAAAACTATATAAGTATAACCATCGTTGCGTATAACCCCGGGTTTTTCTGTGTCAGTAAGCTCTAAATCTATAAACTCAACATCTAAGTTTTTTAAAACATCTACTAAATACAAAGGATTAAAACCTACCACCAATTCTTTCCCTACATAGGCTATAGAAATCTCCTCCCGAGACTCTCCGACATCCGGAGTAGATTTAGAGAGGACTAATTTGTTTTTAAAAACCTCTAGTTTTACCGCCTGATAATCAGGAGTAGACAAAAGCGCAGCTCTTTTAACCGCTAACAAAAACTCCCCCCTGTTAAGACGTAGCTTGTTATCTGTAGGCGAAGGAATAACTTGTTTATAATCCGGAAATTCTCCCTCGATAAGGCGCGATATAATAGATGTGAAACCCAACTCAAACAACACTTGATTGAGGCCTAAAACCAAAGAGACACTCCCCTCATCTTTAAGGTTGCGGCCTAGCTCTTGCACTGCTTTTTGTGGAACAATAATACTGGCTTCAATATTAGAAGGCGTATTAAGTTTTTTTTCCACTACCGCCAATCTTTTGCCATCCGTAGCTACCATAGTAAGATTATTTTTGTGGAACCTAAAAAGCACCCCGTTTAAAATATAACGGTGCTCGTCCGTAGATGCCGCAAAAGAAGTAACCCTCAACATCTCTTTTAAATCTTTTTGCCCTACATTAATTACCTCCTTATCCTTAAACTCAGGCAACCTAGGAAACTCTTCGCGGGCTAACCCCATTACTCTAAATTGACAAGGAGGAGCTTCAATATTCATCTGGTTGTTTTTTTTGGCCATTAACTGAATTTTACCTGCGGGTAACTCCTTAATAATATCGCTAAATCTTTTAGCCGGGACAGTAATTGCGCCTGTTTCGCGTACCTCAACAGGAACTACACAGGTTATACCTATATCTAAATCTGTGGCTGTTAGTCGTAATTGCTCATTTTGTGCTTCTAATAAAATGTTGGAAAGTATTGGTAGGCTAGTTTTAGCAATGATAACATTTTGAACGGTCTGTATTCCTGACAACAAGACATCCTTATCAATACTAAGTTTCATTTTATCTCCTTTACTATTAATATATTAAATAAAAAATAGTTGTAATAGTAATACCCCGCCTTTTTTGTTGAAAACTACCCAACACTATGGATATCAAAAGTTAGAATAAAAAATATATTGAATAACCTTAGGATTTATTGTTTAAGAACGTTTATAATTCGGGTTATCTTGTCACTTAAAAGACAATCTTTATTAATACTCTCTTTAATTTTATTGTATGCATACAATACCGTAGTATGGTCCTTCCCTCCAAAAAACCCTCCTATTTCCGGCAAAGATAAATCCGTCAACTCTCTACTTAAATACATAGCTACCTGCCGCGGTAAGACTACGGTCTTATTTCTCCTGCGAGTTTTCATATCCCCCATAAGGATACCAAACTCTTCTGCGGTACAACGCATTATAAAATCTACGGTAATTAGCTTTTTTGGTTCCCTTATAAGGTCTTTTAAAACCTCTTTTGTTAGGCTCACGGTAATGGGCTCCTCTTCCATTAAAGAATAAGCCATTGTTCGGACCAAGGCTCCTTCTAATTCGCGGATATTAGTCTTGATCAGTTGCGCTATAAAAAATATAACGTCATCCGGGACCACAACAGGTTCCCGTTCAACCTTCTTTTTTAAAATGGCTACCCTTGTCTCTAGGTCTGGCGGTTGTATATCGGTTGTTAAACCCCAGCCAAAACGGGATATTAACCGTTCTTGTAAATCGGCGATCTCTTTAGGTGGCCGGTCTGATGAGAGGATGATTTGTTTGTGTGCATCATACAGTGTATTAAAGGTATGGAAAAACTCCTCCTGTGTAGAGTCTTTGCCGCCGAAAAAATGTACGTCATCAATAACAAGGATATCAACGTTTCTATATTTTTGTCTAAAATTAGCAGTGGCGTGGCGCTGTATTGCATTAATTAGTTCGTTGGTAAATTGTTCAGATGGTAGGTAAGCTATCTTTAAGTTATTCTTTGCGCCCTCTTTAATTTTGTGGCATATAGCTTGTATAAGGTGTGTTTTCCCTAAGCCCACACCCCCGTATATAAAAAGCGGATTATAGGTTTTTGCCGGAGCCTCTGCTACGGCGACAGAATAGGCGTGTGCGTGGCGATTAGATGATCCGACAACAAAATTATCAAATGTATATCTATTATTTAGCCCTATGCCATATTGTTCCCCCTTTTCTTTTATGGCTATAGTTGAAAGGGGTGGGGTTAAATTAGGGGACGTTTGCGGTATTACCCCTATTTCAATATTAATGATATCAGGATAGGACTTTTTGATGGCGTTTTCAATAATCGGCCCATAATTTTTTTGTACCCATTCTTTAAAGAAATTATCCGGCGCCTCTAAGGTTAAGGAGTTTGCGGTTTTTGATTTAACCTGCAACGGCAATATCCAAGTCTCAAAAGCAGTATGCTCTATTATTTGCTGAAGCTGTTGGCAAGCGCGGTTCCAAATTAACGTTAAGTCCTGCAAATTCATTCTATTAACAGTTTATCCACATCTTGTATAAATCTGTGGAAAAATGATTCTTATTATTATAGGATCTCAAGCCCCTAAAATCATAAAACCGGCGACAAATATAGTCGGCATTCCAATACCTTAGGTAGAGTGCAATAATTATAACAGAAATTAAAGTAGTTGCAAGCAAAAAAGTTAAACGTCAGTTATTATACATCGTTCTTCTCTTGCGTCAATACAAATTAGATATAAGCTTTAGTGGTTTATTCTCTGGCGCTTTTATAATATAATCATAAGGATTAAAAAGCGCCAAAGAGAGGCTGCAGGGTGATAATATCGACGGAGCTGTGGATATTCGGTGGAGATTAAGGCTCTTTTATATTAATATATAAATTACCCATTGACGGAGTGTGCTTTTATGCTATAATTAGCAACCATCATAATCAATCTTAATTAAGAGGGATAAGAAGATGAAAAAGAATTTGAAAACTCCGACCAATATTGTTGGTAAAAGAAGGCAGGGCTTTCGGAAGAAGATGTCAACCCGCAAGGGCCGCAAACTCTTAGCCCGGCGCAGGAAAAAAGGTAGGAAGAGGCTTTGTCTCTAATCTTGCAAAAGTTCGCCATTAGGATTATAGGTTACTATCAAAAGTATATAAGGTTTGTTTTGCCTCCTGCCTGCCGCTTTATTCCAAGCTGCTCTGAATATACAAAAGAGGCAATTCAAAGATATGGGGTATTAAAAGGCTCTTTAAAAGGAGTTAAGAGGATATCTATGTGCCATCCATTTTCAGGCAGAGGGCTATATGATCCGTTAGATTAATAAGATGGAAAAGCGTTTAGTTATAGCAATCGGATTATCACTATTAGTATTGTTAACTTGGTCTGCTTTGGTGCCAAAACCGCAACCTGTTGTAACACAAAGAGTTAATAAGGAATTGGGAAGCGTCTCTGCGCCTATGCCGGTTAATAATATTAACCTTTCGCAGGTTATTCCCAGAGAAGATAAGCCCATAATTTATCAACAGGAGAACCTAAAAGCTATTTTTAATGAGTCGCAAGCAACTTTACAAAAAGTGATATTTACTCATTATAATAATGATGAGCTCTCTCTTAAGTATGGGTTTTTGTTGGGGGACCCCTCTTTGGTCTTTAAAAAAGGAGAGAGTACAAATAATAGTATCAGTTTTTATGCTATAACCCCTACCCAAAAGATAATCAAGAGATTTATTTTTCATAAGTCTAATTACACCATTACATTAGAAACAATAATTACAAACAATTCCACTATTCCTATTTCTATGAATATTCCGATTTTATTAGGGGTATTGAATTTTGCTCATAATAATCCGCAAGCGCGATATCAAGATTTAACCGTAGGCCTACAAGAAAAGACTTTTCATGTAAATGGAAAAAAGGATGGACAATTTTTAGATATCAAATTTTTTGGATTACGAGATCAATATTTTGCGGCAATAATTGAACCTGATTTTGAACAAGCAAACGCTTTTATTAAAAAACTGAATAATCAAGAATCTGAAGTAGGAATTAATGTCCAAACTGTTAATATTTCTCCTAATCAGCAAATTGGACATTTATATAAAATTTATCTTGGTCCTCAAGATCTAACTATTATTAATAAAACTAATCCACTTTGGGGAAATATAGTGCATTTTGGAAGATTTGATTTTATTTCACAAGTCTTATTGCAAACCCTTAATTTTTTATACAGGATTTTACATAATTGGGGCTTGGCTATAATCTTTCTAAGTTTATTAGTATATATGATATTATATCCATTATCTTTAAAACAAATGCGCTCTATGAAAGAGATGCAAGCTTTACAACCCAAGATAGAATTATTACGACAAACTTATAAAGATAATCCACAAAAATTGAATAAAGAGATCATGGGGCTTTATAAAGAGCATAATGTAAATCCCTTAGGTGGTTGTTTACCGCTTTTATTGCAAATGCCCATATTTTTTGCGCTTTATAATGCTTTAATACGTTCAATAGCCTTAAAAGGTGCTCGTTTTCTTTGGATTAAAGATTTATCAAAACCGGATAATTTGTGGACTTTTCCTTTTTCTTGGCTCAAATTACCAATAATCGGTAATGAATTAAATATCTTGCCTATTGCAATGGCTATAGGTATGTTTTTTCAACAGAAAATTTCATCTGCTTCTTCTACTGGTATAACTACCGAACAACAAAGAATGATGTTGGTTATTATGCCAATAATGTTTTGTTTAATTTTTTATCGTATGCCTTCAGGTTTAGTCCTTTATTGGTTTGTTAATAGTACATTAATGCTCTTTTTTCAATTACGTTTAAATAGGGCAAAAGCATGACGAATAGATTTATAGAAGTAGAGGGTAAGACAGTAAGTGCGGCGATAAAAGAAGCGCTACATCAACTACAATTACCCCGTAAACAAGTTAAAATAGAAGTCTTATCTGAAGAAGCAAAAGGGCTCTTTGGTATGCCTGGAGCTAAGTTAGCAAGGATACGTGCTATTGTTATAAAAGAGACAAAAAAGGCTTGACAATGTCTTTATATGTAAGATAATATTTGTATCCAATTTGATATGTTCCGCGTGGAACAGTTTGTAACTATATGAATATCAATGGGTAAAGTAATCACAATTTGTAATCAGAAGGGTGGAGTAGGCAAAACTACATCCGCGGTTAATATTTCTGCATATTTAGCTACGTATGAAAAAAAGGTTATGCTTATTGACCTGGATCCCCAAGCTAATGCTACAAGCGGCATAGGCTTAAATAAGCATAATATTACAAAGAGTACATATCATGTATTATTAGAAGAATTAGATATTAAGGATATTTTGCACTCCGTTAATATACCTAATCTTATTGTCGCCCCTTCTAATTTAGACTTAACTGGAGCAGAGGTAGAGCTTGTTGGTTCTTTAGGTAGAGAATACCGACTTAAAAGAGCCCTTGATAAGATAAAAGCAGAATATGACTTTATTATTATTGACTCCCCGCCTTCATTAGGTTTATTGACAATAAATGGGCTATGTGCAGCTGATTCAGTATTAATTCCGGTGCAGTGCGAGTATTATGCCTTAGAGGGTTTAACTCAACTTAATAATACTATTCGCCTTGTAAGAGATAATATTAACCCAAATTTGGCTATAGAGGGAGTTTTATTGACTATGGCGGACTTTAGGACGAACCTAACTAAAGAGGTTATCCAAGAAGCACGCAATCATTTTCAAGATAAGGTTTACCGCACGGTAATCCCGCGAAATATACGCTTGACCGAGGCTCCTAGTTTTGGCAAACCAATTTTGCTTTATGATAAAGATTCTTTAGGCGCGCATAAATATGCAGAATTATGCCGTGAAATTTTAGGGTTATCTTTAGATTCTGAAGCTATAAAAATAGAAGGAGAACCTTGATGGAAAGAAAAGCATTAGGAAAAGGAATAGAAGCATTAATTCCAGGGAAAGAGCATGCTAAGAAAAACGAAGTTATTTATGTCCAAACTACGCAGATACGCCCTAACCCCTTTCAGCCCAGAGAAGAGTTTGATATTAATGCTATTGAAGAATTAGCGCAATCTATAAAAGAGAAAGGAATAATCCAGCCGCTTTTAGTTAGGCAGAAGGGGGATTATTATGAATTAATTGCAGGTGAGAGGAGATTGCGTGCATGTAACTCGTTGGGTATCAATGAGATACCAATAATAATAAAAGATGTAGATGATAAGGATTCTTTAGAGTACGCCTTGATTGAGAATATACAAAGAGAGGGATTAAATCCTATTGAAGAGGCGCATGCTTATCAGCATCTCATTGATAAGTTTCAGGTAACTCAAGAGAAGATAAGTGAAAGCTTAGGAAAGGCCCGCACAACTATAGTAAATACGCTAAGGCTTTTAAAGCTCCCTCACGAAATTCAAGAGGAGTTAAAAAAAGGCCGGCTCTCTTTTGCCCATGGCCGGGCGCTATTAGAGGTAGACGGAGAGAACCGTCAGCGTGTCCTTGCACAAGAAGCAATATCCCGTGGTTTATCAGTGAGGGAGTTAGAAAATTTAATCAGGGCAAGCAGGCCACGGATACAGAAGGCTAAAGTTATTCGCACGCCCCGGGAGCCTTATGTCGCTCTTTTAGAAGAAGAGCTACAGAGGCGCCTATCTACAAAGGTAAGGATTAATAAAAGGAAGAAGCGTGGGAATATCAATGTTGAATTTTACTCTCAGGAGGACCTTGAGAGAATTGTAGGGGTAATAAGGGGAGGGAAAGAGGGATGAATCAAGCTGCGCTTATTCTTATAAAACCGGATGGGCTTAAAAAATCTTTAACCGGGAATATTTTAACCCGCCTCTCCGAGACCAAATTAGAGATAGTAGCTGCTAAGATGGTTAGAGTCTCTAAGCAGCTTGCAGAGGACCACTACTGCCATCTTAAGGATAAGCCATTTTTTAACGACCTTATTAAATATTTGCAAGGGGACCTGCATAACCGTAAGAAGGTTATGGCGTTAGTATATTGGGGTGAGGGAGCAATTACAAAATGCCGGGAGCTTGCCGGAGCAACTAATCCGGAAGAGGCAGACCCAACATCTATACGCGGCTCTTACGGCCGGATTACCACAACCGGGGTTTATGAAAATGTAATACACGTCTCTTCCAATGAATCAGAGGCGGAGAGGGAGATTAAATTATGGTTCCAGCCCGACGAGATAATTGTAAATCTCTACCCTGCTAAAGAAGCAGTAGAGAAAAAGATCCAGGCAAATATTTGGGCTTGAACAGAAAGAAAAAAAACGAATGATTAAGAGTATGACCGGCTTTGGGGGCTCTGAACTGAGCCTAAAAGGCCGCGGAAAGATAACCGTAGAACTAAGAAGCACGAACCATAAATTTTTAGAGATATCTTTGCATCTTCCTGAGGGGTCTTTTGCTCTGGAAGAGAAGATTAAAAAGATTATTGAGGGCAAGGTAAAAAGAGGCAGGGTTGCTTGCGTAGTAAATATCTTGGGGCAAAAATCAGGCAGCGTAGAGATTAATACCCTTTTGTTAAAGAGGTATCTTGATAAGATAAATAAGGTAAAAAAAGAGCTGGGGATTCAGGATTCGATTAGCTTTGATTCTTTAATCCGCCTACCGGGGATATTAGCCTTAGAAGAAGAGAGTTTATCTGTGACAGGGATTTGGCCGGCTTTAAGGGTTGCCTTAATGGCGGCGCTTAATAATTTATCCAAGTCGCGCAAGAAAGAAGGCATTGCGCTTCAAGGTTATTTAAAGGGGCAGACCGAAGAGCTAAAAAAGAGGCTAAGTTTAATTAAAAGTATATTAAGGGCCTCTCTAAGAGAAAGGCTTAAAAGGTTTGCTACCGATGAGGAGAGAGGAGCATTTTTAAAAGATACGGATACCACAGAGGAGATAGATAGGCTGGGTTTTCATATTCGTAATTTGCAAAGTAAGATAAAAGTTAATACTTCGGTAGGCAAGGAGATTGATTTTATCGCACAGGAGTTACAGAGGGAAGCAAACACCTTAGCGGCGAAGACTTTTGATAAAGCAGTCTCCGCGCAAGTCCTTAAAGTAAAAAGCATAATTGAAAAAATTCGTGAGCAGGCACAGAATATAGAATGATTTTTATACTCTCTGGACCGTCCGGATCGGGAAAGACAACTCTGCGCAACCTTTTGCTTAAAGACCCGGGGCTTAAAAAAAAATTAATTAAATCTGTATCAATAACTACCCGTATGAAACGGTTGCGGGAAGTAGAGGGGAGGGATTATTTTTTCGTAGATAAGGAGGCATTTAACCTGTTTCAGAAAAAGCGAAAAATACTTGAGTGGACAAAATATTTAGGGTATTATTACGGGACGAAAAAAGATATAGTAGAATCTGCTTTAAGGGCGAAAAAAGGTATTCTCTTCTGCCTGGATTTTAAGGGTACCCAAAGGATAAAAAAGCTTTACCCTAAAGAAACAGTCTCTATCTTTATCCTTCCTCCTTCGATAAAAGAATTACGCAAGAGAATATATGGGCGCTCATGCAAAACAGGGGAAAGAGAACTGTCATGCCGCATCAAAATTGCTAAGAGAGAGTTATTGAATGCCGCGTATTACGACTATACTCTACGGAATAGAAACTTAGATCAGGCGTTTAAGAGGCTAAAGGCGATTATCCTAAATAAGTTAAAATAAAAGGGGTGTGTTCTATGGGTTATATTGAGAGAGAAAAATTATTATCAAAGAGCGAGGGTTCTATTTATAAACTGGTTAACCTTGTTGCAAAAAGGGCGTTAGAAATTATAGAAGGCCAGCCTAAGCTTGTAGAGGCTCATTCTGCTGTAAAGCCATCAACCATAGCCTTATGCGAAGTTGCCAGTGGCAAGGTGCAAGCTAAAAAAATAAACAAGAAGACTGATTAGTGAAAAGTAAAAATATTATTTTAGGAATTACTGCTAGTATAGCTATTTATAAGGCATGTGGATTAGTCCGCCTGTTGAAAAAGCAAGGTTATTCCGTTACAGTCATACAAACACAAGAATCTAAAGAGCTAATTAGCCCTATAGTTTTTCAAAGCCTCTCTGGGAATAAGGTTTATCAGGGGTTATTTGTAACCTCTTCTCCTTGGGATATAGGGCATATAGCGTTGGCAACAAAAGCGGATTTAGTTTTAATAGCACCTGCAACCGCAAATATTATTGCTAAGATTGCCGGTGGCATATGCGATGATATGCTAACCTGTATAGTGGCAGCAACGAAAGCCCCTATTTTGATAGCACCCGCAATGAACGAAAATATGTATAACAATAAGATTACTCAAAGCAATATTACAAAGCTTATGGGTTTTGGATTTAAATTCATTGCTCCTAAAAAAGGGAAATTAGCTTGTGGTTCCACGGGTACCGGATGTTTGGCAGATGAAGAGGATATTTTAAAAGCTGTAAAAAATACGCTAAAAAATAATTTATAGTTGGCGTGGTAGCCAAGTGGTAAGGCAACGGTCTGCAAAACCGTTATTCACCGGTTCGAACCCGGTCCACGCCTTAAATCAGGTAAGTTTTTAAAGTATATTTAGGGCAAGTGGTGGAAAGGCATACACGACAGACTTAAAATCTGTTGGCCGCAAGGTCGTAAGGGTTCGACTCCCTTCTTGCCCATATATTATAATAGAGGAAGGAGGATTTATGCGTTACATCTTTATTTTAGCGGCTTTAATTTTTTGTTTAGAGGGGTGTGCTACAACAGGTTCAAGTAGTATCATAGATGATTCTAGGATTAGCCAAATTCAAAAGGGAGTATCTACCAAAGAGGATGTCCGCTCTTTATTTGGCAGTCCGACTAAGGTTGATTTTACGGATGCCGGATATGAGGTTTGGGAGTATGTATATTCTAGGTCCCAGACCCGGGCATCATCATTCTTGCCTTACTTAGGCGCAGTTGCGGGAGGAAGCGACTCTGTTACCCATACTTTGACAATACAATTTACCGAAGAGGGGGTAGTCCGCAATATAGGCAGAGGCCAGATTGCAGGTAAAGGCGGGTCGGTTTTTGATTAGATAGAAAGATAATCAAGGGCTCATAGCTCAGTTGGTTAGAGCGTTGCGTTGACATCGCAAAGGTCAGAGGTTCAAGTCCTCTTGGGCCCACCATTAATATGGATATAGAGACTTTAAGGCATTCTTGTTCACACATTTTAGCTTCCGCGGTAAAAGAATTATGGCCGGATGTTAAATTAGGCATTGGCCCTGCGATTGAAGACGGGTTTTATTATGATTTTGATAGAAAAGAGCCTTTTACCGAAGAAGACTTATTGGCCATAGATAAAAAGATGCGGGAGATAATTTCGCGAAACGAGCCCTTCCGAAGAGAAGAGATGAAGCGCCAAGACGCGCTTAAGTTATTTCAAGAGCGTAAAGAAGATTATAAGGTAGAATTAATCAGCGCTATTACCGATGAGGTAGTCTCTCTTTATAGGACGGGAGAAGGTTTTGTAGATTTATGCCGCGGCCCGCACCTTCATTCAACCGGCGAAGTTAAAGCATTTAAGCTTTTATCTTTGGCCGGGGCATATTGGCACGGGATAGAGACAAACCCTATGCTGCAGAGGATTTACGGGACAGCTTTCTTTACTCAGGAGGAGTTAGAAGATTATTTAAGAAACCTTGACGAGGCAAAGTTGCGCGATCATCGCAAGATAGGCCCGGCGTTAGGGCTCTTTGATATCTTTCATGAAGAAGCCGGGGCAGGATTAGTATTCTATCATCCTAAGGGAGCTATCTTACGTAAGATAATTGAAGACTATGAAAAAGAGGAGCATATAAAGCGCGGCTACCAAATGGTTATTACCCCGCATATAATGCACTCTAATTTATGGAGGGCCAGCGGCCACTATGATTATTATAAAGATAATATGTACGTCTTTGGGGTGGATAATGCTGAATATGTATTAAAACCGATGAATTGTCCGGGGCACATCTTAATCTATAAATCTAAAACGAGGAGTTATAAGGAACTTCCTATAAGGCTCTTTGAATTAGGGACCGTCTATCGGCACGAAAAGGCGGGCGTCTTGCATGGTTTATTGCGCGTACGCGGATTTACTCAGGATGATGCGCATATATTTTGCCTTCCACAACAATTACGCGAAGAGATAAAGGGCGTTATAGATTTTGTATTTGACACTATGAAGGCGTTTGGTTTTAATGAATGGGCGATAGAATTAAGCACTCAGCCTAAAGACCATATCGGCTCTGATGAAGACTGGGAGGTGGCAACCGGTGCGCTCAAGGAGGCATTGCAAGACAAGGATTTACAATATGATATTAATGAAGGGGATGGGGCTTTTTATGGGCCAAAGATAGATATAAAACTTAAAGATGCTTTAAAGAGGCAGTGGCAATGCGCTACAATACAATGTGATTTTGCCTTGCCTAAAAGATTCGGGCTTTCATATATTGATAAAGAGGGTAAGGAAGCATTGCCTATAATGGTGCATAGGGTCTTGCTTGGGAGCATTGAGCGCTTTATCGGAGCACTGGTAGAGCACTACAACGGGGATTTTCCTCTTTGGCTTGCCCCGGTGCAGGTTTTAATAATACCTATAAGAGAAGGGGTTTTTGAATATAGTAGCAGAGTAGAAAAGTCCCTAAGGGATGAAGGGCTTAGGGTAGGGGTAGATATGCGTAATGAGACTTTGGATAAGAAGATACGTAATTCTGAGATGGAGAAAATACCTTATACTTTAGTTATCGGTGACAGGGAAGAGAGTACAGGGCTAGTTGCGGTGAGAAGAAAAGGAAAAGGCAATTTAGGTACGCTTAGCCTGCAAGATTTTATAAAAAAGGTAAAAGGCGAAATTAAGGAAAAGAGTGTTTTTAGATAAGGCACTCTAAATTAAAAAAAGAAAGGTAAGGTGGTTGAGATAAAAAAGTTTATCCGCGTTAATGAAAGGATTCGCGTTGCCCATGTAAGGCTTATTGGCCCGGATTCAAAACAATTAGGCATAGTATCTATACAAAAAGCGTTAGAGTTAGCTGGACAATATGAGTTAGATTTAGTTGAGGTTGCTCCTACAGCTAATCCTCCGGTATGCAGGATTATTGATTTTAGCAAATTTAAATATGACATAGAGAAAAAGGAGCGAGAAGCTAAAAAGCATCAAAAGCAGGGGCGGCTTAAAGAGATTCGCCTGAAACCTAATATTGACGATCATGATTATTCAACAAAACTTAAGCAGGCATTAGCTTTTTTAAAGAAGAAGGATAAGGTAAAGGTTAGCCTTTTTTTTCGCGGCAGGCAGATGGAGCATTTAGATTTGGGAAAGAAGGTCTTAGACCGCTTTATTGAGGATTTATTAATGGCAGGGCAGCTAGAGAAAGCGCCGGCATTAGAAGGTAGGGTAATGCATTTTGTAGTGGCGCCTAATAAGGAAGGAAGAGATGGGAAAATTAAAGACTAAAAGAGGGGTAGCAAAAAGGTTTAAGTTAACCAAGAAGGGTAAGATTAAATATTCTCCCGGGGGTAAGAGCCATCTTGCTTCAAGTAAGACGGCAAAGAGGATAAGGGCGCTAAAGAAGAAGCGTATATTAAATAACAAGAAGGAAGTTAAGTATCTTAAAAGGATGCTTCCGTATGGTTAAATAAAAGAGAGGGAGTATTATGGCAAAGGTTAAACATAGTGTTGCTACGCGTAGGAGAAAGAAGAGAGTTTTAAAGGAGGCGAAAGGGTTTTTCTCCGATAGGAGTAAGCAGTTTCAGCAGGCGCAGAGGGCGCTTATGCATGCCTTAAAATATGCATACCGCGATAGGCGTAATAAGAAGCGAGAAATCCGCGCTCTATGGATTGCGCGCATTAATGCTGCCTGTCGTGAATGCGGCATTACCTATAGCGCTTTTATAAATGGGCTAAAGAAATCTAATATCGCATTGGATCGTAAAATCTTAGCGGATTTGGCTGTGCAGGATAGTGCGGCTTTTAAGAAGATAGCCGGTATGATAAAAAAGTAAGAGGCTTAGATGCATATTATAATAGTCGGTTGTGGCAGGGTTGGGGCAGAACTGGCTAAGATTCTTGCTAATGAAGGGCATAATCTTGTTGTTATTGATAAATCGCAGGATGCATTTGTGCGCCTCGGGAGTACTTTTAACGGCTTGACTATGACCGGCAGCGGGTTTGACCTTAACCTTTTAAGGCAGGTAGGCATTGAAAAGGCAGATGCCTTTTGCGCCCTTACAAACGGAGATAATACCAATTTGATTTCAGCTCAGGTTGCCAAAAAGATTTATAAGGTCCCTAAGGTGATTGCCCGAGTATATGATCCGCAGCGTGCGCATATTTATGCTGCGTTAGGGCTTGATATAATTAGCGGAACAACGCTCTTTGCCTCTATGTTAAGGGATAAGATTATTGAAAGTAGGTTTTCCAGTTACCTTATTGAAACCAAAGATTTAGGCGTATTTGAAATAGAAGTAAAAGACGGGCTTATAGGTAAGTCTCCTGCGGATATTAATATCCCTCAGGAGTTTATGGTTGTTGCTATAAGGAGGCTTACAGGGGTTATCATCCCTGATAGCAATACTCTCTTTAAGGAAAAAGATATTCTTATGGCGGTAGTTAGGGTCAGTAGCTTAGAGAAGATAAAAGAAGGCCTTAAAATACTTTAGATTTTTTAAAAAGGGCGGGTAATGTATATTTTAATCGTAGGCGCAGGGAAGGTGGGTTATTTTTTAGCAAAGAGGCTTATTGCTAATAAGCATACTGTAAGTATAGTTGATAAAGATAGGTCTATTTGCGAAAAGATAGCCAAAGAGACAGAGGCTTTGGTTATTAACGGCGACGGATGCGAACCTAAAATATTAGAAGAGGCAGGGATTGCGCGTGCTGATGTGGTGGCTGCGGTTACCGGCGATGATGAGGATAATCTTATTCTCTGCCAATTGGCTAAGGAGAGGTTTGATGTAGGGCGGACAGTAGGGCGCGTAAATAATCCGGATAATGAGCATACCTTTAGCCGGTTGGGTGTTGATGTCCCGGTGGATGCTACTAGGATAATCTCTAAGATTATAGAAGAGGAGGTCTCCTTCTCCGATCTTGTTACCCTTATGAGCTTTAAGCGCGGCAAGCTTGCTATTGTGCGGGTGGATTTACCGGAGGACTCGCCTGTGATTAATAAAGAGGTAAAAGATATTCTTCTTCCGGAGGATTCGGTCTTAGTATCAATTTTACGCGGGGACGATGTTATCGTCCCTAAAGGGAATACAATACTTTTATCCGGTGATGATGTGGTAGCATTGACAGCCATAGGCAATGAACCGCAACTTTTAAGCCTCTTGGCAGGAAGGCTATGATTAAGAAGAAGCAGTTATTAAACGCCATTTTTGGCATATCTATAGAGGTATTTTATGCCCTCTGCATAATTTTTGCCGCATTCCTTGGAGCCTTTCTTATAAATTTAAAAAAATGATCTTAAAACCAAGCATACAAGATGTAAGAACCATAGGTTATTATTTAGGCAAGATAATAATAGGACTCTCCTTTGTTATGTTAGTTCCTATTATAGTAGGTATAGTAGCCAGAGAGATAAACCCTGTTTTGGATTTTATCATCGGTTTAGAAATAGGGCTGATATCCGGGGTTGTGCTTATTCTTTTCTGCCGGACAGAACGCGAGATTAATTGGATGCAGGGGATGGTGGTTGTCTCTCTGGCATGGATAGCTGCGATGTTCTTAGGCGCAGTTCCTATGTACCTAAGCGGGCACTGGAGGTCTTTCCTTGATGCCTGTTTTGATTCTATGTCCGGATTTGCTACCACAGGGCTTACCTTAGTGCAAAATTTAGACCATATGTCTTTAACGCACAACCTCTGGCGGCATATGACTATGTTTATAGGAGGGCAAGGGATTGTGATTATTGCCCTTTCTTTTTTTGTAAAAGGGGCCTCGGGAATCTTTAAGCTCTATGTGGGGGAGGGGCGCGAGGAGAGGATTATGCCCAATGTAATTCATAGTGCGCGGTTTATATGGATGGTAAGTGTCGTCTATATGATTATAGGGACATCAGCGCTTTTTCTGGTTGGAGTTTTAGAGGGGATGAGACCGTTTAATGCTTTTTTCCACGGGTTGTGCATATTTATGGCTGCCTTTGATACCGGGGGATTTACTCCGCAATCCCAGAGTATTTTGTATTACCGTTCTTTTGCCTTTGAAATTGTAGTTATCTTATTGATGATTATAGGCGCCCTTAATTTTAAACTCCATTATCATATTTGGGCTGGGAATCGAAAAGAGATAGCGAAGAATATAGAGTCAATTACTTTTTTTGTGTCCGTCATAGCTATATTTTCTATTGTTGCTATAGGCTTGAAGCGCTCCGGGATTTATCTTCAGGCAGGCCTGCTTTTTCGCAAAGGTTTTTTTCAATTAATATCCGGGCATTCGGGGAGCGGGTTTCAAACGTTATATCCGGCTCAGTTGACAGGAGAATGGAATAATTTAAGTTTAGTAGGTTTAATTGTAGCAATGGGCTTAGGAGGGTCAGTCTGCTCTACGACCGGAGCAATTAAGATGTTGAGAGTGGGTATAATCTTTAAAGCTTTTATTGAAGATATAAAAAAGATTATGTTGCCGGAGAGGGCTATTTTGATAGAGAAGATGCATCATGTCAAGGAGGTCTTCTTGCAGGATGCTCAAGTACGCAGCGCTTTCCTTATTACAGTATCTTACATTATCCTATATTTTTTTGGCGCATGCGTAGGGATGCTCTATGGGCATCCCTTTTTAAATGCCTTATTTGAATCTACCTCTGCAGCAGGGAACGTGGGGTTGTCATGCGGTATAACCTCTATATCTATGCCCGCTTTTTTAAAAATAACATACATTTTGCAGATGTGGGCAGGGCGGCTTGAGTTTTTATCCGTATTTACCTTAGCCGGTTTTTTTATAGCTTTAGTAAAAGGAAAATAGGATGCGAAAAAAAATTGCTGTTATCTGCGTAATTTCTGCTATATTATCAGTATTTACTATAAAATTAAATCTTGCCTTTGCCTTAGATAGCCTACCAAGCTCTGCTTTGATAGAAAAGGCAAAAGAGTATGACGGGAAGGATGTAAAATATAAAGGGGAAGTGATCGGAGAGGTTATGCGGCGTGGTAATTTTGCTTGGGTTAACTTGCACGACGGAGAAAACGCCGTAGGCGTATGGGTTCCCGTGAGCTTAACTAAAAATATTCTTTATACTGGAAGTTATAAAACTAAAGGGGACACCTTCGAGGTTGATGGCGTATTTAACCGTTCTTGCCCTGAGCACGGAGGTAGTTTAGATATACACGCGCAAGCCTTTACTAAGATTTCTTCCGGTAGAAGTGTTGATGAGCGGATAGAAGAGGGTAAAAAAAATAAGGCCTTAATATTATTCGGGGTTTTGTTGCTATGGATATTGATATTATTATTGCGCAAGTAGAGATAGAATCTAAGGGTATAGATTCTCTTAAGGGCGTAGAAGAGTTTCGCCTTAAATATTTAGGGAGGAAGGGGATTTTATCTGAGCTTACCGCCACTATACCTACATTGCCTTTAAATGAGCGCTCTGCTTTTGGGCAAAAAGTTAACAGCCTGAAGAAGAAGGTTTTTGAGTTTTTAGAGGAAGCGCAAAAAAACTCAGCATCTTTAAAAAATGACAAAGCTTCTTCTTCTTTTGATATAGGGATGCCAGGGGTTGTCCAGGATTTAGGGAGTTTGCATCCTTTAACCCAGATTAATGACCAGATATGCGCCATTTTTAACTCCATGGGGTTTTCTACCATAGAAGGCCCTGAAGTAGAGAGTGAGTATAATAACTTTACCGGCTTAAATATCCCTTTGGAGCATCCTTCGCGGGAGGCATTTGATACATTTTACCTAAAAGGTTATCCTAAGATGTTGTTGCGTAGCCATACATCCCCGGCACAGGTACGCGTGATGAAAAAGTATAAGGTCCCGTTGGCAGTAATAGTTCCGGGGAAGGTTTATCGCCCAGATGCGGTAGATGCCTCGCACTCTTTTATGTTCCATCAGATAGAAGGTTTTATGGTTGATAGGGGGGTGAGGTTCTCAGATTTAAAAGGAACGCTTGAGTTATTCGCTAAAAGAATATTCCAGGATGATATAAAGATGCGTTTTCGTCCGCACTTTTTTCCTTTTACCGAGCCATCAGCCGAAGTGGATATATCGTGTATTATCTGCAAGGGGAAAGGTTGTTCGGTCTGCGGTAAAAAAGGCTGGCTTGAGATTTTAGGCGCAGGGATGATACACCCGAATGTCTTAAAAGGCGTAGGGATAGATTATAAAAAATATACCGGATTTGCCTTTGGCATGGGCTTAGAAAGAATAGCGATGCTTAAATATGGAATAAATGATATAAGGGTATTCTTTGAGAATGACTTAAGGTTTTTAAAACAATTTTAAAGGATGAAATTTACTTATAATTGGCTAAAAGATTATATTGATATTAGGATATCCCCGGCAAGGCTTGCGGAAAAACTTACTATGGCAGGACTAGAGGTTATCTCTTTGCAGTCTAAGGAAGGGGATTATCTATTTGAAGTAGAGATTACCTCTAACCGTCCTGATTGGTTAAGCATTGTTGGTATAGCCAGAGAGGTATCTGCTATAACCGGAACAAGTTTAAAGCCTTTAAAGTTTAAGCAGAGGAAGGGCGAAAAAGAGCCTGTAGGGATAAAGATAACTATTGAGGACAAAAAAGACTGCCCCTTGTATAGTGCAAGAATTATTAGAGGGGTTAAGGTCGGGCCTTCCGCGGGTTGGTTGCGGAAGAGGCTTGAACTTATTGGTTGCCGTAGCGTAAATAATATTGTAGATATAACTAATTATTGCCTCTTTGAATTAGGAGAGCCGTTGCATGCATTTGATTTAGATAAGATAAACTCAAATAAGATTTTTGTGCGGCGCGGCAGAAGAGGGGAGAGGCTTGTAACTATTGATGGTTTAACAAGGGATATCAATGAAGCTTCTTTGGTTATCGCCGATGAAGAAAAGCCATTGGCATTAGCCGGTATTATGGGAGGGAAGGGTTCTGAAGTCTCTTATACTACAACCAGTATTTTATTAGAATCAGCGGTTTTTAACCCTGTGGTAATCCGCAGGCAGAGGCAATTACAAGGGATGCAGAGTGAATCTAGCTATAGGTTTGAAAGAGGGGTAGATTTAACAGGGGTAGTTAAGGCATCTGAGAGGGCGGCTCAGTTGATTATTGAGTTTTGTTCCGGAGAGGATAAAGGATTTTATTCTTTGGGCTTAGCAGAACCTAAAAAAAAGAGAGTTTTGCTTAATCCGGCTAATTTAGAAAAGGCATCAGGCCTTAAGATTAAAACTGCGTGTATTAAAAGTATCTTATCCGGGTTAGGGTTTAAGGTTAAGGCAAAAGAAAGAGGGTTATTAGATGTCGCTATTCCTTCATTCAGGCAGGATGTCTCTTTGGAAGAGGATTTAATGGAAGAGGTTATCCGTATTTATGGCTATGAACATATCCCGGTAACTTTGCCTAGGGTCTTGTCTTCTGTAATCATTGAAGAAGAGAGGGTTTTGGTATCAAAGGTAAAGGATATCCTTGTAGGGTTAGGATTAAATGAGGCGATTACATATAGCCTTACCAATATAAAATATTTAAATAGCATTAACGCCTTATCAAGTCCGATAGAACTACTAAACCCTTTAAGCCAAGAGCAAGGGGTATTAAGGACAACGCTTATCCCGGGGCTAGCCTGCGCAGTAGCGCATAATTTAAATCAGAAGCAGGATTACATAGCCCTCTTTGAATGCGCTAATGTATTCTTTGAAAAAGGGGGGTCTGTCTGTCAAGAGCTTAGGCTTGGGTTAGCCTTAAGCGGGACAAAAAAGGCATTTTTTAATGACCTTGTTGTTAAGGACGAGACGGGGATGCTTAATTTAAAGGGAGTCATTGAAACGCTTTTAAGAAGGCTTTGTACCAAGGAGTATGATTTTGTAAGTGATGCGCGCGAATTAAAGGCAGAGGTTTATATTAATAATGAAAAAGCCGGGTTAATGCAAGTTTTAAGCCAAAAGGTGCTTGATGCCTTTGGTATTAAAGGTAGGGATGTTTTTGTCGCGGAGCTGTCTTTAAACAAAATACCTCTGCCTTCCTCGGTAAAAAAAAGGTATGCCCCGCTCTTAAAATACCCCGGATCTCCCCGGGATATAAGCATTATTTTAAAAAACGAAGAATCTATTAAAAATATCCTGCTTGCTATAGAAGAAAAGGGCAGGCCTCTTTTACAAAGCTTAAAGGTATCGGATTATTATAAGGGCAGGCAAATACCGGAAGGTTACCGCGGGTTGACTTTAGAGTTAGTTTATGCATCTTATGAGCGCACTTTAACAGAAGAGGATGTTGCTCCGCTTCATGAGAGTATTTGCCTTTTGTTAAAGAGCAGATTCGGTATTCAGATAAGGTAGGGTTGACTTTGCGAAAATATGTGCTATACTTTTTTTAGAAAACGAGTTCTTTTAAAATCCCTGCTGTGCGCGTTGGAAAATTGATAATTTTTGAACCAACAAAAATATCAAGGGAGCCTGTATTCTACGACGCTTTTGCGCCATAGAGAAGGCACCCACCTAAAAAGATCGGTTCAATTGAGTCAGTCTAACGGCACAAAGCGGGGATTTTTTTATGTTATGGATTTATTCCCTAAAGAAAAAATGGAAGAGCTTAAAAATCTCCCCTTGGCAATCCGCATGCGGCCAGCTTCTTTAGATGATTTTATTGGTCAAGAGGATATTATAGGTAAGGGGAAGCTTTTGCGCCGGGCAATAGAATCTGACCGATTAAATTCCCTTGTCCTATTTGGCCCGCCTGGGGTAGGCAAGACTTCTTTAGCTTGGTGTATTGCAAATACCACAAAAGCCTACTATACTTCTATTAATGCTACAATCTCCAATGTAGAAGAGTTGCGTAAAATAATATCCTCTGCTAAACAAAAATATACTAATACTGGAAAAAAGACGATACTTTTTATAGATGAGATTCACCGCTTTAATAAAGCACAGCAAGATGTTTTACTCCCGGATGTAGAGGGAGGAAACCCTATCTTAATCGGGGCAACGGTATACAACCCGTATTTTTCTATCATCCCCCCGCTAATCTCCCGCTCTCTTGTCTGCGAGCTTAAAAGCCTTAAAAGTTCAGATATCGCCGCAATTTTATCCCGCGCCTTAAAAGATAAATCTTTAGGGTTTGGCGCGTTAAAGATCAAAATAGATAAGGAAGCGCTTAAGTTTTTAACGCATATATGTGAAGGGGATGCGCGCAGGGCGCTTAATGCCCTTGAGATAGCGGTGCTTACTACCCCGAAAGGGCAAGACGCAAGTATAAATATTAATTTAGAAGTTGCTGTGGAGTCTATCCAAAAAAAGCCGGTTGTCTATGATAAGGGCGAAGACGGGCATTATGATACTGCTTCTGCTTTTATCAAATCTATGCGCGGAAGCGATCCTGATGCCGCGCTCTACTGGATGGCGAAGATGCTTTATGCCGGGGAGGACCCCAGGTTTATTGCGCGTAGAATCTGTATCTTAGCAGCGGAGGATGTCGGCAATGCTGACCCTTTAGCTTTAGTTTTAGCGAATGCCGCTTTACAGGTATCAGAGTTTGTCGGGATGCCTGAAGCGCGCATACCTTTAGCGCAGGCGGTAATCTATCTCTCTTGCGCCCCTAAATCCAATGCTAGCTATTTAGCTATTGATAAAGCAATGCAGGACATTAAGAGCCATAAGGTCCAGGAGGTCCCGGACTATTTAAAGGACGCTACCTTAGACAAAGAAGGGCTTGGCCACGGAAGAGGGTATAAATATGCCCACGATTATAAAGGGCATTATGTAAAACAAAAATATACACGCCGAAGAGTGCGTTATTACGAGCCTACGGACATAGGGTATGAGTTAAAGATAAAAGAGCGGATGCAGAAGATAAAGAAGGCAGATAAATAATATATGAACAATTTGACTTTAATAGTATTAGTTCCTGCGGCAGGCATGGTTATCTATGCTTTATATGCGGTCTTTTCTTCGCCTTCTCTCCAAAAAGAAAAGAAGCATAGGAAGAAAATAAGCGACCCTACCTTGCCTGATTTTCGCGACCAGAAGATATCCCGGCTTGAGGAAGAGTTAAAAAAATTAGAAGCAGAGCTTGAAAAACAACGCCTCATATATAATACTGAGAAAGCAAGTTTTCAGGAGGCGACAGGTAAATATAATGAACTAAAAGAAGAGTTAGGCCGTAGGCAGGAGTGGGTTACTACTTCTGAGGGGATGCTTGATAAGGTAAAAGCAGAAAATTTAGAACTTAAGAACCGGTTTATAGAAAAAGAGAGAGAATCTCAGGAAGAGTTTACCAAAAACGTAAACTTAAAAAAAGAGATAGACGAGCTTAAAATAAAAGCAGGCGAGTTAGAGAAGGTTATCAAGGAGAAGGGTGAGCAGATTGAGATACAGAGGCACAGGATAGAAAAAAATGAGCGGGATATAAAGGTTTATTTAAAGACCATAGAAGAGTTTAAGAATAAAGAGAAGATAAGTGAATGGGTGCCTAAGGCAGAGTTTAACAAGCTTAATGAAGAATATACTGCATTAGAGAAAGAATTAGAGGAGAAAGAAGAGCGCCTTAAGGGTTTTGCCGAGGAGATAGTTAGTTTAAGGAAGCAGGCTCAGGAGGGTTCTTCTTTAGGCGTGCCTATAAAAGGCGAAGATAAAGACGAATCCGAACTTTTAAAAGAAGAAGATGAGATAGAGCCAATTGTAGATAAAGAAGATCTAAAGGAACCGGTAGAGCAAATTAACGAAGAAGCCTTGCCTGCGCAACCTAAAGAAACAGAGGTTGAAGAGGAGAAGCTTAAAGAAGAAGAGGAGAAAGAAGTTGTAAGCCAATCAGCAGAGGTTAATGATAAGGGAAAATTTATTCCCCAACCAAAATACTCTTTAGATAAAACCCGCAATATAGGAATTATGGCGCATATTGACGCCGGCAAGACCACAACTACGGAACGGATACTATTCTACACCGGAAAATCCCATAAGATAGGGGAAGTGCACGAGGGGGCTGCGACTATGGATTGGATGAAGCAGGAGCAAGAGCGGGGGATAACGATTACCTCTGCTGCGACAACCTGTTTTTGGAAAGATTACCGTATCAATGTAATTGATACCCCTGGACATGTGGATTTTACAGTAGAGGTAGAGCGCTCTTTACGTATCTTAGACGGAGCTGTGGCTGTTTTTTGCGCAGTCGGTGGTGTAGAACCGCAATCAGAGACAGTCTGGCATCAATCAAATAAGTATAATGTTCCTAAGATTGGGTTTGTTAATAAGATGGATAGGGTAGGCGCGGACTTTTACGCGGTCTTAAAAGGGATAGAGGAGGATTTAGGGGGGAATCCCCTTCCCATAGAGATACCCTTATTAAAAGGAGAGGATGATTTTGTAGGGGTAGTGGATTTACTTGAAATGAAGGCATATATTTATGAAGATGAATCTTTAGGTAAAGAATACCGTATTGAAGATATCCCTCAAGATTACTTAGAGAAGGCAAGGGAATACCGTAATATCATGGTTGAGAAAGCAACGGCATTTGACGAGGGGTTGATGAAGAGATACTTAGAAGAAGGAGAATCTGCTCTTAGCGCAGAGGAGTTGTCCTCAGCGATAAGAAAAGGGACAATAGCTAACAAGGTTGTCCCCCTTCTTTGCGGCTCGGCATTTAAAAATAAAGGATTGCAGAAGTTATTAGATGCGGTAGTAGCTTATCTACCTTCTCCTTTAGATATCCCGGCAGTTGAGGGGCATGATTTAAAGGATCCTGATAATATGCTTTTGCGTAAACCTGAAATAGAAGAGCCTTTTGCCGGACTTGCCTTTAAGGTTCAGGCAGACCCGCATATGGGGAAATTAGTCTATATTCGTATTTATTCCGGCTGCCTTCAGGCGGGAACTTATATTTTCAACTCAACCAAAAATAAAAAGGAGAGGATAGCGCGCATAGTCCAGATGCACGCGAATCAGAGGGAAAATATTGAGTATGCCTTTGCTGGGGATATAGTGGCGGTAGTCGGTTTAGGCAATACAACTACCGGGGATACCCTTTGTGATACGGAGAGCCCGGTTTTATTAGAGGCGATACAATTTCCTACTCCGGTTGTCTCTTTAAGCATTGCCCCAAAGAGTAGGTCAGATCAGGATAAGTTAGGAAAGGGTTTATCAAGGCTTGCCGAGGAGGACCCGACTTTTATCGTTAATACGGATGATGAGACCAAAGAGGTTATTTTAACCGGGATGGGAGAGCTGCATCTTGAGATTATCGTTGATAGGTTAAAAGAAGAGTTTGGGGTAGAGGCAATAGTTGGGCAACCAAAAGTAGCTTACCGGGAGACGATTATCGAAGAATCAGAAGGCGAGGGAAAATATATTAAACAATCCGGAGGCCGCGGCCAATACGGGCATTGTAATTTAAGGGTTATCCCGGCAAAGCCCGGAGAGGGTTTTGAGTTTATTGATTCTATAAAAGGAGGAGCAATACCGCGTTCGTTTATTCCTGCGGTAGAAAAAGGCGTAATTGAAGCGATGCAAAAAGGGGTGTATGTGGGGTATCCGGTTGTAGATATCAAGGTAGAGCTATACGACGGTTCTTTTCATGAAGTAGATTCTTCAGAGCTTGCCTTTAAGATGGCGGGTATCTTTGGGTTTAAAGAGGCATTTATGAAGGCTAAGCCAATTTTATTGGAGCCGTATATGTCTTTAGAGGTATCTACTATAGAAGAATACGCTAATGCTTGTATCGGATATATCTGTTCCCGCCGAGGAAAGATTTTAAATGCCGAGCCAAAAGGCAAGCAGAAGATAATCTCCGCAGAAGTCCCTTTAGCAGAGATGTTTGGTTATGCTACGGCATTCCGCTCTCTCTCCTCAGGCCGGGCAAATGCTTCTATGGAGTTTTCTAAATACCTCCAGGTCCCGCAAGAGATTACCCAAAAACTCATTGAAGAAAAACAAAAAAAAGAATAGGGACACCCAATCTGCTAAAGCTACGGGTGTCCCTCAGTTATTATTTTTCTTGAGAATAACGCATATTAATGTTAAAATCCTTTTATGATTATAACAGAGAGAAAACCTATTCAGGCTATTGTAGATAGCTTAAAAGGCTACTCTAAGATTTTTATTATTGGTTGCGGAGAGTGTGCTACTGCCTGTAAGACTGGGGGGGAGGCAGAGGTAGCTAAGATGAAAAAAGACTTAGAGTCTACCGGTAAGATTATTACCGGAAGCTGTATTCCTTCTGCGCCTTGTGTAGCGGCAAAACTTAAAAGTGAGATAGCAAAAAATATAAAAGCGCTACAAGAGACAGATGCGGTTTTGGTCTTAGCCTGCGGTTTGGGGTTACAGTCTTTTAAGGATAATGACCGTCTTGGCTTGCCGGCATTTCCTGCGCTTAATACTACCTTTGGCGCGGTAATGGATGCTAAAGGGAATTTTTATGAGAAGTGCTCTATGTGCGGAGAGTGTATATTGGACAGAACCGGAGGGATATGCCCGGTGACACTCTGCCCAAAAGCTCTTCTTAATGGCCCTTGCGGAGGGATGAAAAGAGGAAAGTGTGAAGTGGACAATGAGCAGGATTGCGTTTGGGTTTTGATTTATAGGGAATTAGAAAAGGCTAAAAAACTATCCTCTTTAAAAGAAATTAACCCGGCAAAAGATTTTAAGAAATCAGGCAAGCCGCATAAACTGATATTTGCAAAATAGTAAAATTACGATAAGAGGCATAAATGAATAAACAATTTCCTTATAATGAAAAAGTTATGGATCATTTTGCTAACCCCAGAAATGTCGGGGAGATTCCTGATGCCAGCGGTATAGGAACCGTTGGAAATCCTGTCTGTGGAGATGTAATGAAGATGTTTTTAAAGATAGAAGGCGATATCATTGTGGATATTAAATTTAAGACTTTTGGCTGCGGCGCAGCCTTAGCTACAAGCTCTATGGTTACAGAGATGGTTAAAGGTAAGACCATAGCCGATGCCCTAAAAATAACTAACAAGGAAGTTGTAGATGCCCTAGGGGGGTTGCCGCCGGTTAAAATGCATTGTTCAGTTTTAGCCGAAGAGGCGTTGCGTTCAGCCTTAAAAGATTATTACCAAAAACAAGGCAGGCCTGTGCCTTTTGATGAAAAAGAGCATTTAGATGAGAGTAAAAAACATCTGTAGCGCAGAAGTCAGGTTGACAAAAGATAAAATACGTAGTAAAATCCTACTTAAGTTAAAAAAACAGAAGGAGGAAGAGCGTAGTAAAAAGAGCCGTTTAATTAAAGAAAAACTTTTTAAAGAACCGATATTTAAGAAAGCAAAGAGAGTAATGTTTTATATCGCCTTGAAGGGCGAGGTAGAGACTAAAGAGATGATTAAAGGAGCTAAAAAATTAGGTAAGATTATCGCTGTGCCAGCCTGTATAAAAAATAGAAGATCTTTATTGCCGGTCCTGTTGCGGCCTCATAGCCGACTAAAAAAGGGCCCTTACGGCGTATCCGAGCCGGTTACAAGCCGCTATATTGGTTTAAAAGACTTGGATTTAGTGATTGTTCCGGGTTTAGCATTTGATAAAAAAGGCAACCGATTAGGGCGCGGTAAAGGTTATTATGACCGCTTCTTAAAGAAGATTCCTAAAGAGACTTCTTCTATTGGTTTGGCATTTAGCATGCAAATCTTACCCAAGGTTCCTACTACCTCTTCCGATATAAGCGTAACAAAAGTCCTCTTTGCCTAAAATTAGCTGAAAACCTTGTAATTCTATCCTAAGGAGGATCCGATGTTAAATACCTTAATTATAACCATACCATTAGTGTTATTAGCCGCTTTTCTTGGCTATACTTTAAGGAAGCGCTTAGCTGAGAAAAAGATTCAAGATGCCGAGTCTCAGGCAGAAGGCATTTTAAAACAAGCTGAAAAAGAAGCCATTGATAAACGCAGGGAGGTGGAGTTAGAGGCAAAGGACCTTCTCTATCGTATTCGGCAGGATTTTGAACGCGAGACTAAAGATAGGCGTCTTGAGATATCCAATATGGAGAAGCGCCTTGCCCAGAAAGAGGAGAATATTGACCGTAGGCTTGATCTTTTAGAGAAGAAAGAGAAAGACCTGGATGTAAAGCATGAAGGGTTTAAGAAACAAGAAGAGGCCTTAAAGCTTAAAGATAACCAACTGCATTTATTAATCGCAGAGGAGAAAGAGAGGCTGCAGAAGATTTCATCTCTTTCAGCCGAAGAGGCAAAACAGATTCTTTTAAACCGGCTTAATGAAGAGTTGAATAATGAGAAGGCGGCGTTAATAAAAAAAGAAGAGGAGGACCTTCGCGCTACTTCTAATAAAAAGGCTAGAGAGATAATAAGCCTTGCCATACAAAAATGCGCGGCGGAGCATACAGTTGAATCTACCGTAAGCGTAGTAGCCTTGCCTAACGACGAGATGAAGGGGAGGGTTATCGGTAGGGAGGGGAGGAATATCCGTGCTTTAGAGATGGCTACGGGAGTAGATATTATTATTGATGATACCCCGGAAGCAGTTACTATCTCTGCTTTTGATACGGTGCGCCGTGAGATAGCCCGTTTAAGCTTAGAGAAGCTTCTCTCCGATGGGAGGATTCACCCCGGGAGGATTGAAGAAATAGTTGAAAAGACAAAAAAAGAGATGGATGAGAAGATACGCGAAGAGGGGGAGCGGGCGGCGTTTGAAGCGCAGGTCAATGGCCTGCACCCTGAGATAATCAAACTTTTAGGGAGGCTTAAATACCGCACAAGTTATGGGCAAAATGCCCTGCAGCATTCTAAAGAATCGTCTTTCCTTTTGGGCGCTATGGCTTCAGAGTTAGGGCTTGATTTTAAGCTTGCGCGTAGAATAGGCCTGCTACACGATATAGGCAAGGCAGTTGACCATCAGGTGGAAGGGACACACGCAAGGATAGGGGCAGAGTTAGCTAAGAAGTACGGAGAATCTGCTGAGATCGTATCGGCTATTGAATCCCATCATGAAGAAGCTCCAATACAGAATATTTTTGGGGTTTTGGCGATAGCTGCAGATGCAATAAGCGCTTCCCGTCCGGGAGCGCGCCGGGAGACGCTTGAGACTTATATTAAAAGGCTTGAAAAGTTAGAATCCATTGCTAATTTATTTAAAGGGGTTGATAAATCTTTTGCTATTCAGGCAGGTAGAGAGATACGTGTTATTGTTCAACCGGATAAGATAACCGATAGCGAAGCTACGGTTATGGCAAGGGATATCCGTAAAAAAATAGAAGAAGGCATGGAGTATCCGGGACAAATTAAGGTTACGGTTATTAGAGAGACAAGGGCAATTGAATACGCAAAATAGCATCCTTAGCATAAGGTTTAAGGTTAGGTATTTTTTTAGCAGTATAAGTTGTTTTTAAAGAAAGGAAATTTATGAAGATACTTTTTATTGGTGATATAGTAGGCAAGCCCGGCAGAGAGGCTGTGAGAATCTTATTGCCCAAATTAAAGTCTCAGCATTCCCTTGATTTTGTGATCGCCAATGCCGAGAATGCTTCAGGAGGCTCGGGTATTACCCAAAAAGTCTCCGAAGAATTATTTAACTATGGAGTAGATGTTTTAACTTCCGGAGACCATATTTGGAAGAAGAAAGAGACATTTGAGTTAGTTAATTATGAAGAGAGGATATTAAGGCCATTGAATTATCCTTCAGGCGCTCCGGGGAACGGAAAGCGTATATTTAAAACTAAGGGGCAGGAAAGGATAGGGGTGATTAATGTTAATGGCAGGGTATTTATGGATGCATTGGAATGCCCGTTTAAAACTTCGCAGGCTGCTTATGAAGAGTTATCCAAGGAGACCAATATCATAATCGTAGATATTCACGCCGAAGCAACCTCAGAGAAGGTCGCCTTAGGATGGTATCTTAATGGCAAGGTATCGGCGGTATTAGGCACGCATACCCATATACAGACTGCGGATGAAAAGATACTCTCTTTAGGCACCGGGTATATTACTGATGTGGGCATGTGCGGGGCGTATGACTCGGTTATCGGTAGGAAGGTAGATAATGTCTTAACGCGTTTTCTTACATCAATCCCGGTTAGGTTTGAGGTAGCCGAAGAAAACGTTCAATTGCATGCAGTAGTCTTAGATATAGACAGTAATAGCGGTAAGTCTCGCTCCATTGTAAGAATACAGGAGAAACTACATGTTTAACCTCCGTAGGATATCAATCTTAATTCTTCTTATTATCTTTTCTCTTTCCCACTTAATATACTCACAAGATAATACTACTATAGAGTTATTTTTAGATACCTCTTTAAGCACTATCCCCACCCCGTCTATTTTCCGCCCCAATATTGATTTAGGTGGGAGGGGGTTTCATAAAGATGATACTTGGCCGCAGAATATGGCTGCTAAAGAGGTTTTAGAGGTTTGGGGTAGGGATATAGGTTTTTTAGGCGTCTATCGTGTTCAATACAACCTTTGGGAGATAAGCCAGCTGGCTAAAGATAAAGAAGCACAGGATAAACTTCTGGCTAACTATGAGGAGATTATTAAGGCTGTATCTGATGCTAAGGGTATAGTTTTGCTGAATCTTTATGGTACTCCTCCGGGGTTAGGAAAGGCATTGGATAAAAAGAGCGCGCCTTTAAACTTAGAGGCTTTCAAGGTTTTAATTAAGGAGACGATGAGGTATTTAAGTTGTGAAAAAAAATATAATATTTGGTATGAGGTTTGGTCCTCTCCGGATTCAGACGATTTTTTTATCGGTAGTAAACAGGATTATTTTAATATGTATAGGGTATTTGCCGAGAGCGCTAAAGAGTTAAGCGCGCAATATAAGGTTGATATATCAGTTGGCGCTCCAAGCTTAAGTGGCTGGTTTCATAACTTAGAGGGCAACAATGCCTTAACTCCGGAAAGAAGTTTAATTTATGACCTGATAAAGTTTGCTTCTGCAAATTCCTTGCCGCTTAATTTTATTACTTGGCATGCCTTTTCCTCCGATCCAAAAATAGAAAAAGAGGCAACTATATATAATAAGAATGCTATAGAGTTAATCCGTGATTGGCTTTCTTATTTTAATTTTAAGCGCGATACCCCTTTAATAGTTGACGAATGGAATTTTGACCGTGATGTTAATCTCTTGCCTGCCAGAAGAAAAAAATCTTATATCGCAGGAAGCTATATACCTGCACGGATAAAGAATATGTACGAGGCAGGGTTGGATAATCAGGTATATTTTTCACTTGAAGATTTTCAAGACAATCTAGAGAAGGTTACCCGAAATATCGGGGCGTTTTATATTGATTCATCCTTACTGCAGCATAAAGAGGCTCCAAAATCAATATACAATGTTTTTAGGATGATGAGCATGCTTGGCCCGGAGATGTATAAGGTGGTATCTTTTGATGAGTTTTGCGGGGCTATTGCTACAAAATCTTCCGAGGGAATAACCTTACTTATTTATAATTATATTGATCCTGATATTGTAAAGAGTTTTCTTTCTCATAATATTTTAGGGCTTAATAGCTCTGAGAGGCAGAACCTGCTTCAAATAATAAAAAGCAATCAGTTAGAAAAGTTTATCAGTTATCAAATAGATGAGCGTGCTTTGCGGGCAAATGAGAAGGTAAAGTCGATTTTAATAAAGGCGCGCCAGCTTGCGGATAGGGCAAAGGATGCCGCAGAATCTCCGCGGGTTATTAAATTAACAACCAAAGGCATTAATGGAGAATATGCATACAGCCGTTTTACAGTTGACTCTTCTTGTGGTTTGGGGTGTGAATTTAAACCGGTAGAAGAAAAAAATATTTCTCCTCAAGGGAGATTCCAGGATGAATTAAAAATTACCCCTTATTCAGTTAATCTTCTTATATTAAAAAAGCAGGGCGATGGTCCTAAAGGATAAACATATATATACCGTATCGGATATTACTCAGGAGATTAAGATAATCTTTGAAAACTCCTTTGGCATGGGGGTGTGGGTAGAGGGAGAGGTATCTAATTTTAAGCCGGCTGCCTCGGGGCACTTTTATTTTTCCCTAAAAGACGAAAGAGCTGTTTTAGGGGCAGCGATGTTTTTAAATGTAAACCGCAAGTTAAAATTTAGGCTTGAAGACGGGCTTAAGGTTATATGTTTTGGCAGGGTAGATGTATATGGCCCTCGTGGACAGTATCAACTTATTGTTGAGAGGATAGAGCCTAAGGGGATAGGCGCAAGGCAGTTAGCTTTTGAGCAGTTAAAAGAGAAGCTTTCTAAGGAAGGGGTGTTTTCTTTAGAGCGTAAAAGAACATTGCCCTTGATGCCTTTTACTGTCGGGATAGTTACCTCATCCGCAGGCGCTGCTATACGCGACATACTTGGAATACTTAAGAAAGGCGCTCCTGGGGTTGGCGTTGTAGTCCGGCCGGTACGCGTGCAGGGAGAAGGGGCAAGCCTTGAAATAGCCCAAGGGATAAAAGAGCTTAATGAGTTTGGTAGGATAGACCTTATTATTGTAAGCCGTGGAGGGGGCAGTACCGAAGACCTTTGGGCATTTAATGAAGAGCCATGCGTGCGCGCAGTCTATGATTCTACGATACCGGTTGTCTCTGCGGTCGGGCATCAGATAAATACAAGCCTTTGTGATTTAGCCGCAGATTTTTTTGTTGAAACACCTACTGCTGCGGCTAAAATTATAGTAGATAAAAAGGTTGCTCTTTTAAATCAGATAAGCCAGTTAAGATATGATATAGGGTTTTCTTTTTCGGAGAAAATAAATCTTCTTAAGAACGAAGTAATTAGGTTAAAACATAGTTTGAAAAGCCCCCTGGATAAGCTTCAGGAGAAGATACAGCTCTTAGATGAACTTACGTCCTCTTTAGGGAATAATATCCGCCAGATAATAGATATAACTAAAGAGAGATTGAGGTTATCTGCCGGTAGGCTCGATGCCTTAAGCCCCTTAAAAGTATTATCCCGCGGCTATAGTTTAAGCATGATGTACCCGCAAGGGGTTGTTATCAAGGATGCAGATAAGATAAAAATAGGGGATAAGATAAAGACCATTCTTGATAAAGGATTTTTTATAAGCAAGGTTGAAGAAGTAAATTAAGGAGAAAAAAGAGATGAAAGAGAAAGAGTCTTTTGAGGGCGATTTAAAGAAATTACAGAAGATAGTAGAGGAGCTTTCTTCCGGCAAGCTTACCTTAGGAGAGTCGTTAAAGAAATACGAAGAGGGGGTTAAGCTTGCGCAAAGCTGCTCTTTGCTTCTTGAGGATGCCCAAAGAAGGGTAGAGTCTTTAATGAAAAAAGAGGGTAAATTTACATTGGAGAAGTTTAAAGAAGAGGAAGATTAATAATGTTGCTTGAAAAGATACATTCTCCGCAAGACCTAAGAAAGTTAAAGACAGAAGAACTAACAGCCTTAGCAACCGAGATACGCCAGAGGATGGTAGAGGTTGTATCTGTAAACGGAGGCCACCTTGCCGCAAGCTTAGGGGCAGTAGAGGTAATTATTGCTTTGCACTACTGCTTAAATACCCCCTTTGATAAGATAATCTTTGATGTCGGCCACCAGGCTTACGCACATAAGATAATTACCGGCCGGGCCACAGAATTTTCAACTATAAGGCAATACAAAGGGTTAAGCGGATTTCCATCAAGGGTTGAGTCGCCGGAGTATGATATCTTTACTACCGGGCATTCCTCTAATGCCGTATCTTTAGCGCTTGGGTTAGCTTGTGGTAGGGATATTCTTCCGGGACAAAAACATTTTAAGGTAGCGGCCCTTATCGGTGACGGATCATTAAGTGGAGGGTTATGTTTTGAAGGGCTTAATAACTCTGGCCACCTAAAAAAAGATATCCTCGTTGTTTTAAATACCAATGAGTTAAGCATTGCCCCTAATGTCGGAGCAATAAGCAATTACCTTAATAAGATAATCTCACTCCCTGTCTATAATCATTTTCGGGATTCTTTAGTAAATTTTTTATCCTCCCGTGGCAATAGGGGCAAGAGGCTTCTAAGGCTTGCCAATAAATTTGAAGAAGGGTTAAAAGGGCTTTTTATCCCGGGGGTTTTATTTGAAGAGTTAGGTTTTAGGTATTTTGGGCCGTTAGAAGGGCATAATATTGACCTTTTAGTACGCTCTTTTAAAAATATCTTAAATATAAAAGGCCCGCGCATAGTGCATGTGGTAACTAAGAAGGGTAAAGGGTATTCTTCTGCAGAGGAAGAGCCTGTAAGATTTCATGGCATAGGCCCATTTGATATACAGACAGGCTCTCTCTTACAAAAGCAAAGCGGGCAAAAAAGTTATACCGATATATTCTCGGCAAAATTATTAGAGTTAGCTAAAGAAGATAGTAAGATTGTGGCGGTTACTGCTGCTATGCCGGAGGGGACAGGGTTAGATAAGTTTCGTAAGGCTTTTCCTGAAAGATTCTTTGATGTGGGGATTGCCGAGGCTCATGCAGTGACATTCTCTGCCGGGTTAGCAAGGAGTGGCTTAAAGCCGGTAATTGCAATTTATTCTACCTTTTTACAGAGAGCCTATGACCAGATAATTGAGGACGTTGCTTTACAGGATTTGGCGGTTGTTTTTTGTATTGACCGCGCTGGGATAGTGGGAGAAGACGGGGTTACTCATCAGGGTATATTTGATATAGGGTTTTTAAATACCGTTCCTAATTTAGTAAATATGGCGCCAAAAGATGCTCTTGAGCTTGAGGAGATGTTAGGGTTTGCGTTGAAACTCGGTAAGTCCGTAACAATAAGATACCCTCGGGGCTATGCACCTTTAGGAGAAGATAGTCGGAAAATAGAGATTGAGCTTGGGAAATTTGAAACCCTACGCAAAGGGGAAGACCTTGCTATTATTGCTTTGGGGAGTATGGTGCCTTTATCTATGGAGGCAGCAGATATTGCCTTAAAGAGCGGTTTATCAGCAGAAGTGGTAAATGCCCGTTTTATAAACCCTTTAGATATTGAGGCTTTGAGGCTATTAAATAAAAGATTTAAGTTTATCTTTACTATTGAAGAGGGGATAATAGACACAGGGTTTGGTTCTATGGTAGAAGGAGCTATTGGAAAGCCGGTAATTAAAATAGGGCTTCCGCGTAAGTTTATACCTCATGGGAAGAGGTATTTATTATTGGAGAAATACGGATTGTCTGCGGTTGGTATCGCAGATAAGGTAGTTAAAACAGTATGCCAAAAATAACTATAAATAAGGATAAATGCAAAGGATGTTATTTGTGTATTGAGGTATGCCCTAAGCGCTTAATTAGCAAGGATGAGGGCCTTAATATAAACGGTTACCAGCCGGTTAAGTTTAGGGATAGCAAAGAGTGTATCGGGTGCGCTTTATGTGCAATTATCTGCCCGGACTCTTGTATAGAGGTATGGCAAGAAAAGAGTCGCAAAAAAAAGTATTGATTTCAGGGAATGAGGCCATAGCTGAAGGCGCAATAGACGCTGGCTGTAAGTTTTATGCCGGGTATCCTATAACGCCGCAAAATGAGCTCATTGGTTATATGTCCGAACATATGCCTGATGATGGGGTCTTTATACAGGCAGAGTCTGAGATTGCCGCGATAAATATGGTTTATGGTGCTTCTGCTGCAGGGGCTTCTGCGATGACCTCTTCTTCAAGCCCGGGTATAAGCCTAAAACAAGAGGGAATATCATACCTTGCCGGTTCAGAGCTTCCTGCGGTAATTGTAAATATTATGCGCGCAGGCCCGGGTTTAGGCAATATCTGGCCTGCGCAATCCGATTATTTTCAGGCAACGCGCGGTGGAGGAAATGGAGAATACCGTTGCATAGTCTTAGCGCCATCTTCTGTGCAGGAGTCATTTGATATTATGAAGACTGCTTTTTGCCTTGCGGATAGATACCGAAACCCGGTGATTGTCTTAGGGGATGGGATGTTAGGCCAGATGATGGAGCCTATTATTATCCCTTTAGGTTCTAATAGGAGCAGGCAAAAACCGATAGATAAGCCGTGGGCGCTTACAGGTTGTAAGGAGAGAAGGCAGAATATTATAAAGTCTTTTTATATGCGCGCAGGAGATTTAGAGAAGTTTAATCTTAAGCTGCAAAAAAAATATGCGCAGATTGTCAAAGATGAAGAGCGCTATGAAGAAGTAAGTGTGTCTGATGCTAAGATTATCTTGGTTGCTTATGGGACAATGGCAAGGATTGCTAAGTCTGCGCTTAAATCTTTAAGAAAAATGGGGATAAGGGCAGGATTGATACGCCCGATAACTCTCTGGCCTTTTCCGATTAAGGCATTTAATAGGGTAAATACAAGAGTAAAGAGTAAGAAGCGTTATTTAGTCCTTGAGATGTCTTATGGCCAGATGGTTGAAGATGTTCGGCTTGCTCTTAAAGGAAGGGCAGAGGTTGATTTTTTAGGCAGGGCAGGAGGAGGGGTTTTGTCAGAAGAAGAGATTATCAAAAGGGTAGTTAAATTATATGGATAAGATATACGCCCATCCTAAATCTTTACGCAACATTCCTACTCACTATTGCCCTGGGTGCGGGCATGGCATAGCGCATAGGATTATCGCTGAGATTATAGATGAGTTAAAGATAAGAGAGAGGGTAATTGCGGTTGCTCCGGTAGGATGCGCAGTAATTGCCTATGATTATTGGGATTTTGATTGCTCAGAGTCTGCGCATGGGAGAGCATTAGCAGTTGCCACAGCAATAAAAAGGGTAAGGCCTAAAAATATAGTCTTTACTTATCAAGGAGACGGAGACTTGGCTGCCATAGGAGCTAATGAGACAATACACGCGGCTAACCGCGGAGAAAATCTTACTGTAATTTTTATTAATAATGGGGTTTATGGGATGACCGGAGGGCAGATGGCTCCGACTACCCTGATTAACCAAAAGACAGCGACTACAGTATTGGGTAGGCAGGCAAAGAAGCACGGATTTCCTTTAAGGATATCAGAGATGCTTGCCTTGTTACCGGGGGTAAAATATATTGAGAGAGTTTCATTGCATTCTGCGCAGGAGGTTATAAAAACTAAAAGGGCGGTAAAACAGGCTTTTTTAAACCAAATAGAAGGGGTTGGCTTTTCTATGGTTGAGATACTCTCTCCTTGCCCGACTTATTGGAGATTATCTGCGGTTGAGGCATTAAAGAGGATTAAAGAAGAGGTAGTAAAAGAGTTTCCTTTAGGCAGGATAAAATGACAGAGAAGATAATTATCGCCGGAAGCGGCGGGCAGGGGATTATGCTTTTAGGTAAGGTTATAGCAGAGGCGGCTATGGATGAGGGTAAATTTGTTACTTGGCTTCCTGCTTATGGTGCTGAGGTCAGAGGAGGCACTGCACATTGTATGTTAGTTATCTCGGATAATGAGATTGGTTCTCCTTATGTTGATAAGGCAGATGCCTTGATTATTATGAATAATCTTTCTTACGAGAAGTTTAGATTGAGAGTGAATAAAAACGGAAGGATAATTGTTAATAGTTCTTTGGTTGGCCCGGTAAAAAATAAATTACAAATAGAGCAATTCCCTTTTACTGATATTGCGGTAAAATTAGGCAATGTAAAAGTAGCGAACATGGTGGCATTAGGCAGTTACTTAAAGTTTAGTAAAACTCTTCAAGAGAAGAGCGTATTAAGGGCGATAGGTAAGATGGCTCCCGCAGATAGAAAAGGCATTATAAAGATTAATGAGAAAGCTTTACAGGCAGGGAGGGCTTTATAATGGTTAGGGTAAGGTTTGCTCCAAGCCCGACGGGTAATCTACATATAGGCGGCGGACGGACTGCGCTTTTTAATTGGCTTTATGCAAAGGCAAAGTCAGGCAAGTTTATCTTAAGGATAGAAGATACGGATAAATTACGCTCTAAACAGGAGTTTGTAGATGAGATATTAAATAGCTTGCAATGGCTTGGGTTTAGCTGGGATGAGATATATTATCAGAGCCAGCGCCCGAGCATCTACAATGATTTTGCCCAAAGACTTCTTAAGTCAGGTAAGGCATATACAGAAAAATCCCCCGAGAAAGAGGGGGAGGCGATAATATTTAAAGTAACCCCGCAAAAGATAAAGGTTTGTGATTTAATCCGCGGAGAGATTGAATTTGACTCAGAGGTGATAAAGGACCAGGTCTTGATAAAGTCAGACGGAACCCCTACCTATAACTTTGCCTGTGTTATAGACGATGCGACAACCGATATAACCCATGTAATCCGCGGAGATGACCATATATCTAATACGCCTAAACAATTACTCTTGTATGAAGCATTAGGTTTTAAGACCCCTCTCTTTGCCCATCTTCCGCTGATTCTAGGCATGGAAGGAGGCAGGCTCTCTAAGAGGACAGGGGCAACCGCCATAAGTGATTACCGGGCAATGGGGTATCTGCCAAAAGCCTTGGTTAATTACCTTTTGCTTTTAAGTTGGGCTCCGGGCGAGAACCGGGAGATTATTGATATAGATGAGGCTGTAAAGTTATTTGATTTATCTTGTGTAAATAAGACTGCAGCTACATTTGACCTAAAAAAATTAGGGTGGGTCAATAATCAGTATATTAAAAATGAGGATAGCGCTAAGCTCCTTGAACAGCTAATACCTCTATTAAAAGAAAAGGGATACATTAAAGAAGCTGATTTTGATAGAAATTATCTTCTCTCTCTGATAGAATTATTTAAGCCGAGGCTTGGATTGGTTAATGATTTTTGTGATTGGGCGGATTTCTTCTTTTTAGAAGAAGTCAGCGTTGAGCCTAAGGCTAAGGAGAAGTATTTAAGCAAGGATTTTTCGCATGAATTTTTGCTCTTCTCCGAACGGCTTAGAGCATTAAAGAAATTTGATATTGTCAGTATTGAGGAGAGCTTCCGTAACCTAGTAAGCGAGTTAGGGATTGAAGCAAGGGTTTTGATACACCCGGTGAGGGTTGCACTTACCGGAAAGACCATAGGCCCGGGGTTATTTGAGGTGATATATTATTTAGGTATTGATAGAACAATTAAGAGGTTAGCAAGATTTATAAAATAAAAAGGTAGGAGCGTATGAAAAAAGTATTTATCCTTATGTTAGTAGTTTTATTTTTTGTGCCTTATCTTTTTGCGGAGACAATTTTACTTAAAACCGGCCAAAGGATAGAGGGCGATATTATAGAGAGGACAGACGAGTATATAAAGATAAGCTTTCAAGGAGTGGATTTAACCTACTATAATGATGAGATTGATAGCGTATCTCAAGGAGCGGCAAATTTGCTCTCTCCAGAGAAAGGGCTTGGTTTTAAGCCGGCGTATTCTCCTATTGATTTTTCTGCTCTTGCAGAGCATTATCCTATTCAGTCCGATAAGGAATCATTCGAAAACGATAATTATGCAGAAGAAATAATGGATAAAGACATTTTTAATATTCCGACTGATATGCCTATAGGAGAGTTAAATGAAGGTATTAAACACACATCGCCGGTAAATTTAGATACAGCTTATATAATAGCCAATCTTCCTCCTGAATATCAGCAGTTGATTGAATCTATCCAGAGCGATCCTCAGAATATATCTACGGCTCTCTCTAAGTTGCCGGCTGAATACCGCAGTGCTATTGAAGAGGCTATGAAAAATATGCCGCAAATACAATCCTATAGCGCGGGTGTAGAAAAAGAATAATTATTTTTGCCCTGTCGTCTAATCGGTAGGACTTCAGATTCTGGATCTGACTATCATGGTTCGAGTCCATGCGGGGCAGTTAAAATTATTTGATAGAAAATAAGGAAGATTTTTTATGGCATTAGAGACGATATTACTCTGGGTCGCAGTATTAGTATTCGTAAGCGCTATTTCAAGCAAGCTCTCGGATAGGTTTGCCATACCTGCTCTTCTTCTCTTTTTAGTTATCGGGATGCTCGTTGGCTCTGAGGGGTTAGGAAAGATTTACTTTGATAACGCGCATCTGGCAAAATCCATAGGGATTGTTGCGCTTATCTTTATTATCTTCTCCGGCGGGCTTGACACTAATTGGAGAGAGACTAAACCCGTTCTTTGGCAAGGGGTAATCCTCTCTACCGCAGGAGTATTGTTGACTGCGATTATAACAGGCATATTTGCCGTTTATATCTTTAAGTTTTCTCTCTTAGAAGGATTACTCTTAGGTTCTATAGTCTCTTCTACTGATGCTGCAGCGGTATTTAGTATATTGCGCTCCAAGCGCATAAGCTTAAAGCAGCCCTTAAAACCGTTGCTTGAATTTGAATCCGGTAGCAATGACCCGATGGCAGTATTTTTAACCGCCGGTTTTCTTAGTATCATAATTGCAAAGGATGCGAATATTTTTTCTTTGGTCCCTAGGTTTTTTATAGATATGGGGATGGGTGCGGCCATAGGGTATTTAATGGCCAAAATTATTGTATTTTCTATCAGCCGGCTTAAGTTGTATTATGAAGGGCTTTATCCGGCGGTAATGATATCTTTAGTACTCTTAACTTATGTAGTTGCCGTATCTTTAAAGGGCAATGGGATATTAGCTGTCTATGTCGCCGGCTTAATGCTTGGGAAAGCAGAGTTTCCGAATAAAAGGATGATTTTAAAGTTTCATGATGGGTTAGCCTGGCTGATGCAGATTACGATGTTTGTAACCTTAGGGTTACTTGTCTTTCCTTCGCAAATTTTGCCGTTGGTAAAGCCGGGGTTGTTATTGACATTTCTCCTTATGATAGTTGCCCGGCCCGTGAGCGTATTGCTTTGCCTCTTGCCGTTTAAAATGAAGATGCGTAAAAAAATTATGGTTGCTTGGGTAGGGCTTAGAGGTTCGGTTCCTATTATTTTAGCGACCTTTCCTTTTATGGCCGGGATTACGCAGGCAGGGATTATTTTTAATATCGTCTTTTTTATTGTTATTGCCTCAGTTCTTATTCAGGGGACATCAATACCGGTTATCTCTAAGGCGCTAAAGGTATCTGCTCCGTGGATTGATAAAGCGCGCTACCCTATTGAATTTGAAAAGACAAAGAATATTGACGCAGAGTTAACCGATATAATAGTCCCGTATAATTCAAGTTCTGTAGGCAAGATGATCCGTGATTTAAAGGTGCCTGAGAAATGCCTTATTATGCTTATCTCAAGAAACAATAAGTTTATTATCCCTGCCGGGCCTACGGTTATAGAAGGCGGGGATGTCTTGTTGGTACTTGCAAATAAAGATGACCTTGCTGTTTTTCAAAGGGCTTTAGCGTAAGGTGTCAAAAAGAAAAAAGTAAAAATGCGCATTCTTTTGGTTGAAGATGAGATTAAGATAGCAAGTTTTATCGCTCGCGGTTTAAAAGAAGAGGATTATGTCGTTGATATAGCCGGCGATGGACAAGAGGCTTTATTTCAGGCCGAGATAAACACGTATGACCTTATCATACTTGATGTTATCCTTCCGCTTAAAGACGGCATTTCTGTTTGCCGTGAGCTTAGAAATAAAGGAATAAATGTACCTATTTTAATGCTTACCTCTAAAGATAGGGTGCGGGATAAGGTTTTAGGGTTAAATTCGGGCGCCGACGATTATTTAGCAAAGCCCTTTGCCTTTGAAGAGTTGTTGGCCAGAATTAGCGCGCTATTGCGCCGTGAGAATAAAGATAAAACCGGCATTATTAGAGTTGGAGATTTAGAGATGGATAAGCTTAAACATAGGGTTGCCAGGGCAGGAAAAGAAATTAAATTAACCAGCAAGGAGTTTGCGCTTTTAGAATACCTTATGGTTAACGCTTCTTCCGTCGTCACGAGGACGATGATATCCGAGCATGTATGGCACGAAGATTTTGATAGTTTTACTAATGTCATTGATGTCTATATGAATTTTTTACGTAAAAAGATTGATAAGGGACACAAAAAAAAGTTAATCCATACCATCCACGGCAAGGGCTATCTTTTAAGGGAGTAATCATGCGCACTAAAACAATAAAATTTAAAGTTTGCCTATTATATGTATTCATCTTAGGCGTTGTATTATCTATATATATCGGGGTATTTTTTCTTTTGCCCGCAGGGATTTTACAAAGCAACAAACTCCTCTTTATGTTATTGCCTATCCCTCTAACCTTGCTACTTGGTTATTTTATCGGGCATCTAATAATTTCAAGGATATTAAAACCGATTAAAATAATGACTGATACGGTAAAGAATATAACCCATGAAGATTTAAGCCTAAGGTTAAAAACTGAAAATGTGGATGAGGAGTTGGGGCGTTTGATTGAGGCTTTTAATGATATGATTTTTCGCTTAAGCGAATCCTTTGAGTATATAACTGATTCTAGTTCGTATATCGCCCATGAGCTTAAAACCCCGATAGCTATCATTAGGGGGGAGTCAGAGTTTGCTTTAAAAAAAGAGCGCGATAAAGAAGAGTATAAAAGGGTTATTAGCGTAAGTTTAGAAGAGACTAAGAGGATGCTTAAAATTATTGAGGACTTGCTTCTTTTAACTAAAATGAACTACCAGCCCGATGTTTTAAAATTTGAGCCGGTTGATTTAACAGAGTTTATCCGTGTTATCTATGAGCAGGCAAAGGTCTTAGCATCCAAAAAGAATATAACGGTAAAATTAGCCGTTCCGCAAGAATCCCGTATGGTGAATGCCGATGAACTGCATCTAAGGCGGCTATTGTTTAACTTAATAGATAATGCGATTAAGTTTACCTTTGCCGGCGGGAGCATAACGATACAATTAATGTATGAAGGGCAAAAAGCCTCTGTTTCTATAATTGATACGGGGATTGGGATTAAGGAAGAGAATTTACCGAAGCTCTTTGATAAGTTTTTCCGCATTGATACAATTATTAAAGATACTTCTCCGAGTAGTGGGTTGGGTTTAAGCATTGCTCAATCAATAGCCCAATTGCATAGGGGAGAGATTTCGGTTGCCAGCTCTTCTGAGGAGGGGACAAACTTTACCCTCTTTCTTCCCATTTCTTAAAAAGGGCTTTTTGTTTACTTAATGCCTGTTTTAGCTTTCTAAAAAATTATTAATTTTTTTAATTTATTTTTAACATTTTTTTAATTGGGCTTGTGTTATATTTTTTTATAGCTTAAAAAACAAACGGGTACCTTAAAAAATATTTTAAAGGTAGGCGTAGGTAGAAGTTGATTCTGCGGCTAACCCGTTAAATTAAGGAGAAAAGATGACAAGAATCCTTATTGTTGAGGATGAAGAAAGAGTAAGAAAGATGTATAGTGCTATGCTCAAAAACGAAGGATTTGATGTTATAGAAGCTCCCGATGCCATAGAAGCTTCCAATATACTTAATAAAGAGCCGATCGATATAATGCTTTTGGATATCAATATGCCGCAGGTCTATGGGAGTATTTTTTTTGAAGTAGCGCAGAACTTTCATAAAAAGGTTAAAGTTATTGTTGCCAGCGTATATCCTATTGATGAGCAGAAGAAGATGATTAAAGGGGCTGAAGATTATTATGATAAGTCGCAAGGGCTTGATTTATTATTGGAGAAAATCAAAAGGCTTAAGCAGAGTCTCACCCGGCAGTTAAGCATACTTGTAATTGACGATGAGCCGAGAATTAGAAAGATTTACCGCCACTATTTACAGGAGAACGGTTACCGCATAATTGAGGCCTATAATGGAAGCTTAGGGTTGGATATATTAAGGAGAAGCAAAGAGGTCGCCTTAGTAATTCTTGACCTTGCCATGCCGCAGAAGAGCGGGCTTGAGACTTACGAACAGATAAAAAGAGAGTTTCCGGGGGTAAAAATAATTATCTCCAGCGTATTTAGCCAAGATGACCAGAAGCAGTTATTGCCCGGTGCCGACGGGTATTATGATAAATCAGAGGATGCAGCCGGATTAATAGAAAAGATCAAAATCTTGATAGGGGCAAATAGCCCTACTTAATTGAAGTTATTCATTTAAGTAAGGGTTTAAGAATAAAGAAGGCCTTATGCAATTATATATACCGCAGAGTATCTATCTTCAAATAGCTATTCCTTTTTTGATTTTTATTCTTCGGGCAGCGGATGTGAGTATGTCAGCGATAAGGATTATCTTTGTTACCCGGGGAGTAAGGTTTTTAGCTGCTTTAGTAGGGTTCTTTGAGATGTTGATTTGGCTTGTAGGGATTACCCAAATAATGCAAAACCTAAATAACCCGGTTAATTATATTGCCTTTGCCTCCGGGTTTAGTTTAGGGAACTTTGTAGGCATAACCATAGAAAAAAAGATAGCCATAGGCAATATATCCGTTCAGTTTATTACAGATAAAGACCCTTCTAAATTATTAAGGCATTTTCGCGATAACGGATATGGCTTGACAACAATAGATGCGCAAGGAGCGTTTGGCCCGGTAAAAATAATCTTTATTATAGTGAGGCGTAAATTATTAGAGAAGGCCTTATGCGCAATAAAAGAGTTTGACCCAAACGCTTTCTATACTGTCGGGGACGTGCGGGCATCAGTACGCCTCAGGCCGTTTATCTAATTTAAATTATACCAGAGACAGGATTTAAGGAGAAAGAGTAATGAAGGATAAGAAGATTTTTATAACAAAGCAGGATTATACTCGCCTTAAAGAGATAATTAAAAATATGATATCCAGCCAAGGTATTGACCAGCGTTCTCTTGATGAGTTGGAGGATAGTTTACGCAAGAGAGATGAACAGGAGCTGGTTAAAGAGTTAAGAAGGATAAAAAGTCCGAAGAGTAACGCAGAGTTAGGGAGGCTTAAAGAGCTTGAGGATGAGCTTAAGAGGGCGGTTGTAGTAGATATTAATAAAATCCCCAAAGACGTAGTTACCATGAACTCAAAGGTTTGCCTTAAGGATATGGATACGGGGAAGGAAGAGTCTTACCATTTAGTTTATCCTGAGGATGCGGATATAGAACAAAATAAAATCTCCATACTAGCCCCTATTGGCACAGCGATAATGGGGTATAAGGTGGGGGATATTATTGAATGGCGAGTACCGGCAGGGTTAAGAAGGCTTAAGATTAAAAAGATATTATACCAGCCGGAGGCAGAAAAAGAGTATCACCTTTAAATATATTTAAAATATGGATAAGAAGTTTATAAAAGAGATAGAAGAGTTAATAGTCCAAAGAAAATTCTCTAACCTTAAAGAGATTATCCCCCAGCATCCGGAAGATATAGCTTTTCTTATTTCTGGCATCTCTAATCCCTCTTGGAAGATGATTGTCTTTCGTATGATTCCCCCTGAAATAGCGGCAGAGGTTTTTATGGATTTTCCCGTGGAAAAACAGGAAGAGATGCTTAAGGATTTAACCTCCTTAGAAATCAAGGCGATTTTAAATGAGATGTCGGTTGATGACAGGACTGAATTATTTGAAGAGATGCCCGCGGAGTTAGTTAAAAAGTTTATGAGTTACCTATATTATGAAGAGCGGGAGATAACCCGTCAGATACTTAACTATCCTGAAAACTCCGTAGGAAGGTTGATAACCCCGGACTTTGTCCAGCTTTACGAAGATATGACGGTTGAAGAGGCATTAGAGCATATAAAGCAGATAGGGTTAAAAAAAGAGACAATCTATCATGCCTATGTTTTGACTTCCGCAAAGAAGCTGATAGGGGTAGTGTCGCTTAAAAATATAGTCTTGGCTAAAAGAGGGACATTGATAAAAGAGATTATGTTTAAAGACGTAAAAAAGATTAATGTATACCAGGACCAAGAAGAAGCGATAAGCGTATTTAAAAAATATGACCTTTTGGCTTTACCGGTTATAGATAATAATGATAAATTGTTGGGGATAATTACCTTTGATGACTTAATAGATATTATTGATGAGGAGGCTACGGAGGATTTCCAAAGGATTGCCGCAGTCGTCCCCATAGAGAAGCCTTATCTTCGGGACGATTTGCTTAATATACTCTGGAAGAGGAGTTTTTGGCTTGTCTTGTTGGTGGTTTTAGGCTCTGCCTCAGGGTTTATCCTTCAGAGATTCCAGTTTGCTATCCAAAGATGCATTGCATTAAGTTTTTTTCTTCCCATGCTTGTTGATACAGGAGGCAATGCAGGGACTCAATCTTCTACAATAGTTATCAGGAGTTTGGCGGTAGGAGAGATAAGGGTAGGCGATTTTTTCAGGGTAGTTTTAAGGGAGTCAATGTTGGGGATATTCCTTGGCGCTATTTTAGCCTTGGCGTCTATATTGAGGGTATTCTTCCAGGAGTATAATTGGAGTTTAAGTTTCTCTGTGGGGATATCTATGGGACTGACCGTGACTATCTCCGCGATAATAGGCGCTAGCCTTCCTATATTATTAAAAAGGATTAAATTAGACCCTGCTTTGATGAGCGGGCCCTTGCTTACGACAATAATAGATATTTTAGGGATTATTATATATTTTTGGATTGCAAACAGGTTTTTATTTTTGTTTAACGCCTAAAAAATCAAGGGAGAGAATAAAACTCCCAAAAGATAAGTAGCAAGGTTAAGCGCAAATACGGGGAATAAGATGTTAAAAGTTTTTAAGTTAATTATCGCCATCTTGCCGAAAGGCAAAGTAAAGAGGCTGATGCCGATTATAAAGGATGCCGGGATCTTTGGCGCTACTAAGCTTTCAGGCAAAGGTATGTGCGCGCCGGAGGGCAGGCGCCTGCTTAAACTGCGCATAGGCTCATCAAGGGATATTCTTCTTATTCTTACCTCGGAGGCTAATAAAGATAAGCTTATTAAATTGCTGGAAGAGCACGGCAGTTTAAAAGACCCGGGTGAGGGGATAGCATTTGTAATGGATATATCCGAAGTAGTCGGGTAGAAGGCTAACCTATCTCAAATCTCTTATCGGTGTTTCTTTAAAAGATATTTCTTTTTCTTGAATATAGTAAAATGGGTGGTAAGATGTAATATATTGATAACGACTTGAGGGTAAAAAATATTTATTTTAGAAAGGAATACGAATGGTTAAAAATAAATTATCGGCAAAAGCCTTTCTTTTAGCAGGTTTGCTTAAATATCAGGATAATTCAATTGTCAGCCAAGAGATTGTTAAAAAAAATACCGGGACCGTAACTCTCTTTGCCTTTGGTAAGGGGCAGGGGTTAAGCGAGCATACCGTATCTTTTGATGCCTTAGTCTATATTATAGACGGGCGTGCTGAAGTGAAAATTTCCGGCAGGGCCTCTATCGTAAAAAAAGGGGAGATGATTATTATGCCTGCTAATAAGCCGCATGCCTTAAAGGCAGTAGATAGATTTAAGATGCTTTTAATTATGATTAAGGGTAAAAGCAGATGATAAATATAAAAATGCGCTGTTTGCGTATTTTTTTATTTATATTTTTAAACTGATCTTGTTTATGCTTTGCCTATGGTAAGTTCTGATTTACTGATAACCCCAAAGCGTTTGAGTTGGGTAAAAGATATAGTTTTTTGATAAAATTTTTAGGTTATAGTTTTACATTAGAGCGTTTAGATGATATTGAGCTTCTTAGTTTTAACCCTCTTTAGCATATTTTAACCCATAAGGTAATGGGCGTCTGGGGGAAAATCTTCTCTTTTCTTCTTTTTAGTATATTTTTACATTCTACGGAGGTGTCGCTTAAACCGGTTGAAATAACCGGACAAAAAGCTCCCGTATATACTCCTGTTACCGTAAAATCCACGAATACGCATTGTCATGGTTTTAGGCTATACGAGGCAACCGTAAGGCCTATTTTAAAAATGGAGGGAAAATGACTAAGATAATTTGTTTAATACTCGTAGCTATTTGTTTTTATCTTCCTCTTTTTGCGCAAGCTGATTTTAATAGCCTTGTGGAATCTTCAAGAGTATCTAATCTTTCGGGCGATCAGGTTAAAGCGGTATCCGAATTAAAGGAAGCTATCCTTTTGCTTTGGGAAGATGTGCCTTTGTCAGTACAAAATGCCCGGTTGATAACCGATAAAAATAGCTACGTTTCCAGGGATAACAATATTTATGCTGCAGGTGAGCCGGTCTATATTCTAACCGAGCTTCTCGGATATAAAATTACTAAAAATGGCCAACTCTACGGGATAAATATAGCTACTGATCTTTATATCCTGGATGAAAATAATAATGTGCTTTCGGGGAAAGAGAACTTCGGTAATTTTTCTTTAAAATCTCCCATACCCAATACTGAGTTTTATATGGATTTAACCTATACCCTTAAAGGAATCCCCGCAGGAGTGTATATATTAAAGACGGTTGTGAGGGATATTAATTCAGGCAAGGCTACTGATTTTGTCAATAAGATAGAAATACAATAATATTTTGCCTAAACCTTTTTTGTTATGATGTCATTATGGATAACGTTTATCTTTTAAGAAAGCTGGAGGAGAGTAGCGGTTATTATCACCAATCTTTTTCAAACAGGTATATGAATTGGAAGAGGTTTTATTCCATAAGCCGGATATTCCTCAAAGCATTAAAGAGAAACAAAGGCAAGGTTGAGGTTTTAAAGGTATTGGATGCCGGTTGCGGCGATGGGTGGATGATTTATAAATTAAAATCAGAGTTTTCCGATGAGTTTAAATTGAATTTTACCGGCGTAGATATCTCTGGGTTGGATATTAATTTTGCGGATAAAAGGAGAGAATATTTTTCTTACGACGACTGCGAGTTTAAGCTAATGGACCTTAATAGCTTATCATTCAAGGATGAGGAGTTTGATATTATTATATGCTCGGAGGTTATCGAACATCTTAAAAACCCTGAGATTTTAATCAGAGGATTATTCAAAGCCTTAAAGAAGGGGGGAGTGGTTATTTTAACTACTCCTCAGAAAGGCGGGAGTATTTTAGCCAAGGCAGTAAGGCTGGCAAATTTTGTTTCCTTCGGATTATTGTTTAGTTTTATTAAAAATCATGAGAAAAATATAACAAGCAGTAAAAAGCAGTCTTTATTGCGTTACTCTTCTGATGGGGGTAAGACCGGGGCAGGCGGGGGTCATTGCTCAGTCAATACCGCAAGAAAATGGAAGAAGATGTTTAGGGGTGAAGGATTTAAAGTAGCGTCACTTAAGGGGACAAGCGGGCCATGGTTTGGTTCTCCGTCTCTTGATGCCCATAGGGCAGTCTTTGCATTTTCAGTCTTATTAGATATTTTGGTAGAATATTTGCCATTTTCCTATATCTGGTCGGAAACCTTTATTTTTGAATTAAGGAAATAGCGTTTAATAAATAAAATAAGGCTCTTATTTATAATAAAAGTCATTTTATATTTTAAGTAAAGAAGGTTAAATGGCTTGATAAAATATTAGGAGAGTCAATATTGTATCGTAATGTTTACCGGGGAGGTGAAAAATGAAGAAAAAAAGAAAATGGGTTACACCGCAACTTCTAATATTAGTAAGAGGCAATCCTGAGGAAAGTGTGCTTACGGCCTGTAAGATGGATTGGGGCACCATGACGCCGGCTGGGCCAGGAGTACTGTCAGGAAGTGGCTGCCAATGGAACCCGCCTTTTACTTGGTGTGGAACCGTTAAGTGTAAAGAGCACAGCGCTAGTTAGAAGGGTTTTTTGTAAGACTGGCGTGTAGCAACTCTTTATTAAAGAACTGGCTGTGTGTTATTTACCTAAAATACTAAAATATTATCTATGCAAATAAATTATTCATATACTCAGGAGTTAACTTACTTTCCTCATTTCCCCTATGAAGGCTCTATTGACCTTACCTATCGTTGTAATAATAACTGTAGGCATTGTTGGGTAAGGATTCCCGTTAATTCTTCGAAGCAAAGCGAAGAGCTTTCTGTTACTGAAATTATCAGAATTATAGATGAAGCTCGGTCTATGGGTTGTTGTAAGTGGACTATCTCTGGCGGCGAACCAATGTTAAGGCCGGATTTTTGTGAAATATTCGACTATCTTACTACTCATTCTATTTTTTATTCTTTGAATACCAACGGCACTTTAATTACTCCGAAAATTGCTAGGATTTTAAGGAAAAAAGGAGAGAAGGTTATTTCCCTTTATGGTGCTACCAGTAAGGTTTATGACCATATTACTCGTAATCCCGGATCCTTTGAAGCATTAATGCGGGGCTTTAGGTATTTAAAAGAAGCCGGGGCTAATTTTATAGTTCAAGTTGTACCTATGAAGGATAATTACCATCAGTTTAATGAAATGGTAAATTTGGCAGGATCTTTAAGTAAATATTATTGTGTTGGAGCATCTTTATTTTGCCTTTCGGCATATAACGACCGCAAGGTTAATCAGGAGATCAGGCGGCAGAGATTACCGCCCGCGGTATTGGTTAATTTAAATAAGCCGGATATTTGTTACCAAGAGAAGATACAAAAAGAAACTATTGACGTTCGTTGCGGCGATGATAACTATAATTTTTCTCATTGCATAAAAAGCGCATGCGGTTTTCACGTTGATGCTTATGGAAAGATGTCTTTTTGTAGTTCTATTAAACACCCGGGATTCCGTTATGATTTAAGGAAAGGAACTTTTCGTCAAGGCTGGGAAGATTTTCTTCCTTCCTTAGCTGTTAAGAGTAAAGTTGTTGAAAAAAAGAGAAATAGTTGTTATCTATGTAACTTGCGCCAGGACTGTCC
>JBASUY010000056.1:0-28878 GCA_049275655.1 Candidatus Omnitrophota bacterium | reverse complement strand
GATATACTTTAATCTTACTTGTGCAAGGTAGAGCATGGGCAGAAAAGTCAAAAATATTAAAAGCCCTGTCCCTAAATCAGGTTGCTCAATTATTAACCCCATTGGTATAGATATAAAAAAAAGCGGCAATACCAAAGAACGAAATAACCCTAACCTTCCTACAAGTAAAGTTATATTAGTCTCGTCCTTTAGGCTAAAATAACGCGCCAAAAATACAATCATAACAAGTTTTGCCAGCTCCGAGGGCTGGAAATTAAACCACCCGAATCTTAACCAACGTTGAGCCCCAAATTTCACTGCACCTAAAATGAATACAAGAAAAAGAAAGAAAATGCAACCTGCATATAAAAAATAAGTCCAATCCCAAAGCCTACGGTAACTAATATTTGCTATGATTAAAAAGAGTATAATCCCTAAAGATATCCAGATGATTTGCCTCTGGTATATATTCTGCCAAACCAATCCCTCTCTTTGAAAGGTACTGCTAAATATAGATAAGACGCTTAATATACAAATTAAAATTGCAATTAAAAGTATAGTTATTAAAGAAGAGTTCTTCATATCAATCCTTGAGCAAGCATATTTTCAATAATCTTCTTTGCTACTAGGCATGAATAATAACCCGGCCCCCCGTGTTCTAAAAATACGCAGATAACAAACCTTGGGTTACTGACAGGAAAAAAGCCGCTAAACCACGCATGCGAAAGTTTAGGAGGAGCCTGTGCAGTCCCGGTCTTGCCTGCTATGCTAACGCCTACGGTAGAAAGAATATTACCGGTCCCTTCAGGATAACTTATAACCCCCTTAAGTCCCTCATTTATCCATTTAATCGTAGTTGGCTTAAAGCCCACCCTCTCAGGCCTTTTACGATGCCCTAAGATTCCCCTACCGTCAATAGATTTAGTTATATAGGGAGTGACTAAATACCCTCCGTTGGCAAAGACAGCCATCATCCGCGCTATCTGTATAGGGGTTACCAAAACCTCTCCTTGGCCAATGCTTAAATTAGCGGTATCTCCATCAAACCAATTCTTTAAAGCGCTTAACTTCCTCAATAAAGGCGAAGGGATAAAACCTTTCTTTTCATAGGGAAGGTCAAAACCTGTTGTATAAGACAAACCTAACTTAATCGCGTAATCATGTATAAGCTGAGCTCCGACTAATAATCCTACCCTATAAAAGAATACATTGCAAGAATGCGCCAAGGCGCGGATAATATCCTGATTGCCGTGAGTACTCCAGCATTTAAAGTTTTGCCTGCCGACTTTAGTCTGCCCCTGACAGAGAAAAGAGGTGTTAAGATTTATTTTATTATTTTCTAAGGCTGCGGCAGCGACTACTAATTTAAAGATTGAACCGGCAGGATACCCGGCGCTAATAGCGCGGTTAATCAAAGGAGCCGAAGGGTCATTAAATAGAACCGAAGAATCGCTATCCTTAGTCAAAAGAGCATTCGGATTAAACCCCGGAGAGCTTACTAAGGCTAAAACCTCTCCGCTCTGCGGGTTCATTATGACCACTGCCCCCTTCTTGCCGCCTAAGGCATCTTCTGCTATTCTTTGTATCCTAATATCAATAGTTAGCTCTACGTCTTTTCCGTTTACCGGGGGCTTAAAGCCTAAAGTGCGGACAACCCTTCCGCGGTGATCCACCTGAAAAGAGGCTCCCCCTTCTTCATCGCGCAAATAATAATCATACTTCTCTTCTATCCCCCCGAAACCAACAATATCCCTCGTCTTATACCCGTAGTCTTCTAATTTTGTAAGCCGCCAACGGTCAATCTGGCCTAAGTAACCTAAGATGTGACAGGCTGTTTTAGAATTAGGGTAGAATCTTAAGGGAGTAGAACGTATATTCAAGGAAGGAAAATCTATCTTAATCTGCCCTAAAGAAACTGCCTCCTTTAATTTCAGATTATTGGCTATAACTACCGGCATAGAAGAATCAAAACGAAGCTTCTTTAACTCTAAGGCATATTCCTTGCCTAAAATCTTAGAAACCCTTTCTATCAAAGCACCTTCTCTTATCCCTTCTTGGGGCATAAAAAGCAAATCATACGAGACCTTACTCCCTGCTAGCACTACTCCATTACGGTCAAGAATCCTGCCCCTACTTCCCCTTTGGCTGACCAACCTAATGCAATTCTTATCCCCCAAACTACGCAAATTCCTACCCTGAATTATCTCAAGGTTAAATAACCCTAAAATAACTAAAATAAATAATGCGCTCAAACCAAAGAATACTGGCCTTACCCTATCCATTTTGATATAACCCTTAAGAAAAGATAACAAACTAAAAGCGTATATAGTGAAGAGAGGAAGAGAATTTTAAGGAAGATGCCCAAAGGGGCTGCTGAGCCTAAAAAGATTAAAAAAAGCCCGCTGATAAGATTATTCAGTAAAGCGATTGCCCCAAGGAGTAAAGAGCGCGAAAGGTTATCTTCTATAGAGACCCTCCGAGAAACCTTGTAATAGAAGATAATCCAAAGCGGAAAGAGCACCGTATTTAAGCTTAAGGTATTTAATAAAAAGGCGTCTTTTATCGCCCCTAAGATAAACCCGGCTACTAAAGCCCACTTTAACTCCAAGAATAATCCGCCGATAAAAAGCGCAACTAAAAGAAGATCGGGCTTAACGCCAAAGATTTTAAAATAATCTGCCAGAGTTACCTGAAAGATGACAGAAAAGAAAAAAAGAAGAATAACTAAACGTGGCCTCATTGTATGACTATCAAGACCTCTTCAAGATTAGAAAAATTTACCGAGGGCTTAATCAAGGCATAACAGCTTAAGCCGGAAAACTCCCTGCCTATCTCTATCACACTTCCTATTAGAATTCCTTTAGGATAGGCATTATCAAGCCCTGAGCTTATAACCGTATCCCCTACTTTTACATCCGACTCTTCCGGTAGGTATTTCATAATTAAATTATTTCCTAAACCACCGGAGACTAACCCCTCCTGCCGGCTACGTTGGATAAGCGCAGATACCCCAAGATTAGGGTCAATTAATAAAGATACCTTGCTAAAATTATGCCCTACCTCTACAATCTTACCGGCTAATCCTAAGTAAGTAACCACGCTCATCCCTTGGCGAACACCATTAAGCCTACCCTTATCTATTGTAATGTTTGTTGACCAGTTATCCGCAGAACGGGCAATTACCCTTGCTGCGACTAATTTAAGAGGGGAACTATTCTTAAAAGAAAGTAATTGTTTAAGCCGCGCATTTTCAAGATAATACTCATTCATAGAGTTAACCTTGTTCTTCAAAAAGTCAATTTCTCTTCTTAGGGATTCATTTTGAATGAGGTTTTTTTGGTAAAAGACCACCCCTGTAATATGACGTTTAAGATTGGCAGAGATTATTAAGGGGAGCCTTAAAATACTATTTATAGGCTTCTTGAAGATAGATACAGAAAATATAAAAATGGCTAAAAAGAATACAATGCTTAAGGAAAGAATTAGCTTTTTATTGGCAAGCTTAAACACATCTTAAATTTTTTATAGAGGATTAGCTATGGATATCCGGCTTAATAGCAACTGTTACTTTCTTTAGATATTTTATTTCATTTAAAACTTTGCCCGTGCCGTTGGCTACGGCCGTAACCGGATCTTCAGCTATATGAACCGGCAGCCCCGTCTCTTCGGAGATTAATTTATCCAACCCCTTAAGCAGAGAACCTCCGCCGGCTATAACAATTCCGTGCTCAATTAAATCTGCCGCTAATTCCGGAGGGGTGCGCTCTAAAGAAATCTTTACTGCCTCTAAAATCTCCCTTAAGGGCACCTGCAACGACTCCCTTATCTCTTCACTTGTGATAGTCACCATCTTAGGCAACCCGGCAATTAAATCCCTACCCTTTACTTCTAAAGACAGCTCTTCTTCTAATGGATAGGCTGAACCTATCTTAATTTTAATCTCTTCAGAAGTCCTCTCGCCTACCATAAGGTTATAAGTCTTTTTAAGGTATTCTATAATCGCTTCATTCATTTCATCCCCGCCTTTACGTATAGACTTAGAAAAGACTATACCTGCAAGGGAGATAACAGCTATCTCAGTTGTTCCACCGCCGACATCTACAATCATATTACCTATGGGCTCTTGTATAGGCAATCCTACGCCTATTGCCGCAGCAATGGGCTCTTCTATGAGAAATACCTCACGCGCACCTGCGCGCTCCGCAGATTCCTTTACCGCTCGGCGCTCAACCTCAGTAATCCCGGAAGGGATAGCAATAACAATCCTTGGCCTTACCTGAAAACGCCTATGCCTTACCCTACGGATAAAATGCCTTAACATAGCCTCAGTAACCTCAAAATCCGTTATTACCCCATCCCTCATAGGCCTTATAGCAATAATATTCCCCGGAGTCCTACCTAACATCCGCTTAGCCTCTTCTCCTACAGCTAAGACATGAGATGTCCCCCGCTCTACAGCTACAACCGAGGGCTCACAAAGCACAACCCCTTCCCCCTTTACATATACAAGGGTAGTGGCAGTCCCTAAATCAATACCGATGTCATTAGAGGCTAAGTCTAAGATGTAATCTGTGATTTTTTTAAAAATAACCTTTAATTTACCCATATTCCTTCTCCCGGGAAATAAGATTGGCTTAAAAACTATATAAAAGAAATTCTAACAGGAATTAAACTATATGTCAAATAAAAAGTTAAGCGAGTTTAAACTTCAAAAAAAATAATACTAACTAAGCCTGCTTTGAGAGAGATTTAAACAGGGTTAGAAACCCCGGGAAAGACTTATTTATACAAGATAAATCCTCTATGCGGCTTTTGCTACACAAGCAACTTGCGGCAACCAACAAACTCATCGCCGTCCGGTGGTCTGAAAAGCTCTTTAGAGAGGCAGGCTTAAGCTCTCTTACTCCGCGTATAACTACACTCTCTTTAATGCCTTTCTTAACTATCCTGACATCTCCTCCCATCTTATTTAAATTCTCGCTCATGGAACGTATCCGGTCTGTCTCTTTAAATCTAAGCTCGCCAACCCCCTCAAGTACCGTAACCCCCTTAGCCAAAGAACTTGCTACCATAAGGATTGGAAGCTCATCTATCAAAGAAGGCACCAGGCTATCTAATACCCTTACGGCCTTTAGCCTAGCGGTTCTTATCTCAATATCGCCAACAGGTTCCGGAGATGATACCCCCTTATCAAGATTTTTGATGCTTATATCCGCACCCATCATCTTTAAGACTTTCAATAAGCCGGTTCTGGTAGGGTTTAAGTTTATACTTTTTAATCTTAACCTTGAATCAGGCAAAAGAGTAGCAGCAACAATAAAAAAAGCAGCGGAAGAAAAATCCCCCGGGATAACAATACTCTTAGGGGGTTTTAAGCTTAAGCATCTAGTTATAACCGTAGTATTTCCCTTTAATTTTATTTTTGCCTTAAAAAACTTAAGCATCCGCTCAGTATGGTCGCGCGTTTTAACCGGCTCTATCACCTTAGTCTCTCCTGAGGCATAAAGCCCGGCAAGCAGTATCGCGGACTTTACCTGAGCCGAGGCTACCCTCATCTTATAGGTAATCCCTTTTAACCTACCGCCATTGATAAAAATAGGAGGATACTCTTCATTATTTATCCTCCTTGCCTCTATAAGAGCGCCCATCTGCCTTAAAGGAGAGGTAACCCTAAGCATTGGCCTCTTAGAAAGATACTCTCCTGCTAAAAGCCTTACCCCAAAATCCTGCCCTGCCAACAAACCTAATAAAATCCTAAAGGTAGTCCCTGACTCTTTTATATAAATATCCTCTTGGGGTTTAGTTAAACTACTTAAACCTCTGCCATAGACAATTGCCTGAGCCGGCTTAGGCCTTCTTATCTTAACCCCTAACCTTGTTAAAACAGAGACTGTTGAGTTTACATCTTCGCTATCCGGAAGGTTATATATCTTTGTAGGTTGGCAAGATAACGCGCTTAGTATAAGCGCGCGGTGAGAGATAGATTTATCCCCGGGAAGAGTAACACTACCTCTTAGGTTAACAGCGGGGAGGATATCATGAAACTTCATTTAAGCTTTTCTTACTACCCTATCGCCTTCTCTTACTTTATTCTTCACATCCTCTACAAGAAACCCTGCAGCGGCCATAGAGTCATGCAGTTTTTCTACTTTTACATCCCCTAAATAATTTTCCCCCCTGTAAATAGAGAATAATTGCCCTAAGGCTACCCCGTCTTTACTCCCTATATTTATTACTGCAAAATTATACTCTTTATTTAAGACTAAAATCTTTCCTTCTAATTGAGCCGCTGAAGTGGCAACTATTTGGTTTTCTGCCTCAACTGCCGCCTCATCCTTTACCACAATCTTGCCTAACTCAACCTCGGAGGCATCTTTATCTAAGGCCTCAGCCTCTAAATCTGTCTTTTGCGAATCTAAAGAAGCCAGCCTATCCTGAGCCAGCCTCAACTCATTGGTTACCTTCTCTAATTTAGATTCCAATTCAGAACGCAACTCCTTCTGCTCTTCTAAGTCAGAGTTAATCTGTTCAAGGTCAGAAGAGGCGCTCTCCCTAGCAGCTCTTTCTTTCTCTAATTCGCCCGTTAACTCAGCAATGCGGTTATCGGATTCTCTAAGCTTCCCTTCCAAAGAGGCGAGCACCTTTTGAGCCTCTAATAGCTTAGCCTCTCCTATCTTATATTTAGTATTTAATTCTTCTATTCTCTCTTCTAAGCTTACATTCTTGATGCGCTCTTGGTTGTATAAATAAAAACCTGTTGCCGCAAGAAGAAGTAAGACTAAAATAATTAAAATAAAGATAACTCCGGACGCTTTCCCCTTGATATTCATACCCCCTCCTTTATAAATATATTTGTTTTAATATATCACTACTACTTAAAAAATCAAGATTTATTTAGTAAATAACGCCTGAAGTTCTTCGGGGAGAGGCACAGAAAACTCTAATGGTTCTCCTGTCTTAGGATGGATAAATTTTAGCCTCTTTGCATGCAAGGCTAACCGGGTAAACTTATTATTCTTCCCATACTTGCTATCCCCGAGTATCGGATGGCCGATAAAATCAAGGTGGACCCTTAGCTGATGCGTTCTGCCGGTGACAGGCTTAAGGCTTAAGAGGCTAAAACTTTCACAACGTTTTAGGGTGCGGTAATAGGTCTTTGCCTCTTTGGACTTAGCGGAAAAATTAACGGACATACTCTTCCTCTTATACTCATCCCTTGCTATCGGAGCTTCAATCACCCCTTCATCAAACTCGACCCTTCCTTTGACTATGGCGATATACTCTCTTTCTACTTTATGCTTTGCAAACTGGCTTGCTAACTCTAAATGGCTCTGGTTGTCTTTGGCGATAATCAAAAGGCCTGAGGTCTCCTTATCCAACCGATGGACGATACCGGACCTAGCAGTGTTAATATCTGAAAGGGAAGAGAATATATTCTTCATAGCATTTACCAATGTATGCTCATAATTCCCGGGTGCAGGATGGACTACCATGCCTGAGGGCTTATTGATGACCGCAAGAGATTCATCCTCATAGATGATATCAAGCTTAATATCCTCTGCCTTTATAGAGCAAGGCTTCTTCTCCTCTAAGGAGAAACTTACCCTCTCTTCCTCCTTAACCTTAGTATTGGGCTTTTTAACTACCCTGCCTGCAACACGGACATCGCCTTTAAATATAATCTCTTTTATCAGGGTGCGGGAGATGCCTAATTTATTCTCCTTAGAGAAATTGCTTAATAACAAATCCAGCCTTAATTTATTAATGCCTGGCTGAGCTATAAAATTATATTCCTTCATTCTGCTTTTTCTGCGGCTTCAATAAGGATACAAGCTTAAAAAGCGCAAAGAAAAAAAGAGGTATGCATATAAGCTGAAAAAGGGTGAGGTTAAAAATTATCCTGCTGTTATCCGCGCGGAAGAATTCGATAAAAAACCTTTTTGCAGAATAAAGAAAAAGGTACGAATAAAAGACTACTCCTAACCTTTGGCTTCTATCCTGTATAAACCTTAAGATGATAAAGATAATAAGCAGAAGCAATGAGGAATAGAGTTGGGTTGGAATAAGTATTTTTTCATGAAGGGGAAAATAAATCCCGTAAGAAGATTCCCTGCCAAAACAACAGCCATTTAAAAAACAACCTATCCTGCCTAAAGACTGGGCTAATGCTAAGAAGGGTGCGATTAAATCCAATATCCTATAAACCCCTTCTTTTTTCTTTTTTAATAAAATAACTCCTGAGGCAAGGCCTAAGAAAAATCCTCCAAACCAAGACATCCCCCCATGGGGCAACATAATTATCTCCAAGGGGTTTTTAAGGTAATACCCTAAATTTGAAAAGACATAAAAGAGTCGCGCTCCTATAATTCCAAAGACAAGGACGGTAAAACTTAAGTTAAAGATAAAATCAGGGTCTATCCCCCGCCTCTTTGCCTCTGAACAGGCAAGGGCAACTGCAACTATAAAAGCAATTGCTAAAACTGCTCCGTAAGAATAAACCGTAATAGGGCCTAATGAACAAATTTTAGGATACATTTTTATTCGCGGGCTTAAAAAGAAGCCAGCCTAAGATTATAGCGCCAATGGTAATAGCGCTATCAGCTATGTTAAATACCGGCCAAAAGTGAAAGTCCAAAAAATCAACAACATAGCCTAAGGTCAACCGGTCAATAAGATTTCCTAAGGCGCCGCCTAAAATCATGCTTAAGGATAAGGAGAAAGCTACCCCTTCCTTACTCTTGCGAAGGATAAAATAAATAATAATAACGGTAGCGACGGATATAAAAATAAATAAATAAAACTGCCCCTTGAATATACCGAAGGCTGCCCCGCGGTTATGAACCAAGGTCAGGATTAATACCCCCTTAATTAGGGGAATAGATTCATTTAGGGTAAGATTTCTTGTAATAAAAAACTTTGTTAACTGGTCTGATAAAAGAACTAAAAAAACAACGGATAAAACCATCGGAAGAAGATAATACTACCTTTTTTCCTTTTTTTGCTGGCATTTAACGCAGAAGCGCGCCTGAGGGACTGCCTTAAGCCTTGCCTTGGCAATGAGATTTTTACACTCTTGGCATATCCCGTAAGTCCCCTCCTCTACCCTTTTTAAGGCATCTTCGAGTTCATAGAGGGCTTTACGGTCATTAGATGCTAACCCTAAAGAAAATTCTCGGTCATAATTATCCGTGGCAACATCTGCCATATGGTAACTATACCCGGATATATCCCCGGATGCTTCTTTCTGGGACTTTTTTAAAGTATCTTCGGAGATGCGCTGAATCCCGTCAATAATCTCTTCTTTACGTTTAAGTATAACCTTTTTGTAAACTAAGAGTTCTTTTTTAGTCAGGCCTTTTTTAACTTTACCCACTTTGCTCACCCCTCTCTAAAACAGCCTCCTTGCACTTTAAACAGATTAAAGGATGCTCTTTTAAACTTCCTACTGTTTGGCTATAATTCCAACAGCGGACACATTTAATCCCTTCGGCATTTTTTACTGCCAGTGCTATATCCGGGTAATCCTTAATAATGCTACTACCGGATAAATCATCTACCCTTTCAACCAAAACAGAGGAGACCTTAAATATCTCTGAAAGCTCGTCTTTTAAGCTCGCTAAGAAATTATACCGATTTTGGTTATTTGTCAACACATTTATTTGCGCATCAAATGAACTACCTATCTTTCCGCTTACGCGCACCTCTTCTAATCTCTTTGCCACCTCAGGGATAAGGCTCATAACTAAATCCAATCTATCTTCTTCCTTAAAATTAACTTCAGGCCAAGCTAAAAGATGCACGCTGGTTATAGAAGCATCCGCCGCTTTCTTTGGAAACTCCCTCCAAATCTCTTCTGAGGTAAAGGTAAGTATCGGAGCCATCACCCTCACCAAAGAGCCCAATAGAATATAGATTGCTGTCTGAGCAGAACGCCTTTCAGAAGAGTTAGCCGGATAAGTATATAGCCTGCCTTTAACCATATCAAGGTAATACATGGATAGCTCTTCATTGCAAAAATCATACAACTCTTTATATGCCCTATGGAAATGAAAAGACTCATAGGCTTCAGTAATCAACCTTAAGGCAACCCCTAACCTCCCTAATATCCACCTATCTATGCTTTTTAATTGCTCAAGGCTTAAACTATCCTTATCCGGGTTAAAGTCATAGAGGTTGCTTAAGATAAAACGGGCAGTATTCCTTATCTTTCTATACGCCTCGGATAGGCGTTGCAGTATCTCTTTTGATATCCGTATATCTTCATTATAGTCGCTTGAGGCGACCCAGAGCCTTAAAATATCCGCTCCGTAATCTTTGATTATATCAAAAGGAGAGACCACATTGCCTTGAGACTTAGACATCTTCCTGCCTTCTCCATCAACAACAAAGCCATGGGTTAAAACACTCTTAAACGGGGCTTTGCCTTCAACGCAAACAGAAGGGATTAAAGATGACTGAAACCATCCGCGGTGTTGGTCTGAGCCTTCCAAATATAAAGAAGCAGGAAACTCTAAGGCTTCTTCTTTTTTTAAGACTGCCTGAGCGCTTACCCCTGAGTCAAACCATACATCCAATATATCTGAACCTTTAGAGATATTGCTACTCTTACAATAAGGGCAGACAAACCCTTTAGGTAGAAACTCCTTTATCTCTTTTAAGAACCAAGAGTCTGTTCCGTTCTCTTTAGTAAACTCTATTAACTTCTCAATTACCTCTGCCTCTAAGAACTCTTCATGGCAGTCATTACAGACTAATGCCGGAATAGGAACGCCCCAATACCTCTGACGGGAGAGACACCAATCAGGGCGAAGCTCCACCATCCCCAAGATTCTCTCCATACCGCTATCAGGTATCCAGGTGACATCTTCTTTAATTGCCTTAGCTAACCTCTTCTTTAAATCTTTATGCTCTAAGTTTAAGAACCACTGCTTTGTAGCGCGGAAGATTATCGGGCTTCTACAACGCCAGCAATAAGGATAGGAGTGTTGAATATCTAAACTTGCAAGGAGTAAACCTAAAGAAGAGAGTTTATCTATGATAAGCTTATTGGCATTTAGGCAATTCATCCCTGCAAACTCTCCGGCAGAAGAATCAAAATTGCCTTTATTATCTACTGGCATGATTACGTCTAATTTATACTTTAACCCTACTATATAATCTTCACTTCCATGTCCCGGAGCAATATGCACCAACCCTGTCCCTTCTTCCTGCGAGACATAATCAGCTAAGACTACGCTCCCGCTCCTTAAGCCAAAGGGATGCTCGTAAGTTAAACCTTCTAACTCCTTACCGCTTACCTCCCGGATAACCTCGTATCTTTCTATCTTCATACTCTCTAATGCCTTTTCTAATAGGCTTTTGGCGATAACGAGCCTTCCTTTTTCAGTATCAGCTAAAAGATAGGCAAAATCCTTGTGCGCGGCTACGGCTACATTGGCTATGAGTGTCCAAGGAGTGGTTGTCCAGATAACTAAGAAGGAGTTTTGGAAATCCCCCTTAGAAGAAATCTTAAACTTAACAAATACCGATGGAGAAGTATGCTCTGCATACTCTATCTCTGCCTCTGCTAAGGCAGTCTCGCACCTAAAACACCAGTTCACCGGCTTAAGCCCACGGTAAACATACCCTGCCTTAACTAACTCTTTAAAGACCTTAAGTATGCTCTGCTCATACCCCTGATTTAAGGTAAGATACGGCTTATCCCATTGCGCAAATACCCCTAAACGCTTAAACTGCTCTCTTTGCCTTGCAACATAACTTAAGGCATAGTCATAGGCTTTCTTTCTAAAATCAACTTGGCTTATCTGATGTTTACTTATCTTTAACTCCTTAAAGAGCTGGTGCTCAATAGGCAACCCATGACAATCCCACCCCGGGACATAGGGAGAATCCAGCCCGCGCATTGTCTTATACTTGACTACGATATCCTTTAATGCCTTATTTAAGGCATGCCCGATATGTATATCTCCGTTGGCATAAGGAGGCCCATCGTGAAGCACGTATTTAAGCTTGCCTTTGGACTTCTTGCGGATAGCTTGGTAAATATCCTTATCCTCCCACTCTTTTAAAATTAAAGGCTCCCGCTGAGGCAGGTTCGCCTTCATCGGAAAAGCAGTCTTGGGAAGATTAAGCGTATTTTTGTAATCCATCTAAATATACTTTCCTATGATAATCTTTAAATCCTTCTTTATCTTTGCCGGAATAGCCTTACGGTCAGTAATGATTGCATTTTTTAATGCACTCTGGCATTCACAATTCCGCTTATCAGGCATATTCTTAATAACCTCAACTAATATCTTTTTTGCGTTTTCAATATTCTTCTGTAAGTTTTTAATCACCATATCTGCGCTAACTGAATCGTGGCTTTTATGCCAACAGTCATAATCCGTAATAGCCGCTAAAGTCGCATAACATATCTCTGCCTCGCGCGCAAGTTTTGCCTCGGCAAAATTGGTCATAGCGGTTATATCCATCCCCCAACTCCGGTAAAGCTTAGATTCAGCTAAGGTTGAAAATGCAGGTCCTTCCATATTAATATAAGTCCCTTTTGGATGCACTCTTAAGCCTAATTTTTTTCCTGATTTAAATAAAAGAGAGGTTAAGGTTTTACAAACCGGATGCGCTAACCCTATATGGATGACCAACCCCTTAGTCGAAAAAGACATGCTTCTTGCAAAGTTAGTCCTGTCAACAAATTGGTCTACCACGACAAAGTCCATCGGTTTAAGGCTCTCCCTTAAACTTCCGCAGGCACTTACTGAGATTATCCTATCAACCCCTAATTTTTTCATTCCGAATATATTCGCCCGGTAATTAATCTCTGAGGGCGGTATCCAATGCCCCACATCATGACGGGGAAGAAAGACAACCTCTTTACCGCCTAAGATACCGGTAATAAACTTTCCCGAAGGTTTGCCAAAAGGCGTATTTAAAGATACTCTTTTTATCCTCTTTAGCCCTTCTATATTGTATAACCCGCTACCTCCGATAATCCCTATCTTAGGCATACTGTTCCTTTCCTGCCAACTCTTTTGCCCTCTTTAGCGCAGCTAATGCCGCCTCCTCCCAAGACCCCCCCTTAATTAAAACCTTTAACCCTGCCTCAGTAGTCCCTCCCTTAGAAGTAACCTGCGCCCTTAACTCTTCCGGGTTTAGGCCTGTCTCTTTAAGTAAAAGGATAGAGGCATTTACCGTATTTACCGCTAAAAAGGTAGCGTCCTCTTTATTAAATCCTAATACCTGCGCTGCCTTCTCTAACCTTTTCATCAAACCCTGCTTAGGCGCTTCAGGTATATCTTTATAATCTATGCCGCTACTTTCAATAAAATAAAATATATACCCCGGCCCGCTCCCTGAAATCGCCGTGGCAGCGTCCATCATCTCCTCTTCTATAAAAAGGACCCCGCCGAAAGAAGAGAATATCTCCTTGGCAAAATCTAAATCATCCTCTTGCGCAGAGGCACCCTTAGAGATACAGGTTACAGACTCTCCTATCTTTACTGCGATATTAGGCATAGAGCGGATAACCCTTGCCTTATTTAAAAACCTCTCAATATGCTTAGTGCTTATCCCGGCGGCGATAGAGATAATAATTTTATTATCCGTAAGATTTCTTAACTCCTTTAAAAGCCCACCTATATCCTGAGGCTTGACTGCAATTATAATTACATCGGAGTTGTTAGCCAAAGAGGGTAAGCCCTCGGCAACTTTGACTAACCCTGTATCTTGATTTTTTTTCTTATCCTTATCATAGGCGATAACGCTATACTCTTTAGGCATATTAGCAAGCCTGCCTGCGATTATTGAGCCCATATTCCCTAAACCTATCACCCCGATTCTACTGAGCATATTTAACTTAGCCATATATCTATCTCCTTTTTTTTAAGGATTAAATATTGCTCTTCCTATGCGTACTAAGTTAGCCCCTTCTTCAATGGCAATCTGAAAGTCATCGCTCATCCCCATTGATAAAATCGGAAGGTTGCAAAAATCAATTCTCTCTTGCAATTCCCGCAATGCCTTAAAAGAGTTGCGGGTTGCTTGCGCTGAAGAAGAAAAAGGAGCAATGGTCATCAAGCCTTCAACTTTTAAGTTCTTAAACTCTAAGATTTGCCTTATCTTGTTCCTTGCCTCCTCCAAAGAAAACCCAAACTTAGTCTCCTCAGATGAGGTCTTTATCTCAATTAAAACTCTTTGTATCTTATTGATTCTTTCTGCTTCCTTGTCAACCTTCTCAGCTAACGCAAGGCTATCAATAGAGTGAATCAGGTCAAATATTCTAACCGCGTCTTTTGCCTTATTCTTTTGCAGATGCCCAATTAGATGCCAAGTTATCGGATAAGCAGGACTTTTTTTAGTAAAGTGCTGATGCTTGGTAAGTGCTTCCTGAACTCTGCTTTCGCCTATGTCAAAGATACCGCAAGATAAGACATCCTCTATCTCTTCTAATTTCCTACCCTTACTTACGGCAACTATCTTTACTTTAGCCGGGTCTTGATTTACCTTTGAGCAGGCAGAGATTATCTCATGCCTTACCCTTGATAGATTGTCCTTAATCATTGGTAAAATATTATACAACAGAAGAGCCCCAGGTCAATGAAAAGTAGGTGGGATTAAATCAATGGCTTCACCTGTCTCAAAAGCGTTATCCGGCAGCATAACTTTTGGATCTGATTCAGAAGCAACTGCTCAGATGATCTAGAAATTTTATAAACTGCGTAAACAAAAAATCCGACAACAATAATGATTAAAGATAATTTTAATAATATTTTATTGATTTAACGCCGGAATATTCGACGCAATATGTCCTGCGTATCCTTAATGGAGTCTAACGCCTCTTCCTCGGACGCCAGTCTTTCAGTATGCATACTAAGATTGCCCCTATCTTTTATGCGTCGCGCTAACTGCACACATACACCATCCAAGATGTTGCATTTTGCACAAAAATCAATGAGTTCACATAACGAATCTTTATTAGGTTGATCTAGATATCCTATCTTCTGCCTGTAACTTTCTTTTATAGCCATTTCTATAATCGAACGACACATGGCACAAGAAGCATCAAACCTTCCGTGCAAATAACAAAGTATAGCTTCTCTGTATCTAATTTCTACACATAGCAGTATGTCTCGCTCTAAGTATAACGGCTCGATTTGCTCCGCTCTATCCACAATGTTGGCTAGATTATTATAATTCTCATATAGATAATATTCCTGAATCAAATCCGGATTGTATGTTTTTATTTGGCTTAAGAACGTGATTATTTCTTTGGTGAAACCGCTCGTTATGTCCTGCTTGGCATTTTCCAGCTCTTTAACCAACTCATTACGCAACTCTTTAAGCTCTTTTAAAGCGGCATTATAAGATGTGCACTCAACATCTTTTAAGCTCAAGACATGAGCTTCTAAGGAGGCTTTTACAGCGCTCTCGAGAGCTTCCAGTTTGATTGCGGCATTTATCACTTTAAGGAGTGCGTTTTCTAACTGCTCTTTCTTGGAGAAAATAGTCATATTAAAAATAACTAATATCTATATCGAAAATTATTCCTCTCATGTCTTTATACCAATAAAAACAGGAGTACCTATAGCAGGGCGTTTTCCTTTTTTAATAGCCGATATGTTTTCTTTATAAAAATCAATTTTATTTACTATTATTTGGCCATTTGTAAAGCTTGTATCTCCCGAGTCGTCAATTTCAATTACCATCATTTGTCGAAACAACAATTCAATCATTCTTTCATCGAAATTGGCTATAGAAAGATAGGGAAGAATTTGTTGAGTTAAATACTCAAGTAATCTCTTGTCTCCGCTTATTCGCAGTATATCATGTGAGCTTATTTTCCCGCTTGTTAATTGTTGTTCAGCTATCACAAATTCTTTATCTTTAACTCGCACAGTTTTTCCCGGAGAGACATGATATTCTCTAATCAAGCCAGTATTGCTTTTAACAAAAATTGTCTTTAAATTATCCTTGCCCTCTTTCACTTCAACAATTCCATCAATCTCACTTAAAATAGCAGAGCCTTCCGGTGGTTTGGGGTTTAATAATTCTTTTATCTCTTCGTTTATAGCAATCTCGTTCCAGAAATAGGCCGCTTCTAAACCCACATCTTGGCCTAACTTAACAGAGTTTCCTACTATATTCTTCCGCCCATAACATTTCAGGCATATACCTTTTTCAGATTGACAGGTTAAAGCACTTCTAATTTTGATTTTCTTGATACCTGAATTTATAATAAGCTCCAATGTCTCTTCTGTAATTTCTTCTCCCTGTCTTACGATTTTTTGATTAGTTTTAGTATCGTTAACTTGCTCAAGCGCAAAACGGTGCAAAACCCTATCTTGAAAATTCTTGATTATTTTGTTATTTCGCATGACGGCTTGGACTGTTATACCATTTAAAATACCACAATCTTCCTCGCTAATAACAATATCCTTTAGGGTTTTAATGAAAGGGTTTTCTATATCGTCTTCTTCTATGGGGCCCTCTTTCTTTTTAATAATACGGAAAAGAGTATCTATGTTAAAATTTAATCCTGGGTTATTAGCTAATAGATTCTCTGTATCATCTATAGCCTTGCTACAAAGCAATCCAAAAGCAGAAATATTAACAGCGAGACAAGCGTGTAACATGATATTCTCGAGTTTCTCGTACTCGTATTCTTTTTTTCCAAAAGCGTGCTTAAGGAACAACGAAGACACTTTCTTGCTTTGTTGTGAGAGATCCAAGTGCAAGACCGAATTATAATCAAAGAGTCTCTTGTTAAGAATAACTTCGAGAAGCACATTGAAACCTATCTTAGTTTCATCTCCAACAGGAAATTGCCTATAGAACAAAACTAATTCATCCTTATCTGTTACGTAATCTTTCAAGACTAGACCGAATATTTTCTGTTCTTCTTCAATTTTAGAGAATCCTTCATAAATATTTTTTTCTACACCGGAACATATTTTCATGAATTCATCGTGACTATAATATAATTCGCATGAGATTGTCGTAACCCAAAAATAAAGAATCGTAAAATCTAACATCCGCTTCAAAAACGGTTGTGAATTTAATTCTTTAGCAATATCTTTTAATTTTTCGCTTTGCTCAATGTCTATTACAAATTTTTTAGCACTTTCAAATACAAGTGTCGATAAAGCCATTATTATGGTGTCTAGATTATTTGAATTTCGTTTATTCATTAGGATCATAATCTACTGTTTTACCAATTTAATTAAATTAATTAGTTTATTTTCCTACCTACTAAATCACCCAAACTAATATCGAACGCATCTGCAATTTTTCTCATTGTCTTGAGTGTACTATAAGCAATACTGGCTTGTTGCGCAAGCTCCTGCTGAAATGTTTTATATTTCTTTCAGCTCTTTAATGGTTTTAACAAACATAATTTCTCCTTGACAATATTATATTATAAACAAATCTATTATTTAAATGCTTATAATTTATAGTATTGTCAAGATAATTGTACGCTTTTGTTTCGTTATCAACCTAAGAGAATATGCCTTTTTTATGCTCAGGCAATATTAAAAACACGAAAGATATTTTACATTATCTTATTTTTCCTGACAGAGTATATAACGAAAGTGGGCCTCCAAAGACTAGTCAAAGTGACCTTAAGGCTGAAAATTTAGCGACCAAAATTTAGGGTTTATTTTATCAATACATATCCTATCGAAGTTTATAGCTTTTTGTTTCGCTCAAAGCTGCACCGGAAGATAGATTAATCTTTATAGTTTTGTTTGCTCTATCTACTGTAGATGCCTCATCTAAGAACAGATACGGTTCCTTATATGTTATTTGGCTATAGTCATACTCAAGTACAGATGTTTCCGAGTCTTCCTCAAGCTTATATACCCGGAAGATGCTACGGTGTCTTTGCCCGGCAAACATCTCGGAAACTATTAATTCTTTTTTACCATCGAAATCTATATCGTAGAAGAAAAATGGTTCTTCTGTAGTGCCAAACTTATACTGTTTTTCCTCGATTTTAGGATTCTTATAATCTAGATATATAGTCTTATTTAATATCTTCGCAATCTTCTTTCCCCCATCTTTTCTTTGCCATTGAATAAATTTGCTTAACCTATTCTCCAGCACCCCAAAATTATTACTGACTAAAGTTGAATTACCGCCGTACTTTACATTTGTCAGCTTTATTATCGCAGACCCAATAATATAATTGTTTTGCAGGATTTCAGGTTTCCAGATTACCTCTACTCTTAGATCGTTAACAGTATTATTGTATTTTAATATAACAATGCCTTCGTTTATCTGGTCGCTTTCCTTGACAACAGAAGGGAGCTTTTCTGTGCTTGTTTTTTGCTCAGATATTAGTTTCCATTCTATACCGTCATATTTGTATGTATAAATTATGTGGTTTTTAACAGAATTATCGCTATCCCAATCACGCCCAAAAACTACAATTTCTTTTTCCCTATCATTATCTACATCCTTTAGTTGTATGGAAGGGACATCCGAGCCAAATTCTGCTATCTTATTTATAGACTTTCCGTCAAAAGTATAGAGGGTGAGACCCCAAGAGTGTGCGCCACAGTTATATGAAATACCTATAAAGGGGTTTATCTTTGGAGAAGCAACGATTTTCTCCAAACCCTTAATAAATTCACTTTCATCTACGAGAACATCTGTAATTGTAAATATCTTTCCTCTAGATTTAACCTCTAAGTCATAATCAACTGTATATTTACTAGTTTTATTTTTTTTAGGTTTAAGAGTGATAATATCTATGCTCCCGTCTCCATCAAAATCGGCTTTTATTATTCTGGTGCGTTCTTCAAAATTATTTTTAGTCAGCTCAACAGCTAAGGCAAACGATTTAAGCTTGGTAGGGGAATAATATAGTGGGTTTGCAGTTATGCCACCGCAGGCATTATGAGTAAAATACCAGATTCCAAGGCCATCTTTATAGTCAATTCCGAATCCCAGCTTAGTAAACCGATTGCGTAGTAAAATGTCATAATCATCGGAGTTAAATTTTATGTTGTACACGGCCAGCATAAAAGCTATGAGTGAAAATAGAATTAATATGCCGATTATCGCTATCTTAGGCTTTCTACTTTTCAACATAAGACTTGCCGTTCCACTTAAAAACCTTAACTCCTAAATCCTCTTCTTTATCAATAATCTTATTATCATCGTCTTTAAAGTAAATCTTCTTTGTAGTAACGATTATATCTCTGATGCCCTTGTTTTCTGGAGTTTGTTCTGTAAATTTAACACCTGAAACTATATCGAAGTTATTAGGAGGCTTAAATCCAGAATAGCTATCAAGAGTCCTGATTGAAAAAATTAAATCTAATTGAGGATAGCTATCTTTGTATATTCGCATACTTTCAATGTAGTGGCCTAAGCCGGCGCCATGCCTAGACTCAATAATAATTTCATCTGCAAGGTCTCCATCGAAGTCTAAATAGCGGATATTTTTATAGTCTGTCCGGGAAGAATATACTGGGATAGTCAAACAAAAAACTATAACTAATAACAAGCTAAAACCTATTAGTCTCTTCATTTTATTCTTCTTCTAAAACTTCCTCTATACTTTTTTCTAACTTATTTGTAAAATCCGAGGCGTTCTCTAATAATTCCTCTAATCCAAAAGCAAACTGGTAATCAATATGCCAAGAACTATTATAGCCCTTGTTATTACGAACCTCAACGTAAGTTGCCTGATGAGTAGCGATAATGTTAATATTGCACTCTAAGTAGGGTATTTCATCAAAATAATAATGTCCATCCCTATCACAATCTCCCCGCCTGTTCTCTTTAGTCCATTCGGCACTGCAATGAGGGCATTTCACGACGTCAGAACCCATCGTGAAATCGTATTCCATGAATTCATCAAATACATCATCCATATTGCGAATACAATTTCTCCTCCAATGAATAGCTTTATCTTGGATAACAAATAAATCCTGAAGGCGAAAAATTTAATTTCTCATGTAAATTTATCACTTGTCTTTCTATAATATTCTCTCCATAATGGTAATAAACAACTATTTCGTACGACCAGTTTTTACACTGACACTTTTTCCGAGAATTAAACTCATTAATAGAAATGTTAAATGGTGCTTTAGGAGAAGCAGTAACAGATTTGACTTCGACAAATTTAAGAAATCTTTTTGAAACATCAAAAACATCAATATCACACGATATCTGTCTAGAGAATAAAGAGGGCTCTTTACTATTAAGATAAGGGTACCTATGACTAACTACTAATCCTTGAGATTCTAGATATTCCTTTTCTTTGATCTCATAGTACAATCCTATTTCTAGTCTATTTGGTGGCATGAATAATCTATTAGTCACACAATATTGAGATACCTGTTTATTTATTCTTTTAAGATCGTTTTTTAATTCCGGTTGGATTGTATCCCCATGGCGAGGAATTACTAATAAATCAGATTTATAACTTTGGACATACTCCAATTCATAATCTCGACCTATGTGTGAATAAATATATCTATATAGCCAAGTATTATGCGGAGCAGTTATATAACCTTGCGTGGTACGTCCATGTTGAGCAATGGTCATTGTACACATAATTCCCTGTTTTCCTTGAGAAATTAATAAAAGATCTCGCGAATATGGACATATGGTTTTCCCATATTTAAGAGCCTTTATAAAATCCGTTAATGAGGACCATACATTATCATTGGAGGGATAATTCAAAATTGTTGCAAGCCTATTGATCGTATCGGTATAGATTCTTAATCCTAATTGTGTACCACGTGTCCATTTTTTACAACCCATCCTTACTAACATCTTACCTTCCTATAGTATCTATAAATTACTAAAATCCTCAATCTGTTTTATCTCTTCTGGTGTTAGTTGATACAGCCTGTAAACTAAAGAGTCGATTTGTTTCTGGTATTCTTTAACTTTAGTTTGGTTGGGAAAATTCTGTGAATATTGGTTATCTTCTGTAATAACAAGAATTTTTCTAACTATATCAATAAATGGTTTTTGTTCTATGGAGGTCGATTTCTTAATGGGTAAGCTTTCCAGGGTTTCAATATCAGTTTGGGCCATGATACGATTTGCTTCTAAGGTAATGGTCTTATAATAGAAATCAAACAGTTTTGAGTTAATCAATGCCAAAAGATAAAGTATGTCTAGTTCTTTTGTATTTGGAGCAAAAGAATGAATATTATTTAAATGATAAAGTCCATCATAATCTATAGCGGCAGTAAGACTATCACCAGTTTGACGTAAAAGTAATTTAGGATTATGTATAACTTCATAATCCCATCCACCCTTATTAAGCAATTTGGGATCAATATTAATATAGTCTCCTTCATATGAAATCTTATATTTAATTATTTGCCCCCCGGAGATTAAGCCCTTCTGCCATGTTTTAGACTTTTTCTCTTTTGAAATAATATTCTTTTGACCAATAAGTGCACGGACCCCCGTACGACCTGTCATAAAATTACCAAGATTAGAAGTTTCTCTTTCAACCTTTGAAATAAGTGACATAGTCTTGGCATCGAAAAAAAGCCGGAATCTTGAGTGTTTAATATTGTTGAAATATGACTGCGGGTAATAAAATATTTTATATGCACCCTGACGAATAATATCGTTGTTTTCGGCAAATTTAGCAATAATGAAATGTTGTTCATCTATTTTTTGTTTTCTCTGAAATGAATATACAACAGAAAACCCAACCGTTGCATCAAATACGCTATAGGGTAATAGAAGAATAAACTGAATTTCATTTAGCCGCAATATGTACTCGCGAATTTTAGAGAAATATCTACCCAAAAGAAAACTATCCGGTACAATTAATGTTTGAATGCCGCCCCTAGTATTAGCGATTTGAATAGCTTTATCCATAAAAAGCGCATATAAACTAATCTTATATTCTGCTGAGTTTGGGAAAGTATTCCTTAGCGTATTTTTCTCTGCTGACGTCATTTTCTGACCACCACGCAAACCATAACTCACATATGGAGGATTAGCAATTACAACATTAAACCCACCTTTTTCAAACACTTCGGCAAAGTGAAGCTTCCAAAGAAAAAATGGTTTAATGTTTGCCTTCTTTAATACTTCTAATTTTTTAAGCTCAGGCGTTTTATCTTGTTCTCTTAAAGTCACCTCGATGAGATCCCATTCGAGCATCTCAATTTGCTTCTTTAGCTCATCCTTTTTCGTTTTCTGCGTAGTCTCAAAGAACTCTTTATGTAATCGTTTTAGCTCATCGGATTTCTTCTTGGCGGTACTGTAGATATCAAACAGGCTGGAATTTTCTTCAACCCTTTTTCCTGATTGTTCAAGCCGTTTTATCTGGGCATTAATCTTTTTGAGCTCCCCATCTATCCGTTGCTTTTTATCCCGGGTCAACTTATCCGCCTGATGAAGCCTGATATATTCAGATGAAAGCTTTGCCTGTTTCTCTTTCAACGCTGATACCTGCTTATCTTTGTCAAAGTTAACTGTAAATATCAATTTATCATCGAACAACCTTACGCCCTCGTATTCTTCCAAAAGGCTGTTCCCCTGCATAATCTTATAGTCCAAGTTCGGCAACGGCTTAATCTGGCGAATATCCTCTTCGTCCACTACAAGTGAGAGCCATAGTCGAAGTTTAGCAATCTCAACAGCGCTAGGATCAATATCAACACCGTATAGCGAATTATGGATACAATCCCATTTGAAATTGTATAAGGTCCTCTTGGAATCTTTAATATAGCTGGAGAGAGTTTTCCGGATTCTGACTATCTCGGTCATCATGCCAACCGGGAATGCGCCGGAACCAATCGCAGGATCACATACCTTGATATTTACCAGCTTGTCATCGATTAGATTAGCATTATCCCTAATGCTTTCAGGAAGCTTATAATAATACCTCTGGGTTTCTTCTCCTTTTTTCTCAACCCACGCCTCATTTTCGCCGACACTCTCACCGTATTTAATTAATTTCTCGCAATCATCTTTTGAGACTTTACCTTCTAATTCCGTTACCAAGTAATTAAGCAAACTTTGCACGCACATGTAATGAACAATTTCGCGGGGAGTGTAATATGTTCCTTTGGATTTACGATCCTTTACCTCAAGAAGATTCTCAAAAACCTTTCCGAGCATCTCCGGATCAACGGCGACTTCTTTTTCAAGTGGCTCATCTTCCTTAACCGTAAAGTTATAACGATCGAAGATGTCTAAAATTCCGTTGCCCTTGTCACCTTCTTTAGTCTTATAATCATTGGAAAATAAATCATTAGGTAAAAGGATATCCGTGTGGATCCAATCGTAGTTGTTTATAGGATCAAAAAGGCCACCGTTTAGAAAAGGAATCCTACAGTTAAAGCGACTATAAAAGTCGTCATTACGTTCTAGTGCTAAAGCTTCATAAAAAAGCGGTTCCAAGATATCGTTAAAAAAGTTTTTATAGGTTCCATGCTTTCCGACAAACAATTCACGTAAGAAATTCTTAGGTCCTGTTCCCCAGTCGGCATCACGCTTAACACCAAACCACCCTTTCTTTTGTAAAAAGTAGAGAAAAGCAATCTGACCAAGAAGCTTCTTTGAGAAGTCAATTGTATCGACTCCTTTAGATTCAAAATCCTCCCTAATTTTTCTGCCTTTCTTAACAGTTTCATCAAGCGTTTCTTTCGTCCACAGGAATAGCTCCCGATATTTCTCAAAGAATTCTTTTGTAACCTTTTCTATATTAAAAGCCTCTTCTAGTTGAGCAAGGGTAGGACTCCTTTCATCATCAGCAATGAGATCAACAAGCTGACTCTGCGCGGTATGGCTATTTTCATTAACTCCAACGAGGAAGGACCAGCGACGAGCCGGGGTGAATTCCTCCTTTACTCTCATCCGGCCTTTCTTACCCTCCTCAAACCGATAATCCATCTTGACTAGCGAAAAGCGCCAGTCTTCTTCGTTTGGGGCAACAAAAGCAACCAATGCGGCATCTTTTAATTCTCCACCCCGACTGCCATTCAAATACCAAGCAACGAAATTCCTTTGCATGGTGCGGGCGCGTTCAATAGATGTCTCTTTCTTAAGTTTCGCAATCAAAATATCTATCTTATACTCGCCATCAGTATACTTTCCTATCCTTTCCAGGGTATTGATATATTGCTCGTAAGCATCAGGAATAAAATTTCCCCTGTAAATAAAATGCGCTTCCTCTATTTCGTTTAACAGATTTCTTATAAAATCTACAAATCTGTTTTTTTCAAATGGGGATTCGAAAGTTTTCTTTATGAGCGCCTGAGCCTGTTTTTTATCCATACTCTATTCTCCACTAAAATACAAAGATAGAATTACTTCCCGTTTACCAGAAATAACCGGCGAATGCTCAATATAATGCCCTTCTAAAAGCCTTGCAGGTATACAGCTTTGAAGCGTTGCCAAAACCTTCAAGGGATTCATTACTTCCTGTTTTAGTGCATCTAGGGCCTTAAGAGCCTCCTTAGTAGTCTGCTTGGGGAGTCCACCTTCTTCAATCTGCTTTACGACCTTCCTTAAATATAACTCCTGTTCATCTGTAAGCTGGCGCATGTTTTTCAGGGTAAGCTTCAATATCTTAAGGATATTGGTTGCATTGTCCCTGCCGCCCTTGCCTTTAAAATGTACCTCAGCCATTTCTTCAGTTGTAGCAAAGATAAATGCTTCCTTATTTTTATCCAAGAGCTCATAAAATTCCCCTGGTAATTTCTGTTTTTTCTCTTTGGGATCACTTTCCAGCAGTTTTGCCGCTGAAAGGAAATCAAGTTCTTGCGGCTTATCATTAACTTTGATGATAAAAAACTTATCCAGCTTGCCTCTCCTGAAATAAGTAAGAAGTGCGTCCTTATATTCTTTGTTAGTTTTTGCAGTACGGGCTTTCTTAGGAAGATGCTTGATTTTTTCAAACAGGTCCGGTTCTTTATCCCTGATACTTTTTATAATCTGCAGATACCTCAACTCACTCTCTTCTTTTTCGTCCTCACCGGTTACAACCTGTTTGGAGATCAACTTGTTGAAAAGCTCGTACGAACCTATTGGCTCGCCTTCGGTCAAAAGTTCCGCGTCCCCGCCCAAGAGGGTCAAAAAAGCGTTGATTTTAGCTTCAGCCGCCTCCCTAAGCTTAATTTGATCATTAGACTGCTTTGTGGGGAAAAAGTTAAAGGTATAAATATCGGAGAATTTTGTATCAACACGATTAATACGGCCTACCCTTTGCATCATGCGAGTCGGATTCCAAGGAATATCGTAATTAATAACCGTGTTGGAGCGATGCAAGTTAACACCTTCTGACAAGACTTCGGTGGATACAAGAATGCGATACTCGTCTTTTGGATGTCGGACCCGGGCATCAAAATTTTCTATTACCCTATCCCGAGTTGCCTCACCAGAGCAGCCGGTAAACAAGAGTGCAGTGTCGGAAAAACTCTTGTTTATGTTGCTGGAAAGGTATTCGGCGGTTTCTTTTGACTCGGTAAAAACAATAAGCTTGTTATCTTTTAAGATTTTATTCTTGGCAAGCTCGTTTAAAAATTTAAGCAGCTTGGGATCCCTCGCAACATCCTGCCATAAAACCTTTATTTCTTTTAGTATCTTATAATCGTTCTTAAGATCTTTGATAAGATCATCTGTAAATTCCTCCCCGGGATACTTTTCTGCTTTGCCTTCATCTATTAGGCGCTGCACAGCCTCATCGTCATCGTTCTCCAACAGCTCAAAAATCTTATTGGTGTATTTCTTGCTTACATACACATTCCCCTTGTCAAATTCCTTAATAAACATCTCGTAGGAATAAATAAACCTGTCTACAGATTTCTTAAAGGCAAGGAAGCTGCTTTCAAGCCGTTTTACCAAGAGAATCTTCATGAATTTACCCATGTTCCTCTGAGAGATCATTTCCGGCTGGGATATAGGGCCCTTGTAGTAAAGCATTGGGGTATAGCGGGCATATTTAAATTTCTGGGCTATAAGTTCAATGGTTTTATTAAAAATTTCATCTTCTTTGTTGTTTAATTCATAAAATAAAGGCTCGGGCTTTTGAGCTTCAGGAAATTTAAGATTCTGATTTTCGAGGTCTTCAGAAAAATACTTAGCAATTTCTGTCCTAGTACGCCGAACCATCAGGTATTTCAAAACCTTATCCCTTATGGCTTTAGAGTTTTCTTTTACAGTCTTGATATATTCTGCATAATCTCTTTGCCTATCAAGCCCTTTGAGCTTTCTATGGAGAAAATTAAAAAATCCTTCTAAATCAGCTAAATTAGGAATAGTACTCTTCTTTGCATTCTGGAAGAGTTTAATCTGACTTAAAACATCCTTTGGAGAATTATTATAGGGTGTTGCTGTTACCAGTATTACCCGCTTGCCACGACAAATCTCCGCCAGTTTTTCATAAGTCATCGTAGATTCTGTCCGAAAACGATGGGATTCATCTATTATGATATTGGTGTATTTTTCGGTTCCCCGTCCAATAATATCATCAAGTTTACCTAACGATTCAAAATCTGCGGGAATTCTAAAATCAGAAAAAACATTAGGCCAAGATCCGGGGTTGTTCCTTTCAAGAAGCACAGGAGGAGCTATAACTAATATTCGACCATCTAACTGGCTGGCAAGCATTGCTGAAATATAAGTCTTACCGAGACCTACTACGTCGGAAATAAAAACCCCGCCATATTCTTCAAGTATCTTCTTAGCGTTTAGAACTGCTTGCTCCTGATACTCTAATCTTTTGAATTCCTGCGGTAGGTATTTGATAAAAAGGTCTTCTGACTGGCTTAATTCATCCTTAAAGTATTCGTATAGGAATTTAAGGTAAAGCTGGTAGGGCGTAATGCTCTGGTTAAGCCAGGTTTTATCTTCTATGGTCTGAATATATTTCTGGCTAACATCAACAGAATCTTTCCAGAGCTCTTCGAATTTTTCCTTTGCAAATTCATAATCGGCCCTAGTTTTTAATTCTACGTTAAATTCAAGGTTATCAATCAAACCCGCCTGAGTAAAATTGCTGGAACCGGTGATAACCCGTCCCACATCGCGGTCACCTTCCGCAAAAGTCATTATATAAAGCTTGGCGTGAATATTCTGTGATGGATATGCCCTTACTTCCAATTTTTTGCTTTTTATCCACTCTATAAATTTAACTACCCCTTCTTCTACTTGACGGATATCCTCAGAGCCCTCTAATTCTTTTTCGACAAGGCCTTCGAATTCCTGCTTTGTTTCTGCATGCGAAAATTGAAGCACCTGCTGTTTTTTAGTAACAGCCCGATTAAGCAAATCATATGCCTGACGGCTTGTGCTTATTCCAATAAGGATACGGATTTTCTCGGTTGTCTCCAGGGATTTATATATCGCATAGAACCCACTCGTATAGAAAAAACCCACCAGGCAGTCAAAAAACTTTGTATCTTTTATTAAAACATCAAATCTATCCTTGAGGTTTTGGTTATGCTCATTTGTAATAAATGTTAGGTCGCTGCTCATTTTCTCTTTCCTTTACTCGTCCACTCCGCACAATCCTTTTCTATCAGATCCCGGATTATAGAAACAGTGGACGGGTTTTTATTCTGCTTCTGTAATTTGAGGGCTTTTTCTTTCAGAAAAAAATATTGGTCTTGGGTGATTTCGATGGTAGTTTTCTTTATACGCTTATTGGTAGGCATGTTCCGCTTCTTAATTATTGCTTAAATATTATACCCGTATATCCGTAGTTATGGATTATAACACAACGCAATGCTTTTAGAAACAAAAAACTCCGCCAGTTAAAAAGAAGAAAACTCCTTAAAAATACTCTTGGTAGGCTTCTTTAATCTTGCTAAAGGCTTTTAAAATGAAGTTTTTGGCTGGCTGGTGCAATGGCAAAATGCCCACAGGCCTTACCCTTAATGCCTCTGAGACCATCCCTAAGCAGGTAAGGTATTTAAGGTATTTATGCCCGGATAATTCGCTATTCTCACTAATCAGAGAAACAATCTGTAAGTTAGTGATGCGCCCTAACTTAACCGGAAGGTTTAATGCCTTTTCTAAGTTTTCAATAAACCCCTCTAAGAGCATGCTCCTTCCTACGATAACAAAATTATTAATCTCATGCAAAGGAATCTTCTTCTCAACAGCGCCCTTTATCCGTTGGCAGATATTATTGGCAGAAGCAGTTAATGCCTCGCAAACCTCCCTCTGCTTGATAGGTTTATAAAACTCACTCTTCTTAACAAGTATCTCTTTATCCTCTCCGATATCAAGGGGGTTCCCGATAACCCCGTATGAGCGCTTAATATCCTCGGCTAAATCAACAGGCACCTTTAGTTTATCAACGAGCTCCCGGGTAAAAGTATCCCCTCCAAAATTAAGAATCTCTATATCCTTTACTACCCCTTCTTTAAAAATCATTATCTCGGTAGTATCGCTTCCTATATCGCATAAGACGCTATTCCCCTCATTAAGCTGAGAAGTAAAGACAGCCCTGCTTGTAGCTATCCCCGAGAAAAAAATATCCTTAATCTCGTAACCTGAGTGGTTAATAACCCGCGTTAAACTCTGAACCGAAGATAACCTTGCGCAAATAAGATACAAGTCAACCTCAAGCCTATGGCTATAAAGCCCCAAGGGATTGGCGATATTGCCCTTGGCGTCTATGGCATAACTTAAAGGAATCATATGCAATATCTCATCTTCAAGGCTTGAGCCTAAAATCCGCGCCTGCTCATTTACCGACTGCATATCAGACTCGCTTATAATCTTATTCCCTCTTTCGGCTAAAGGTATAACCGCATGGCTATGTTTGGTGAGGATATCTAACCCCGATATATTGACCGAGACGGATTTGAATTTAATCCCGGACTTCTCCTTCAATCCTTTTAAAAGTTTTCCTATTCTATCAATAAGCGCGTTGGAATCTACTATCACCCCTTCTTTAAC
>JBASUY010000055.1:0-2640 GCA_049275655.1 Candidatus Omnitrophota bacterium | reverse complement strand
GCCTGAAATATTCCTCTGCCATGATCGAGGAAAAATGATTACTCTTATCCATGTGTTCTTCAAAGGTTTCACAGTACCAGTGGAGAATATCGCCACGCAGCCTTGTTACCCTGGATCCCGTATTCATCCTGATCTTGTCATGGGGGTTTGTACCTGCCCACCTGCCTTTTTCTGTATCAAACAATCTGATATGCCTGTCGGGGTACCATCCGGAATATTTCATCCACTTGCCGCAGTAATTGGAGAGCCGGTTGAACTGATATCCGTCATATTCAGGATTATCCTTTATTTTAAGTATGGATTCCCTCAGTTCTTCACTGAGTTCCTCATCTGCATCAAGCGACAGCACATATCTGTTGCCGGCAAATCCCAATGCTGAGTTTTTCTGTTCAACATAGCCTTTAAAGGCTTGTTCAATGAATCTGACATTGAATCTGCTGCAGACATCTCTCGTTGAATCATCTGAAAAGGAGTCGACTACAATAATCTCATCAGCAATTCCCTGTAATGAAGCCAGGCATTTGCCTATATGTTTTTCCTCGTTGTAGGATATTATGACAGCGGATATTTTAGTCATCTTGTTTTGTTGTTTGGGACCGGGAAAGAATGTTATTATTGTTTTCGGTATTAAAACCTGAGATTCAGTAATTTCAGCCTTCTGACCAGTTCATCAGTGACTTCTTTTTCTTCATCACCCGAAGCAGCTTCAAAGGTCACGGAAAATCTCAGGTAAGATCCTGCATCATCCCATGGAACCGTTGAGATCTGTGCTTCCCTGATAAGGAATTCCGATACCTCGGAGGCGGAACTGAATGTTTTTCCGTTTCCGGCTCCCACGGGTGCTTTAACATAGCAGTAGAATGAACCTTTTGGCTTTGAGGCGCTGAATCCCGCTTCATTGAGTGCATTTACGAGAAGGTCGAATCTGCGTGAATACTTTTCAACTGTCCTTTCGGTGATTTCAGTATTTTCAAGAGCAGCGATGCCGGCTTTCTGGATGGCTCTGAACTGACCGGAATCAGTGTTGTCCTTGACACTGGCATAGGCACTGACGGCTCTGCTGTTTCCGCATACAAAACCCATTCTCCAGCCTGTCATGTTGAATGCCTTCGACAGGGAATGAATTTCAATACCCACATCCATTGCCCCGTCGGCCGACAGGAAGCTGAGAGGCCGGTAACCGTCATAGGTAAGGGCACCATATGCTATGTCATGTGCCACAACAATGCCATGTTTCCCGGCAAAGGCCACCACCTTATCAAAGAATTCCCTTCCGGCAACAGCGCCGGTCGGATTGTTGGGATAATTAATATAAAGGAGTCTGGCTCTTTTCAGAACCGTACCGGGAATTGAGTCAAGGTCGGGGAGAAAGGAGTTTGATTCGTAAAGGGGCAGGTTAAAGACTTCTCCGCCAAGGTATTTTGTATATGTACCCGTGACAGGATAACCCGGAACAGTGGTGAGCAGCACATCCCCGGGATTGATAAAGCACAGGGGCAGCATGGCAAGGACAGGTTTTGAACCTATTCCGTGCACTATATTTTCATGTGGGTTTATTCCGGATAGTCCGTATACTTTTCCGAGATAGCGTGCCGCTGCCTCCTGGAATTCCGGTATTCCGTTATCGGCATACCAGCGGTTTTCCGGCTTTCCTGCCTCTTCCGACAACACTTTTACAACCAGTTCATCGGCGGGCCAGTCGGGTTCACCCACACCCATGTCTATCAGTCTTATATCCGGATGGGCAAGCTTTGCAGCTGCCTTTGCCCTCTTGATGAGTTCAAACTTGTAAACAGCCGTTGATTTGCCGAAACTTTTTCCGCCAAGCCTGTCGGATATCTTGTCTTCAAAAAAGTCTTTCATTGAATTTATTTAATGATTAATATTTTACAGGGCCTTTAATTTCTGCAGTAATAATCAGATCAATCCGGCATCCTTTGACTGCAGTTCTTCATAGCCGTAAAAAACCCGCAAATGTAATAAATGGCGGCATGAAAAAAAACATAATCGTTCAGCTTAACATTTCATTACAGCTTATGCAATTATGTAACTGACTAAGCCAGAATTTCAGGGAAGCCTGACAGGAAACAGATCCGGAATCTGATTTGTAATCATCTGAAAAGATATGTATATTTGATTAAGAACCTCGTTTAATTCTCTTTATTCATGTTTCTCCGGAAACGTATTATTCATCTTCTTAACAGCTAGAGCCATGAAAAAATACATCTATCTAACCAGTACCCCTGAAGCGCTTGTTGCTTCAATGCTTCCTCCCGAGGGATTCGGAATGTATCTTTCTACCGGTACCAAAAAACGGAACAGGGGACAGAACATCTTTTTCGTGGTGGACCTTGATCAGATCGGAAATATATTTGATATGGAAAGTCTTGAGAAAAGATGTGTCGCAAAAGAGGACGGCAGCCCTAAAAGCTCTGTTTATCTGTCGGTATACAGAGTTCTTGAGATGGTTCCCACATCTGCCCTCAAGAGTCTTTACCTCACTACAGATCATGGTTGTGTTCTTGAACTGAAAAAAGCCCCGTACGACAGTAAAAGAGAATCAGTAAACACTCTTCATCTCTATCAGGAATTGTGTCCTGTCACCCCGCTGGTGGTATCCGACATGACTCCTTCCGCATT
>JBASUY010000054.1:0-26812 GCA_049275655.1 Candidatus Omnitrophota bacterium | reverse complement strand
TTTTAGGCCTATCCTTTATAGGGATAGGCCGGTTACTACCTTAACATTTAGTAACTAAATCCCCTTGTCTGACCCTAGAATTGACTAAAATGCCAATCTCCTGGCCTGATTTAGCTGAAGTAACAGTAACTCTGTTAATCTGCATAGAAACTACGGGTTGGGTAAAATCTGTTGTATGTCCTTTGATGTTTATGTTTTCTCCTACGGATAATGGGCATTTAAGCTTAATAACTGCTGCTTGGACATGTGGAAAGTAGTGGGATATTATCCCTACCTCTGCCCCTTCTCTCTTTTTAGGCTTAATCTTTTTAGCCGGTTTTCTTTTTAATATTTTACGTTTTTTTAAAGGTTTCCTTTTTGCTTCTTTCTTTTTTGCCGGTTTTTTCTTTTTCGGCAAGCGCTTTCTAATAACCTTCTTTTTATTCTTAACCTTCTTCTTTTTTAACGCCATAATACGCTTCCTCCGTTTTTATGGAAAAATCTTACTTTGCCTTAACCTCAACTAAGGAATCAAGAGAGCCGTAAGGGTTTGCCTCTTTTTGCGGGTTGGCAGTATCCTCAACCCAATTTCCGTCCACAACAAAGCGGTAGCGGTATCTTCCGGTATTTAAGTTTATCTTCTTATTCCACGTCCCGTTGTTCTGTATCATCCGGGCAGATTCATTTACCTGCCAGTTATTGAACTCGCCTACTAAGTAAACATCAGAAGCCTTTGGGGCGAATATCGAAAAAGCAACTTCTGTTAAACGCGGTAGTTGTTCTTTTAGAATTTCCTGCATCCTTTTTTCTAAGACTAAAGCCGGGGTAGGTGTTTTCTCTTGAGTGATTATCTCCCGTGCAAGGCTAAAATAATCCTTTGCCCCGCGGCAGTATTTATCAAAATCTAAAACATGTTTCCCTTGATTTTGCGCTTCTTTAAGCTTGACATTCACATGGATGATATTGCTAAAGAGCCTTTCTTTAAAATCTTCTTTGATTTTCTCAAGCATTTTAAAAGAATGGGCTAGGCGCGAGTCAAAGTTGGTTACCAGGACTTTAAAATCAGCCTGATGGTTTAGGCGGTCACGGACTAAATCAACTATACTAATAAGTTGAGTTAAGCCTTCTAAAGAAAACCTGCTGGCCTCAACCGGTATGATAACCTCTGAAGAAGCGCGGATAGCATTTATGGTTAGGATGCCTAAGTTTGGGGGGCAATCAATGATGATATAATCATAGTTATTCTTAAAAGCCTTTAATACCTCGTTTAAGCGTGATTCTCTGCCTATCTCACCGGCTAACTCCTGCTCCAAGGTGCTTAGGACTATGCTGCTTGGGGCGATATCAAAATCAGGGCTTACGTTTTGAATAATATTTTCTAATTTTGCTTTTTGATGTGAAATTTTAGAAAGGACATTGTAAATGCTCAAAGTTGATTTTATATTTAAACCTAAGGTTGCATGAGACTGAGGGTCAAGGTCTAGTAATAAAGCCTTTCTGTTGTTTACAGACAGCGAGGCTGCTAAGTTAACAGCTGTTGTTGTTTTGCCGCATCCGCCCTTTTGGTTGGTGATAGCAATTATGCGCATATTTTTTAAGCCTCCTCTTTTTTTAAAAAAAATCTTATTTTAGGAAACGAAGGTTATCTATATAAATTATCCCCTTATCTTTCTGTGCGTTCCATTCTTCTATCGTAAAAGATATGCTCTGCATATCAGACCAGTCATTTATATTTTTAAAATCAAGGAAAGATATCTTAAAATCATCCCATTTAGCAGGGATTTGTTTTAGGTAAATTTCAGACCTTTCTTTAAAAGAATTAGTAAGCTCAATCCGTAGAGCGGCGTTACTATTTTTATCGGTATTTTTTACGGCAAAGGCTAAAGCCTTAAAAGAGCTTAAGTTTAAGCGGTTTAGGTTTATAGTAAAGGATTCTTTTTTTGCCGGGTTAAAGTTAAAGTTTATCTTTGCCGGGGCATCAAGGACAAAAAGCGCAGTCTCGTATGCCGAGTGTTTGCTTTTTGATAGGTAAGATATGCTTGAAGCTATTCCGATTAAAAAGACAAAACCTATAACAAATAAGTTACTATAAAGCCTTAAGTGGTTTTTGGTTTTTCCTTTTTTTTTGGATGAAGCGTCAAGATATATCTTGGCTAGATGTTCGTAAACCTCTCTCTTATCCATTGTAATTTATAATTTTATAGCATAAAACTCCTTAACTGTCAAGAGTTTAGCGGTTATAAAAGGTAATTAGGAGGATTTTTTTGAAGTAGTTTATAAAGATTTTTTAAGTGCATCTGGTATAGGCGGTTAAATGAGCCGTCAGGGTCCTCCCCTGCCCACCAAAACCAGTCGCTTCCTTCAGCTATGTGGAGTTGTTTTAGAATTAACTTCTTTGTCTTTTCGTTAAAGTCTTGGGTTTTTTCTGCTTCTTCAACTGCTTTACGCGCATCAAGGAGCCAGTCCCAGGATTGAGTCTTTAAATCGTTATTCATCCACTTATCAAAATTGCCGTAGATCCAGGAGCCGCTGGATAGGTGTTTTATATTTGATTTAGGAGTGTTGTTTTTAAGGTATTCTGAAACGGTTGTAGTTTTAATTGTTTTTGAGTCTGATAATTGGCTATAAAGCTCATTTAGAAAGTAATGCCCGTCATTGGCAAAGTATTCCCAGGCGTTTTCTCCGTCCATAGCAACGACAACTAACAGGTCTTTATCCTTAAAGGCTTTATTTATATTATCTAAATGGTTGATAAAGTCAGTTGCGGCAGTTTTACCATCCCAGTTATGATAGACAAAGCCGATTAAATCAGAGAGGCTTGTATCGCGAAAGATTATATTTAAGGAGCCTTCTTTTCTTTTTAAGGTGTAGGGTTGGTATAAAAGGTGGCTGTCCCTCTTTTTTTTGTTTAGGGATTTAAAGAGGATAGATTCATCAGTAACTATCCAATTTATACCGGATTCAATTATATAGGGGAGTATCTTTTCGCTTACTGCCTCTTCAGATGGCCACATACCAAGAGGGCTCCATCCTAAGCGCTCTTTGTAGAAGTTAACTGCGCTTTCTATGTGCGCCTTAGCATCAAGCGGGTATTTAAACTCTTTTTTTGGCAGGCGCGAACGTAGGTTTGCCTCTTTTGCCGCGTTGGTAGTGACTAAGAGCGGAAGTATAGGGTGATAATAAGGGGTTACGCTAAACTCTATTTGCCCACTCTCCCCTGCCCTTTTGTAAGCTGGGAGTATATCTTTTAGTATGCTTGTCTGGGTATCTAAAACTGCGCGCTTTTCTTCTTCAGTAAAGTAGCGGGCTTTTTTTACTGCGTGTTTTAAGGGTTCATGCCTTTCTCTGTATAGGGGGTCTATCCAGGCTAAGTTAAAGAGGGTTTGTAAGTCAAGGAAATCCTGCGCATCAAAGCTTAGAGATTTCTGCTTCTTAAAATAAAGCTCATAATAGCGCGGAAAGAGCGAGATTACCCGGTCTTTATTTATGGAAAAAAAGTTCTTAAGTAAAAACTCCTTATCTTCAGAAGTTAAGTCTATTGCCTTTTTATAAGAGAGCTCTAAGAAGGTATCTTTTACTGTTTCGTTAGCATAATCTTCTATCTGCTCAATTAAGGAAGGGACGATATTAAAGGTAGCGCGAATCTTTGGGTAGTTAGTTATTACCTCAAGCATATCAAGGTAGTCTTTTGTCCCGTGTAGCCGCACCCAAGGCAGATGACTCTCTTCTGTTAAGAGGTTCTTGTAATAGGGTTGGTGCATGTGAAAAATGAGTGATAAGTGTAGCATGATAGTAGTTAGTAGCCAGTAGTCAGTAGTTAGGTGTTAGGGGCTGCTTAACTGGCGGTTTAGTTCATTAGTTAAAATATTTTTAAAATTCTTAATTATATTTTGTTGGTCCTGAGGCAAAAATACAGACAACTCAGAAGAAAAATCAATCTTTCCCGCGGCTTTTATAACTTCTTCTTTCTTTTTATTTAAGCGTGATTTTTGGCTTAAAGTAAGGATACCCTTTCGCATGATAAAATAAAGGTCATAAAAATCACGCGGCTTAAAGCGGTTAAGCAAGGCGCCAAAGACCTTTTCATCTACTAATTCCTCTTGGGGAAGGTGAAGAAGGTTATAAACAGGGATAAAGTCGCTTACAATGCTATCAACCTCCCCTTCTATTTTCTTCTCCTTACGGCAAGAGACATTTATGGCGATAGAGGTTTTAGGATAATCGTAAATATTAAAAGAGGCATCTAAATAATACCCTTCGGAGGTCTTATTCGGGTTTTTCCCTAATTCAACATTAATTCCTGCCCGCTCTATTTTTTTTAAAGAAGCGCTGATTAAATCCTCTATAAACTTTTTTTGGTTGTAGGGCTTAATGGCAAAAAGAGAAAAATCTAAATCCTCTGAGAAGCGCATGCTGCCATAGATAATCCTTAAGGCAGTCCCTCCTTTAAAGAGCATCTTTTCAGAGCCCTCTAAGCTATAGAGATAGCTAAGAAAAAGATGCTGAAAGTATTCGCGTACTACATTCGGAAACTCTGCCGTGCGCAGTAGAAGGGATAATTTTTTTATTGACTCTTTGGCAATCATTTAAATAATTCCTTTATTAGGGGGGTAAGTTTTTTATCTTTAAAAAGTTTTGCGTAACGCAAGGCCTTATTTACGTTTAGTAGTTGCCTATTAATCCTTAAAAGAAAGCCCTTCTTCTTTTTACTGCGCAAAGAAAGATAGAGTAGGTCAACAAGGGCTTTTTCCGGTTCAGCAATTAAGCCGTTTATCCCCTCTTTGCGCAATAGGTAATATCCGCCAAAGGCCTCTTTTTTAATCTTACGGAATGAAAATATTTTATCCTGCGCGCTAAATTTACGCGTAGGCTTTGTGGTTACAGAGGTAATTTCATAGGTTACTTCAGGAATTATACGGTAAAAAGACAAGGCAAACTCTAAGGAGACATAAGAAGGCGCGTATAATTTATTGGCAAGATAGACATCCGGTATTGAGGTATCCGGAAAAGAATAAACCCCTCTTTTAAGCCGCTGTATAAAACCCTTCTTTGCATAGCGGTGGATAAGAAAAGTAGCAGAGACCTTGCTTATCTTTAATATGCGCCGGATATCAAGAGGGGTAAAGATAATTTGCCCCTTTTCTTTGAGGGAGTTTTCAAACCTATGCCAATTCACTAATTTAGCCATAATGCTAATTTACTATAAATCTTAAAAAAGTCAAGAAATAAAAAACCCTCGGGGATTGCTCCCCGAGGGTTTAGGTTATTACATTAATTGCTTAGAATGTTACTTTCATTGAACCAATTACCTGAGATGCTGTGCGGCGATTAGATTCATCAAACGCTTTGCCCGGTATAAACCATCCGGCAGTTAAACCAAACTGAACATCCTCAGTATAATCATAGGTAGCAGTAAGGTCTAATGCATTGCCTAAGTATTTTTTACCGGTCATAGCATATTCTCCGTAAGGTTTACTTTCACTATCCTCATTCGGGCTTAGCATATTTACTTCGCTCTTCTTGTCTCTCATATAAAAGCCAAAATTAGCGCATAAGGTAATATCATCAGTTGGCTTCATGCTTCCTTTTAGGTTAATCACATTTAAGTTTGTAAAAGGAATTATTGCCTTGGTGATATTATTAAGCGTTTGGTCTTGATACATTGGATCCCAAGCCCTCTTTCCATTCTGGCCACCCTTATCACCGCTTAAATGGGTAAAGGATGCTCCGATAGTAGGAGTAAACTTTACATTACTTAAAGTATAATCAGCCATTGCTTGTAATGCCCAAGCTTTTCTACTATTATCAGAATCTTGGCTTGCTGAATCTTTCCTATTCGTACCTAACTGAATAGCAGCTTCTAAAGATGTCTTTAGGTTCTCTATTGGGGTAGCAGAAATCAATGTACCTAAAGTATATAAGGTATCATCTTTACGGCTATCATTAGGAAAGGCTTTAAGAGCATTTTTATTTCTATCGTGCCTGTAAAACCCATAAACATCTGCTTTAAGTTTTCTATTTACATCATAAGAAGCATAAACTCCAAAGAGGTTAGCATCATTTTTAACACCTCTAATAGAGGGTGAAGTATCAGCAACCCATTCACTAATCTTAGCATAAATTAAATCAACTACTAATGGATCATAGTTAAGGACTGCCTTAATTGCATCAAAGGATTTTCTTATACTTAGGTCTGAAGGTATGCCATTGGGGGCATTCTCTCTACTCCTCTTGGCTAGTATAAGCTTATTTCCATAGACTAACTCTTGACGACCAATAGTAAGAGATAATGGAGAATAGAGGAATTCTTTTAAACCAACATAAGCTAAATCCAAGTCAATGTTAGTATTATTATCGCTATCCCATCTCCTCTCGTTAACCAACCTAACTACCGCGGATACATTATCCGTAAGGTCTGCATCTACTCTGACACGAGTTTGTGTGGCAAAGAAGCTCTCATCATCGTTACGGGTATTGCCTTTTGGGCCACGAGTTAAGTCAAAGTTATTACGGATTGCTCCAAACATGTTTAGGTCACCGCTTACCTTGACGTTCTGCACTTCAGCAAAAGCAGGGCTAAAAGCAATGCCAACTGCTAAGGCTAGTGATAAAACTACAATTAAACGTCTTCCCATTTTTGTTCCCTCCTTTGTTTTGTTCTTAGTAAAATCTTAAACCTGTATAATCTATATAAATACACCTACTGTGTAAGTATTATCAACCTTTTTATCATATGTGGGGAGACTTGTCAAGAGATTTTTTGTAGAAAGTAGCCAATAGCCAGTAGTCAGTATCTAGGTTAGTGGAGTGTTTGGCGGCTCTTTCTTATAGGTGTTTGTGGCTTAGGGCCTAAGGATACGGTTAAAAGTATAGTGCTTCCTTTTGGCTGTATGGAGATTATACAAGACTCCCCTTCCCGTTCAAAGTTAAGCAACCTCTGGCCGTATTCAATAATATTGACTAAATACCAGTTGTACATCGGCATCTGGTCTTTATAAAAGGTAATTACCTGATCCGGGTTTGCCTTGCCTATATATTTTAATACCCCTACGCGCACACCTGAAGATTCAAAGGAGTAGGATTCAAGGGGCAAGGGTTTTAAGCCAACAGGGACCGGGACATCACTAAATTTTAAGATTGCCTGAGTTTTAAGGGGAGCTACTGAGCCGGAAGATTTAAAGTCGCTATTATCTGTAGTTGCACACCCACTTATGATAAGTAGGGAGAAAGTAGCTAGTAGCCAGTAGCTAGTAGTCAGGGAAAAACTTTTTTTCATATCTGCCTCCGCTTTTTTCTAATTAAGCTTTCAGTATCTTTTATTATCCTATCTATCTCTTCTTCAGTCAAGCCACTTTTTAAGCCAACTTCTTTTAGTTTTTCAGGAGCGATGATATCTTCCGGGGCGTGGCTGTCATTATTAAGGATTAACTTAGCGTTAAACTTTCTTGCCTGCTTTACAACGTGTTCATTGGTTTGAGAATGGCCGTGCCTGCTAGTAATCTCAAGGAATATTCCCCTTTCTGCGGCAAGTTGGGTATCTTCATCAGTAATTAAGCCGGGGTGAGCTAAGATATCAATATCTGATAAGAGGGCAAAGTGATTTGTGCCTGTAACAATCGGCTCTACAGGGGTTTCTCCGTGAGCAATTATAACTTCTACCCCTAATTTTCTTGCCAAGGCTGTTAAGGGCTTAAATTGCTGTAAAGGCAGATGAGTTAACTCTATTCCTGAAAGGACAGTAATCTTTGAGTCCTTTGGCCATTTGCGGACAAACTCTAAAACTGCTTTAGACGCAGGCTTTATATTGCTATAGTCTGCGTGGTCGGTGATAGCTATTGCCTTATACCCTGCAGCTTGGTAGCGGACAGCTACTTCTGAAGGAAGCAACTCTCCATCACTTAAAAATGTATGTGCGTGTAGGTTATACATATAATTCAATGCGCCTGGCAGGAGTCGAACCTGCTACCTAGGCCTTAGGAGAGCCCCGCTCTATCCAAGTGAGCTACAGGCGCAATCTATCAGTGCCCGGGGAACTTTATCAAAGAATAAATATCATAACCTTTTAATTTATCCTTGCCTTTTAAGTCAAATAGCTCAATTACAAAAGCAATACTGACTATTTTCCCTTTTAACTTTTGTATCAGTCTTGTAACTGCCTTAACTGTTCCTCCTGTGGCTAAAAGGTCATCTACAATTAAAATCCTTTCATTCTTTTTAATTGCATCCTGGTGAATTTCTAAGGTGTCTGTCCCGTATTCTAGGGAATAGGTTACGGAGTTAGTCTTATAAGGGAGCTTGCCTTTTTTTCTTACCGGGACAAAGCCGGCGCCTAATTTGTAGGCGACTGCCGCGCCAAAGATAAAGCCGCGCGCCTCAACTGCAACGACCTTGTCAATTTTTTTTGCCTTATACTTTTTTACCAAAAGGTCAACCGACTCTTTAAAGCCTTTTTTGTGTTGAATTAGGGTGGTTATATCCCTAAAGAGGATTCCTTTTTTAGGAAAGTCAGGGATACTGCGGATATGTTTTTCAAGGCTTGTTTTTTTAGGCACCTTTAGATCTCCTCTTTTGTCCCCTTAACGAACTTGCGGATTTTTTTAAGGGCAGATTCTTCTATTTGACGGACCCTTTCCCTTGAAATCTTAAATCTCTTAGCAACCTCAGCTAAAGTACGGGGTTTTTTATCTGCCAAGCCAAAGCGCATATCCAAGATATCCCTTTCCCTTTCGCTCATTATTTCAAGGAGATTCTCCACGCGCTCTTTATCCAACATGCGTTCAATAGAGCTATCCGGGTGGATAGCGGTTTCGTCTTCAATAAGATCTGAAACCTTGCCTTCGCTATCTTCGCCTATGGGAGAATCAAGGGATGAGGTTGTAGAACCCATCCAGAAGTTTATCTGCTCCATCTTATCTTTGGAGAGTTTTAGTTTTTTAGCAATCTCTAAGTCAGTTGGGGATCTCTTTAATTTTTGCGTAAGCCGCTCTTTGGTCTTGCGCCACTTAGTGATAAGCTCGTTCATATAGACCGGGACGCGTATCATCTTACCCTGCTCAGAGAGCGAGCGGGTAATCCCCTGCTTTATCCACCAGGCAGCATAGGTAGAGAAACGGAAGCCTTTTTTAGGGTTAAACTTATCAACTGCCTTCATTAACCCTAAGTTCCCCTCTTCTATTAAATCCAAAAACGGAGTGCCTAAGCGCATATACCTTTTAGCGATATTGATAACTAAGCGCAAGTTTGATTTAATCATCTTCTTGCGTGCCTGCTCATCGCCTTTTTTTATCCTACGGGCAAGCGTTATCTCTTCCTTTGCCGTAAGTAGGGGTATATTCCTGACCTCTCTTAAGTATATTCTTAAGGATTCCACTTTGGTTATCCTGTTTGTCTGTTATCCTGTTTGTCTGTTATCCTGTTGCCTGTTGTTTGTTAGCCTGTTATTCAGTTGCCCGTTAGTCTGTTATTCGGTTATACGATTGTTAGTTATCCTGTTTGCCGGTTTATTTTTTCTTTTGTTTCAGGACTGCCTGGGCAGCGGCTAAGTTAGCAATCGGAACCCTAAATGGCGAACAGCTGACATAATCCATGCCTACATTATGGCAGAACTCAACTGACCTTGGCTCTCCGCCATGCTCGCCGCAGATTCCTACCTCAAGGCCTTTTTGCCCTTTTCTTCCGCGTTGAATGCCAATCTTGATTAACTCTCCGATTCCTTCCTGGTCAATGGTCTGGAATGGGTCCTCTGGTAGTATTCCTTTGTTTATATAATCCGGCAAGAATCCTCCCATATCATCGCGGGAGAAACCAAATCCCATCTGAGTCATATCATTTGTGCCAAAAGAGAAGAATTGCGCTGTCTTGGCTATCTTTTCTGCGACTAAGGCAGCCCGGGGAATCTCAATCATCGTCCCATAGAGCGCTTTTATCTTCTTTAGGTTGTATTTTTTTAATGTTTCAGCATATACCTTTTTGTATATCTCATACTGGTCATCTAACTCTTTGACATCGCAGATAACCGGAACCATAATCTCAGGATAGGGCTTTTTCCCTTCTTTTATAAGCTCTGCAGCTGCTTCAAGTATAGCGCGCATCTGCATTGCGCTTACCTCAGGATAAGTTACTCCGAGGCGCACTCCGCGGTGGCCCATCATCGGGTTTGATTCGTGTAAAGCCTTAGCGCGCTCAGAGAGTTCTTCCATTGAAATATTTAACTCTTTAGCTAACTCTCTTAGCTTTGCCTCTTCACGTGGAACAAACTCATGTAAGGGCGGGTCAAGTAAGCGGATAACCACAGGAAACCCGTCCATAGCCGCAAGCGTGCCTTTTATATCTTTTTTTACAAAGGGGAATAGCTCTTCTAATGCCTCATCCCTCTCTTCTTTAGTGTTAGAGACAATCATCTTGCGCAGATGAAACAAGGGTTCATCTGCTCCTTTACCGTAAAACATATGCTCAGTCCTAAATAGCCCTATACCCTCTGCACCAAATTGCTTTGCTATAGAGGCATCTTCCGGGGTATCGGCATTAGTGCGTATTCCTAATTTACGGAAGTTATTGCAAAGTTTAAGGAAGCTCATCAAAAGTTCGTTCTCTTGATTTGCATCTATCATCGGTAATTTTCCTTCATAGACAATGCCTTTAGTCCCGTTTAAGGATATCCAGTCACCCTCTTTTAAGTTTTTTTCACCGACAGTAAGCTCTCTTTTTGATAGGTCAATGTGCAGGGCGCTACAACCTACAATACAGCACTTACCCCAACCTCTTGCAACTAATGCCGCATGCGAGGTCATCCCTCCACGGGCAGTAAGTATTGCCTGGGCTGAGCGCATACCCTCGACATCTTCAGGGTTTGTCTCTTCGCGCACAAGGATAACCTTCTTTCCTTCTTTTGCCCAAGCCACGGCATCAGCGGCTGTAAAGACAATCTGCCCTGTTGCGCCACCCGGACCTGCAGGAAGCCCTTTTGCTATCTGCTTAGTGGGGACTTCTGCTTTTGGGTCAATTATAGGATGCAAAAGCTCATCTAATTGCGCAGGGGTAACGCGCATTACTGCTTCTTCTTTTTTGATTAATTTTTCTTTAACCATATCCACAGCCATCTTTACCGCAGCCGGACCATTGCGTTTTCCTACACGGCATTGAAGCATATAGAGCTTACCCCTTTCAATGGTAAACTCTATATCCTGCATATCGCGGTAGTGCTTTTCTAAGCGCTTTTGTATTGCAAATAACTCTTGATATATCTTAGGCATCCCCTTTTCAAGGGTTACTAAATCCTTATTATGCGCAGATTGCGAAAAGGAGTTGATTGGCGCAGGGGTTCTGATACCTGCGACAACATCTTCTCCTTGGGCAGTCATAAGGTATTCCCCGTAAAAGTGGCTGTCCCCATTGCCGGGGTTTCTGGTAAAGGCAACTCCGGTTGCCGAGTCGCTACCCATATTTCCAAAGACCATTACCTGGACATTTACTGCTGTTCCCCACTCATCAGGTATATTCTCAATCCGGCGGTAACTTATTGCGCGTTTTCCGTTCCAGGAGGCAAAGACTGCTCCTATCCCGCCCCATAATTGCTGTATGGGGTTATCCGGAAACTCCTTGCCTAAGACTTCTTTGATTTTAGACTTAAAGCTACTGCATATCTCTTTTAGGTCATTAGCATTTAGGTCAGTATCTGCCTTAACCCCTCTTCTACGTTTTACCTCATCCATAATCCGCTCAAGTTGTTTACGGATACCCATATCCTCTTTTGGCTCAATACCGGCGGCTTTCTCCATAACCACATCAGAATACATCATAATCAATCTTCTGTATGCGTCATAAACAAAACGCTCATTACCACCTGCCTGTTTTATAAGCCCGGGAATAGTTTTTTCAGTTAACCCGATATTTAACACAGTCTCCATCATTCCGGGCATTGAGCGGCGCGCTCCGGAGCGGACAGATACTAATAAAGGATTATTCACATCGCCAAACTTCTTATCCATTATTTTTTCTATTGTAATAAGAGCTTTATTTACCTGCTCTTTAAGTTCTTTTGGGTAAGAACGTTTATTCGCGTAATAGTAGGTGCAGACATCCGTAGTTATGGTAAATCCCGGGGGAACAGGGAGTTTTAAATTCTTATGCCCTGCCATCTCTGCTAAGTTAGCACCCTTTCCTCCTAAGAGGTTCTTCATGCTCTCATTTCCGTCTGCCCTTCCTCCGCCAAAGCTGTAAACATATTTCTTTGCCATATTCTTTGAAACCCTCCTTTTTTAGTTTTTAGTTTTCCCTGCTGCCTCTTTTTAAGATTACTCAACAGAATAACCGACTAACTGGCTAACCGGTAAACTAACTCTGCAACTTATTAATAATATACTCTTTTAACCTATCAATACCTATCCGCTCTTGTTGCATAGTATCGCGATTGCGAACTGTTACTTGATTGTCTTCAAGTGATTGGACATCCACCGTAATACAATAAAGCGTTCCTACTTCATCCTGCCTGCGGTAGAGTTTTCCTATCGCCCCTGTGTCATCATATACGGCTACGGTAACTTTTTTTAAGTCAGAGGCGATATTTTTAGCTAAAGTTACTATCTCTTGCCTATTCCTTAAAAGAGGAAAGACTGCTACCTTTACTGGAGCTAGTTTTTTGCTTAATTTTAAGACTACCCTTGTTTCATCTTTTACCTTTTCTTCTGTATAGGCGTCCACTAAAAATGCCAAGATTGCCCGGTCAATGCCTCCTGAAGGCTCAATGATAAAAGGATAGAACCTTTCTTTTGTTGCGTCGTCAAAATACCTTAAATCTTTCTTACTGTATTCTGAGTGTTGCTTTAGGTCAAAATCGCTTCTATTGGCTATTCCCTCTAACTCTGACCAGCCAAAAGGAAAATTATACTCTATATCTGTGCAGGCTAAGGCGTAGTGGGCAAGCTCTTCTTTTTTATGTGGCCTTAGGCGTAAATTTTCTTTTGTCATCCCTAAACTGATGTACCATTCTTTTCTTAAGTTAACCCACTCCTGATAATATTTGTCCGCATCTTTAGGGTTTACAAAGTATTCAATCTCCATCTGCTCAAACTCGCGCGTGCGGAAAGTAAAGTTTCCCGGGGTAATTTCATTTCTAAAAGACTTTCCTATCTGAGCTAAGCCAAAGGGAAGTTTTGGGTGGCGCGAGTCAAGGATATTGGCAAAGTTGACAAACATCCCTTGCGCTGTTTCAGGCCTTAGGTATATTAAGTTTTCAGCGTCTTCTAAGGGTCCTTGGTGAGTCTTAAACATTAAATTAAAAGGCCTACTTTCAGTAAGTTCTCCCTGGCACTCAGGGCATTTGCTCTTGCCTTGCAAGTCTTCGGTTTTAAAACGCTTACGACAGGATAAACAGTCGCTCTTTAAGTCATAGAAGTTTTTTACATGGCCGGAGGCTTCCCATACTTTTGGATGCATAAGGATAGCCGCATCCATCCCATACATATCATCACGGTTATGGACGTTAGCGCTCCACCATGCGTTTTTAAGGTTTCTCTTTAACTCTGCCCCATACGGCCCATAATCCCAAGTATTGCTTAAGCCCCCATAAATATCCGAAGATTGGAATATAAATCCGCGGCGTTTGCAGAGTGAAACTATCTTATCCATTGTTGTTGCAGGCATAGTCTTTTATTATTAACCCAAAGAGGATAAAAAGTCAAGATAATTCAACCTTCTTCTTCGTATATTTTTTTTAACTCCTCTTCTTTTATAAGAAAGGAGTGCTCTTTTTGCGGAAAGCGTTCTTTTAAGATATCTTCCTTATATTCTTTAACCGCCTTTAAGATTATATCGGAGAGGCTAGCATACCTTTTAACAAACTTAGGCGTGTATCTTTCAAATAACCCGAGCATATCATTGATCACTAATACCTGCCCGTCGCAATGAAGCCCTGCGCCAATTCCTATTGTAGGGATTTTTAGTTTTTTTGTAATTATCTCAGAGAGTTTATCCGGTACGCATTCTAAGACAATAGCAAAGCACCCACTATCTTCAAGGGCAAGCGCTTGGTCTATTAAGATTTTGGCTGAAGTAGCTTCTTTGCCCCGGACCTTAAAGCCGCCGGTTTTATCAGCTGTTTGTGGGGTTAATCCTATATGCCCCATAACCGGTATGCCTTGCGCAGTAATTTTTTTAGTTGCCTTGGGGCAGTTGTCAAACCACTCTAATTTTACTCCTGAGCAAGATGCTTCTTCAATAAACCTTCTTGCGTTTAAGAGCGCTTCATCAGTGTTTAATTGGTAAGAAGCATAAGGCATATCCCCTAAAACCAGGCTATTTTTTACTGCACGGGTAACTGCCTTTGAGTGGTGGAGCATCTCAGGCATGCCTATTGAAGTAGTTGAATCTAACCCTAAGACGACATTAGCCAGAGAATCCCCGACGAGGATTATATCTATTCCTGCTTTATCTAATAAAGAGGCTGTAGGATAATCATAGGCAGTAAGCATAGTAATCTTACGTTTATTTTTTAATTCTTTTATATCTTTTACTGATAGTTTCATTTTTTTGTTTTTTAAAGCCTTAAGGCAGGTATGAAAAACTGCGCAATCTTAAAGTATATAATAAGCCCTATTACGTCCACTATGCTTGTTGTAATCGGCCCTGCTAATACCGCAGGATCAAGCCCTACTCTTTTTGAGATTAAAGGAAGCGAGATTCCTGTCCCTATAGCAAGAAGGGCGATTAGGACCATGGTTAAGCCTACTACTACAGAGAGCATAATATCTTTTTGTAAAAGAAACGCCCTGCCAAAGGCAACTAATCCTACCACAAGCCCCATAAGTAACGCAGCAGAAAGTTCTACTCGAACAACTTTCCAGATATTTTTAGGCTTTACATCTCCTGTGGCAAGCCCTCTAATTATCGTAATAGATGTCTGTGCTCCGGCGTTTCCTCCTGTGTCAAGGAGCATGGGGATAAAGAAGGCCAAGGAGACGACCGTACTTAAGGACTGTTCAAAGAACTTTAAGACAGTCCCGGTTAAAAAATCAAATATTAAAAGTAAGACCAGCCAGCCGGCTCGCCTGCGTACAAGCTCTAGAGGGGTTGCCCGGGAGTAGCTTATAATTTCTCCTCCTTTAGCATCCATCTTACCTATTTCGTATATATCTTTGGTCGCTTCTTTTTCTATCGTCTCAACTATATCGTCAACGGTGATTATCCCTATGAGGCGGCCTTCCTTATCTACGATAGGGGCGTCAAAGAGGTCGTATTTTTTAAAGATATTCCCGAGCTCTGCCGCATCTGCCTCAGCGTCAATCTTTATTACATTAGCGCTACTCATGACATCGCGTATGAGCATATCCGGAGGGGTCTTTAGTATATCCTGCAAGGATATAACGCCGATTAGTTTTTTTGCATCGTCAACTATGAAAAGTGAGTAGATATTTTCCCGGTAATTAGTCCGTAGGTTTTCTTGTATATAGAGTATTGCATGTTTTGCGCTCATCTCTTTTTTTAAAGCGACAAACTCCGTAGTCATAAGACTGCCTGCGGTTCCTTCAGGGTAGTGCATAAGCTCGGAGGTCTCTTGCGCAGTATCCTTGCTTGCTAAGAGAAGAAACTTACGCGAAACTTTTTTCGGAAACTCTTTAAAGAGGTCAGCCCTCTCATCCGGAGCCATCTCTTCTAAAATTTGGGAGATTTCCGTATTTGCAAGGTTGTTTAGTATGTAGCGTTGTTCGGGGAAGGGTAAATTCTCAAAGACCTCAACAGCTTTTTTTGTTCCCAGGAGCCTGAAGATAATTATCTTTTCTGTTGGCTCAAGATGCCTCCATCCTTCGGCGATATCCATGGAGTTCATATTCTTTAAGGAGTTTTTAAGGCTGTTAAAGTCCCGTTTCCTTATAAACTCCCTTGTTTCAGGAAGAAACAAGGCAAAGACATCCATATTTTTCTTTAAACTATTCTTCATCTTCTTATTATTTTTACCTCTGTGTCTTTAAATTTTTTAGCTAAGGCAAGGCCCTTCTCTTCCCCTAAAAGGAATATTGCCGTAGATAAGAAGTCTGCGGTTATTGAGTCATCAGTAATAACAGTTACCGAAAAAAAATCAGGTATTTTTGGGTATCCTGTTTTTGGGTCAATTATATGCCCGTAAACTTTTTCCCCGTACTTAAAAAATTGTTCGTAATTTCCTGAGGTAGAAACTGCTCTGTCTTGTAAGTACAGGAATCCTTCTTTTTTAAGAATCCCTTTAATAGCCACTCTCCAGGGCTTGTTAAATTTAGTGCCTAAGCAATATACTTGCCCTCCGGCATTTATCAGGGCATCTTTTATTCTTTCTTCTTTTAACCTCTTTACGGCGCAGTCAAGCGCAAAGCCTTTGGCAATTGCGCCTAAATCAACCTTCATCCCCTGAAGCTTAAATTGTATCATATTATCTTTCTTTCGCAAAATAATTTTATCCGAACCTATAAGGGGAAGAGTTTTTTCAATCTCTTTTTGCGAAGGGATAAGGTATTCTTTTTTAGTAAATCCCCAGAGATCCACAAGGGGCCCGATAGTGATATCAAAGGCCCCTTCTGAAAGAGAATAGAACTCTTTGGCTTTTTCTATGATGTAAAATGCCTCAGGGCTTGCCAAAATTAAGCCTTCTTTATTTAAAATAGAGATATCGCTCTTAGGGTTGTATTTGCTTAAGAGGCCTTCTATGCGCTTAATTTCGTCAAAACTTATTTCTATCGCCTTTTTATCCGGGGAGATTACCTCTACAAAGGTCCCAAGTAAAATTCTTTTTTCCCGGTAGAGTATATTTTTTTTAAATGCCTTATGGGAGAAAAGGTATCCTGCTAAAATTAAGAGAGATATTAATGTTGTTGCGGTTATGTATCTTTTTACCATTATTAGGCAAGGCTCTTTGAGTAGCCTTCTTCTATGGAGTGAATTAAATCTATTAAGAGCTGGTTAGTTAAAACCGGGATACCTAACTCTTGTCCTTGCCTTACAATTGCCCCATTTATAAAGTCTATTTCTGTGCGTTTTTTATGCAAGATGTCCTGAAGCATTGAAGAGAGGTTTTCTGCGGTTGCCTCAGCCACGGCTTCTATTTTAGCCAAGGGGTCGTCAAATATAAGTTTTATCCGTTTTCTTTTTGCTACCCTAACTGCCTCAGTAATTGCCTTGTGCATAATCCTGCGCGCTCCCTCAAGCTCTATAAGCCTGCCGTTATTGACGCGTAAGATTGCCGTAAGCGGGTTTATCCCGGCATTAATTATAAGCTTTGACCAGATTAAACTTTTTATATCTTTAGAGATTTTTGTCTCTATGCCTGCTTTATTAAAGATGTCGCGTATTGAGCGCATCTGCGCGGTCATCTTTCCGTCAAATCTTCCTATCAAAGTCTCTCCTTTTCCGCAGAAGCGCACAACCTCAGGCTTAATAAGAGTTGCGCCTAAGTTAGTAACCCCCATTATAACCTTTTCTGCCCCGACTGCCTCAGAGATTATCTCGGCGTTGCCTAATCCGTTTTGAAGGGTCAATACAGAGCCGCCGTTTTTAAGCACGGGCTTAATTGCGGATATTACTTGTTTGGTGTTATAAGACTTAACGCAGATTATAAAAATATCCGCAGGGCCTATTTGCTCTATTTGTGCGGTTACTTTAACATTTACCGAAAGAGACTTATTAGCCCCTTCAATGGTTATTCCTTTTTTTAATAATTCATTGGCGCGCTCCTTTTTGTAATCAAGAAGCCAGACCTCATCCTTATCTAAGCTTTTTATTGCCCTTGAGAGCAGAGCAGTTAAGAGGGTGCCTATTGCCCCGGGCCCGACAACTACAATTTTCATATAAGCCTCCTTTAAAAAGCTATTTTTTATAAAGCTACTGCAAGTTTATTAATAACCTTTTGAGACTTTAATTCTTTTTCTAAATGAAAGTTTAAGAAAGCGTTTAAAATTAAATCCAATTCTTTTTTTATCTGAGGGTTAAGCCCAAGGTTTAAGGTTGCCTTAAAGTCGTTGCGCTCAATGTGCAGTATTGAGGCTACTGTCCCGCGGAAGATAGAGCGGGCACTTAAGTCCTTAAAATAACACTTAGGGCATAAAAGCCCCCCTAATTTTAAGCTAAACTTAGAGACGCCTGTTATCCTATCTGAGCAAGAAAGGCAAGAGTCAAAGTGGGGTTTAAATCCTGATAAGGAGAGCATCTTAATTTTGAAGATAGCGGCTATCTTATCGGGATTGTTGGTCTTTTCAAGTTCTTTTAAGGCGCTGAGGGTAAGGTCAAAGACCGCCTCATTTTTATCTTCAGGCTGCATCAAGGTTAAGATTAGCTCCATCATAAAAGCGCTTATCGCAGCCTTATTGATATTATTTCTGATATTAAAAAAATTATCTTTTAAGTCGCAGGCGCTTACAAGATGAAGGCTGGTAGAGTTTTTATGATAGAATATTATCTCATTATAAGATGACGGTTCTACGGCACTGGCAAACTTTTTAGGGTCAAGGCGGATGCCTTTTAGAATCCCTCCTATCTTGCCAAAGTTGCGGGTATAAAAATCAACTATTAAAGAGGTCTCCCTGAAATCTTTTTTTCTTAAGACGATTGCCTCGGTTTTATTTATCGGCATATTTCCTTTCTTTTCTTTGCATTGCCCCTTTTTTTAAAGGGGTATTGTGGTTGTATCCTAAAAGATGAAGTAGCCCGTGAGCTATGTAGAGTTTTAGTTCTTTTAACAGTGAGGTTGCGTATATCTTAGAGTTGTATCTTGCGGTATCAACAGAGACTACAATATCGGCAAAGAGATTTTCCTTGTTAAAATGCTCTGAGCTATTAAATGCCAAGACATCGGTAGGGATATTTTTTTTACAATAGGCTTGGTTGAGTTTTTTTATCAGAGGGTCGGTTACTATGGATACGGTAATTTCTCCTTTTGCCTTAATACGCTCTTCTTTTAGGATTCTTTTGATAAGGTTTTTTATCATTAAGGAAGAGATTAAGGTTTTATCCTGTAAGTTTTTTACGGTTATCTTTAGCATAAAAAAATAAGTTATGGCTGGTTATTCTTTTTTATCAGGATAACTTTCGCGGCTATGGTATATGCCGCAGAGGAGCTTTACAAATACTGCTGAAATCTTCTCTAAGTCTTTTAATGTAAGGTCGCACTCGTCAAGCTGTCCGTCAATAAACTTATTATTGATTACCTTATGGACTAAATCTTCTATTGAGGCAGGGGTAAACTCTTTTAATGCCCTTACCGCTGCTTCAACGGAATCTGCCAAAAGGACTATTGCCGTTTCTTTGCTGTTGGGCTTAGGCCCGGGGTAACGGTAGCCCTCCTCTTCTACCTCTTGGTCCTCTTTAGGGTTTTGCAATGCCTTAAGGTAGAAATAATATACTAATCCCTTGCCGTGGTGCTGTTCAATAAAGTCTATTAAAGCAGGGTTGAGTTTATGTTTTTTTGCAAGCTCTACGCCTACCTTAACATGTTTCATAATTACAAGCTTGCTCATTTCAGGAGAGAGGGTATCATGCCTATTAAGTGCTTTACTTTGGTTTTCACTAAAGTATTCGGGTTTTTCTAACTTTCCGATATCATGGTAGTAAGAACCTACTCTGCTTAATAAGCCATTAGCTCCGATGGCATTAGCTGCTGCTTCTGAAAGATTGCCTACTATAAGGCTATGGTGGTATGTCCCTGGAGCTCTTTGGATTAAAAGGGCCAAAAGGGGATGATGAAAATCCGCCAACTCTAAGAGGCTGATATTGGTTATAGCCTTAAAGAGATATTCAAATATAGGCAGAGCCCCTAATACAATAATGCTTGTTAATAAGCCATTTGCTAAAAAGTATAAATATTTATAGGAGACGCCTATACATTTATTCCCCATAAGTAAAAGTATAAGAGAGTATATAAGCCCGCTGATAATTCCTGCATTGATAACCGTATTTCTTTTTCTAGCACCTTTTACAAGGATAGCGCTTAGTATAGAGCTTATCGTAAAAAGAAAGATTATCTCTAAGGGGTATTTACTAATAGAGGCAAGAGAGATAGCTAAGGATAAAGAAATAATGACTGATAGCTCAAGGCTTGCAAAGAGGAGCATTAGGAGCATAGAGATAAATGAAAAGGGGATTAAGTAAAGCGGAAGGTTGTTGACGCATACGAAATATCCGCCGGTAAAATTAAGGAGGAATAGAAAAGAGAGATTTGTAAGGTTAGAGCTCTTTGTGATTAACTTCCTTAACTTAAGGTAGAGGCATATAAAGAAAAGAAAAAGCGGGACGGCTAAATTGATATTAGCTACCTTAGCTACAAAGAAAATCAATAGGAATAGAAAAAAACCCTTTAGGTTAATTTTTTTTAATAGTTTTATCATATGCTTCAATAATCCTCTGGACTAAAGGATGCCTGACCACATCCTCCTTGCTAAAATAGATAAACTTTATCTCCTTTATCCTCTTTAGTATATCTTCTGCCTGTAATAAACCTACGGGCTTTCCGCCGGGAAGGTCGCTTTGGGTTATGTCACCGGTAATCACGGCTTTAGAGTTAAAACCCAACCTAGTTAAAAACATCTTCATCTGTTCGGCAGTAGAATTCTGAGCCTCATCAAGGATGACAAAGGCGTCATTTAAGGTCCTGCCCCTCATATAGGCTAAAGGAGCGACTTCAATGGTACCGTTTTCTAAATACTTTTCTATCCTCTCTGCGTCCATCATATCATAGAGGGCATCGTATAGAGGGCGTAGGTATGGGGATATCTTCTGGCGCATATCCCCGGGCAGAAACCCTAAGGACTCCCCTGCTTCTATTGCCGGACGAGTAAGAACTATTCTACGCGCCTCCTCTTTTTTTAAGGCGTCTATAGCCGAAGCCATAGCAAGGTAGGTCTTGCCTGTCCCGGCAGGGCCTATGCCAAAGACAATATCAAACTCTTTTATTGCATTAACATAATCTATCTGCCCTGAAGTCTTAGGAGCTATCTTAACACTCAAGGGCGCTAGCACCTTTGGTTTTTTATAAGTATCTATTATATGCTTAAGGCCTAACTCCTCAAATTTGTTCTCTTTTGACCTGTAACCTTTTAAAAGGTAATCAATAAAAGCAGAAGATTTTTTAATATTGTTAGCCGTGCCGCTGATTTTAAGGTGCTCTCCGCGCAAGACAACCTTTACCTTAAAATCTTTTTCAATAAGCCGGATGTTTGAGTCATTCATTCCACATAAAGAGCGGGCTTCTTCGTTGTTTTCTAATTTTAATATCTTATGCATAGAGAAAATTACTTTAGGTTTTTAGGCATATCTATTATTGCCCTATCCTCTAAGAGGGTATCTTCCTTTGGGATATTCAAGGTTTGCCCGGGATAAAGCCTGTCAGGGCTTTTTAAGGTATCCTTATTAGCGTTGTATATTTTAACCCATTTTTTGGTAGTCCCGTAAAACTTCTGCGATATCTTCTGTAAGGTATCATTCTTGCCAACCGTATATCTTTGATACTCTGTTTCTATCGGTTTAAGGGGTGGCTCTATTTCAGGTTCCGTAAAATAAGGGGTTTCGTAAGATTCGTAAACCGGTTCTTGCGGCTGTGAGTAATTCGTGCTTATCACAGAGGCCTCTTTTGCCTGATGGGGTTTGCCTAACTCAAACTCAAAGATACGGACGCTTCTTTGAGCTTTTCTCGGAGCTTGTGGCTCAGTAGGAGCAGCTCCGCTGATATACCCGCGGTTTCCTATGGATAGGTCTTGGTCAACCCTATCTTGAGTTAGTTGATAGGTGCGGGCGACGCAACCTGACAATAAAAAGAGCACGCCTGTAAATAAGAAGACTATTCTTTTCATTTCTCCTCCTTGTTTAAGGTAATATTAAGTTCTTTAAGTTGGGCTTCGTCTACTTTTGAAGGCGCTTCGGTTAAGGGGCAGGTGCCTATGCTGGTCTTAGGAAAGGTTATGACCTCTCTTATGCTTGGTTCTTGGGTAAGTATCGCCAAAAGCCTGTCAATACCAAAGGCAAACCCTCCGTGGGGAGGGGCCCCAAATTTAAAGGCTTCAAGCAAAAAGCCAAAGCGTTTTTCTGCTTCTTCTGAGTCAATACCGATTATTTCAAATATCTTTTTTTGTAGAGCCTGTTGGTGTATTCTTATGGAGCCTGAGCCAAGCTCTATTCCGTTTAGGACTAAATCATAAGAACGCGATCTTATTTTTTCTGGAAAGCCTTCTAAGAGCTTTAAATCTTCTTGCAATGGGGCGGTAAAGGGGTGGTGTTGGCTCTCCCACCTCTTCTCCTCCTGATTGTAAGTAAATAGAGGAAAGTCAACTATCCAGGCAAAGGCAAAATCATTCTTTTCTTCTTGGCGTAAATCAGGTTTATCAGTCTTATATTTTTCCATCGCAAGGTTAAAAGGGATACGCAAAAAAGGAGTTTTTAGCTCTATGCCTTTTAACTCTTTAAAGATAGAAAAGATTAAACCCTCGATAAGCAAGAATACATCCTCTTCTTCTACAAAAGATGCCTCTAGGTCTAACTGGGTAAACTCCGGCTGGCGGTCAGCCCTTAGGTCCTCATCCCGGAAGCACTTAGCTATCTGATAATACCTGTCTAGCCCGGCAACCATAAGTATCTGTTTGAATAGTTGGGGGGATTGTGGAAGAGCATAAAAATTTCCGGGATTAAGCCTAGAAGGGACAAGATAATCGCGGGCGCCTTCAGGAGTAGATTTTGTAAGAATAGGAGTCTCGCACTCAAGAAAACCCTTAGAATCCAAAAAAGCGCGGATAGAGGAATAGAGTTTACTTCTTAAAGAGATATTATTAAAGGTTTTTCTTCTCCTTAAATCAAGATACCTGTATTTAAGGCGCATGTCTTCAGAGGGCTCTAAAGCACTCTCTATTTCAAAAGGGGTATTTTCGCTTGTGTTTAGTATTTCAAGCTCCTTAGCTAAAACTTCAATCTCTCCTGTTGGAATCTTAGGGTTTATCGTGCCTGAAGGGCGTTTATTTACTATGCCTTTCACCTTGACCACAAATTCATTTCTTAATTCAGAAGCGGCTTTGTAGGCATCAGCTGATTCCTTAGGGATAAAGACGACTTGAGTAAGCCCGTAGCGGTCCCTTAGATCAATGAAGATGAGTTTTCCGTGGTCTCTTCTTTTAGCTACCCAGCCGCATAAAGAGACTTCTTTTTCAAAATCAGCAAGGTTTAACTCTGCGCAGGTATGCGTTCTTAACATTTTAGCCTCTTTATTAATTCGGTAAAGCTAACTTGATCTTGGGTTCCCGTGGACATATCTTTAAGGGTAACTACCTGGCCCTGTATTTCATTATCGCCTATAATCAGGCATTTATTGGCTTTAAGATTTTCAGCCTTGCGCATCGCGCCTTTAATAGATCTTCCTTCATAATCCATATCTGCCGGTATCCTGTTTTTTCTTAAAAGTTGAAGCATCTTAATCCCCTCTTCTTTTGCCCTTTCTCCTAAGCTGATGATGTAAACTAAGATTTCCTCTTTTGGGGGATTTAATTTGTCCATAAGCAAGAGCGCCCTTTCAACTCCGAGAGCAAAGCCAATTGCCCCTAATTCAGGCCCACCTAAAGAAGATACTAAATTATTATACCTTCCTCCTGCGCCTATGGCATCCTGGGAGCCTAATTCTTTATGGGTTGCTTCAAATACTGTTTGGTTGTAATAATCAAGCCCGCGCACCAAGGTAAAATCTATCTGATAATTTATCCTTAAAGAGCGTAATCCGGCTACAACTTCCCTAAAATGCTCTTTGCATTCAGGGCATAGGTAGGAATCTTCTATTTTTAGCTCCTTGACAAGATCCTTGCAGGAGGCTTTTTTACAATCTAAAACCCTCAAAGGGTTAAGTTGTAACCTATCCTTACAATCCTCGCAAAGTTTATCTTGTCCTGTGGATAGATTCTTGCGTATAAGCCCGGATAACTTCTCCTTATCTTTAAGGCAGCCTAAACTATTAATCTTAATAGTATATTCTTTTATAGAAAACTCGGTTAAGAGTGTATCCAGCAAGGATATAACTTCAATGTCTAAAGCAGGATCATAAGAGCCTATTGCCTCGCATCCGATATGATGGAATTGCCTAAAACGGCCTTTTTGCGGGCGCTCTAGCCTAAACATCGGCCCCATGTAATAAAACTTAGAAAAGCGTAAGGCCTTATCTAAATTATTCTCTATATATGAACGCACTATTGAAGCTGTTCCCTCTGGGCGCAGGGCATAGTTTTCATCTTTATTATTTATTATGAACATCTGTTTTTTAATAATTTCTGTTTCTTTCCCTAATGAACGGTTGAAGAGTGATTCCTCTTCTATGATGGGGGTGCGAATTTCCTTATAATTATAAAGTAAAAACACCCTACGGCTTATATTCTCTATTTCTTGCCAAGTAGGTGAATCCTCAGGCAGGATATCCTTTGTGCCCGTTACTCTTTTATACATATATTTTATATAGGCAGACGGTAACTTATTTAATTTTTTGTTTCATCTCTAATCCGGATTTAAAGACTACTACTTTTCTCGGCGGGACAGGGATAACTTGATTAGTGCGCGGATTTCTTCCGGTACGGCTTTTTCTCTGTTTAACTTTAAAGACTCCGAAATTGCGCAATTCTATCTTTTCCCCCCTGACTAAAGCCTCTATGATAGAGTCAAAGGTTTTTTGGACGACTAATTTTACATCTATTTGCTTTAGCCCGGTCTGATCAGAAACTTTAAGTATGATATCCTTTTTTGTCATATACTCCTCCCTGCCTGTAAAGTTTTACAGGCTTATTCTTAAGTATAGTAACAGCAAAAAGTTACGATGTCAAGAGTAATTTAAGACGTTCTTCTCCTAAAAGGCTTTCAATCTCATTGATTAATTTTTCAGAAGGGGCTACATAAAAATTCTCTCCTACTACCATCTGCACTCTTGATTTTGCCGGAGTATTGAGGTTAAGGTAAACTGGGACATCCCCGCGCGAGGCAGAGAGGATTTCTTTTAAGGTAGAAAAGACATTTTCCCTTAATCCCGAAAGGTTTATGCTCATCCCCGTGATTAATTTATAAATACGCTCAAAAGGGAAAAGGTCGTTAACAAATATCTTTGGGGTATCTTCCTTTAGGTTAAGGCTTCCCTTTACTAAGACTACGGTATTAGGTTGTATGTAGCGGCAGACTCTCTGGTAGGCCTTAGGAAAGACTAAAAGTTCCACAGAGCCGTTAAGGTCTTCAAGTTTTAGGATGGACATCTTTTCTTGTTTTGCGCGGGTTAAGGTATTTTTTATCTTAGAGATTAGCCCCACCACTTTAACTTCATCATTGTCATTATTTAAGGTGAGGTCATTTATTGAAGAGGCGGCAAAGCGCCTTAAAATCTTAGCGTATCTGGCTAACGGATGGCCGCTTATATAAAAACCAAGCATATCCTTTTCAAAGGAGAGGCGTTGCGGTTCAGGCCACTCTTTTAGTTGAGGAAGGGAATCATCTTTTTTTACGAATGCTCCGTTGGATGTCTCATCATCAAAAAATGAAAGCTGTCCTTTTGATTTTTCTTTTTGTATGCGTGAGGCTGAGCTAAGGATAGGTTCTAAAGAGGCAAACATCTGCGCACGCGGGATTAAAAAAGAATCCATAGCCCCGCATTTAATTAAGCTCTCTAAAACCTTTTTGTTAGCAAGGCGCAAATCTATGCGTTGGCATAGGTCCTGCAGGGATTTAAATGGTCCGTTTTCTCTTCTTGCTTGGATGATAGAGTCTATTGCTCCTGCGCCTACATTTTTAACCGCCAAAAGCCCAAACCTTATAGATCTTTCATCAATAACCTTAAATAACCCATCGCTTTCATTGATATCAGGAGGCAATATAGCTATCCCCATCTTTTGGGCTTCGCTTACGTATTCTACTATCTTATCCGTATTATCACGTTCAGAGGTCAAAAGCGCTGTCATAAATTCTACCGGGTAGTTAGCTTTAAGGTATGCAGTCCGGTAAGAGATAAGCGCATAAGCAGTTGAGTGAGATTTATTGAATCCGTATCCGGAGAAGTATTCTATTAAATCAAATATCTTTTCTGCGGTTGATTCTTTAATCCCGTTTTTTTTGCAGCCCTGTATAAAGTTGCTCCGCTCTTTTTCCATTACCTCAGGAATTTTTTTGCCCATCGCTTTACGTAATATATCTGCTTGGGCTAAACTAAATCCCGCTAAAAGTGAGGCAGCCTGCATTATCTGCTCTTGATAAAGCATAATCCCGTAGGTATCTTTTAAGATAGGCTCTAATTTAGGATGTTCGTATTTTATAGGCTTAAGGTTATGCTTACGCTCAATAAAATCGTCAAGCATTCCTGAGCCTATTGGCCCCGGACGATATAAGGCCAATAAGGCAATTAAGTCTTCAAAGCGTTCGGGAGAGAGTTTTTTTAATAAGTCCCGCATACCTGAACTTTCAAGTTGGAATATTCCGGCTGTCTGGGAGGAGGATAAGAGGCTATAAGTTTTAGGGTCATCTAAGGGTATCTCTTCAATTAAGATATCTTTTCCTCTTCTCTCCATTATGATTTTTATTGCCTGATTAATTACAGTAAGAGTCCTTAAGCCTAAGAAATCCATTTTAAGGAGCCCGATTTTCTCTAAGACATCCATGCTAAAGCCGGTGGTTATTTGCCCGTCGCTAGTTTTAAATAAAGGGCTGTAATTAACCAGAGGTTTATCAGCTATGACTACGCCTGCAGCATGAACAGAGGCATGGCGGTTTAAACCTTCTAACTCCATCCCCGTGTTGATTAACTTATTTACAGCAGGGTCGCTCTTGTAAAGATTATTAAGCTCAGGCTCGTTTTCTAATGCCCTTTTTAAGGTCATCTCAAGTT
>JBASUY010000053.1:0-2042 GCA_049275655.1 Candidatus Omnitrophota bacterium | reverse complement strand
CTCCTCCTCCGGGAAGAACGAGAGCACCGCGTCCATGAGCGTGGTTTTGCCCGCCGCGCTCGCGCTCTGGATGATGATGGCCAGCGGCCTTTCGAGTTTGCGCGACACGCCCGCGAGATAGGCAACGAGCGTGTTGCTTTCCTCGCCGATGATGCCCGCCTGGTGGAACGCCTCGCGCAAGCGGGCGATGAGATTCGGCTCGCGCAACCAGGTCAACGCCGCGTCGCGTTCCTCCGGCGTGAGCGTCACCGCCGCCGCGACGTGCTCCGCTGGCTTCGCCAGTTCCGCCTGCGCCTGCTCGACGGCGAGCAACAGGCGCGCAACGTCGCGCTTGAGCAAGTCCGGCAACAGGCCGGTTTCTTCCGCCGCGCGTTCGATGAAGCGCCGGCGCTCCGCGTCGCGGCACAGATCCACCGAGTCCAGGTGGAAGCGTTCACCGGCGCGAAGTCGCAACGCGACTTTCAACGCATCCGTGCCGAGTGTCTTTTCCAGACCGGCGACGCGATACTCGCGGCCTTCGATTTCCATGAACCAAGCGTCGCCGCGCTGTTCAAGTGTCGGTGAAGTGGGCGTTGGTGGCTTCTCCTCTTTAGCCGCGTCCGGTTTTAAGCGGCTAACAGAAGCAGCTAAAAGAGAAGAAGCCTGCGCGACGACTTCCGCGTAAGGAGCGGGAACGAACGGCGACGGCGACCAGCCGACGCCCGTTTCCAGCGACTCCTTGTCCACGATGGGCAACGGCTCGCCGGTGAGTTCATCCACGACCATCGCAACGTGCTTGAGTGGTTCGGTCGGCGGCGAAGCCGCAGGCTTGGTTTGCGTTGGTGGCCGTGCGCCAGTGCCAAGCCAGGCGGCCGAGTTCAGAAGCAACGCCAGCGATTTGTCGGCGGGTTTGACCTTCTGCGCGTATTCGTTGGCGTCTATGCCGTGCGGGAACTTCACACGGAAGACTTCCACGCCGTGCGCCTTGAACCGCTCCGCGTCGCGCTGCGCCGCGCGCTCGCCGGCGTCGTCGGCGTCGTAAGCGATGCGAACGCGCCGCACCTGGCGCAACGCTTCCCACAGTTCATCGGTGAAGCCTTCCGTTCCAAACAGACAGGTCGTGTTCGGAAAGCCGTTCGCGCAGAACGTCAGCGCGTCGAACACCGCTTCGCACAGGATGATTTCGTCACCCTTCAACGCCTCGCGGTTCAAGAGGCCGCGATGCGGCCCGGGCGGATAGAGATGCTTGAACTCGCCGCGCGTTGCCGCCGGACGCGACACGCGCCGCCCGTAGAAGCTGACGACGTTCCCGGCTTCATCAAAGAGCGGCACGGTGATACAGCCGTTGAAGTGCTCGTGGCCGCTCTCGCGCCACAAGCCAAGCTGCGCCAGCCGCGTCCGCAACGTCTCGCCCTCGTTGCGGTTCTTCATCGGCAGGCGCAGGCCCAGCGTCCGGTCGGCGAAGCCGAGTTGAAAGCGGTCCATCAACTCGTCGCTGTCGAGTCCACGCGAAGCCAGATACGCCCGCGCCGATGCCGACTGCTTGAGCCGTTCGTGATAGTAAACCGTCACCTGGCGCAACAACGTGGCGTCATCCGCCGCCGCATCGAGCGGACACGGCAAACGGGGAACGGTGCTTTGCTTCGTCAGCGGTTGCGCCGCGAACGCGGCGGTTTGGCCGTGCGCCAGCACCTCGAACGCATGGCGGAAGGAAACGCCGTCGTGCTGCTCGACGAACTGGATGGCGTTGCCCGCCTTGCCGCACGCCATGCAGTGGAACAGTCCCTTGTCCGGCGTGACGATGAAGTTGGGTGTCGCGTTGTCCGCGTGGAACGGGCAGCGCCCGATCCAGTCCTTGACGCCGTGCTTCTTCAACTCGATGCCCCGGCTCTGGACCAGCGCCCGCAGGTCGGTGCTGCGCTTCACGCGCTCGATGTCCGCTTCAGGAATGCGCCAGGCCATTGTGTCCTCCGGGTTCTGGAAAAGGTGTCAAGCGTGATGTCATGGGCAACAACATACAGTTTGTCTTGGACACAAGACAACAGTATTCTGTTGTCCATGCA
>JBASUY010000052.1:0-1506 GCA_049275655.1 Candidatus Omnitrophota bacterium | reverse complement strand
CTGCACCTGTTAATTAAGGTTCGGGGGATAAGCAACGGACAACAACAACGCAGACCATTGAATCTTGGGTTTGTTCTGGATCGGAGTGGATCCATGGAAGGCAGCAAACTTGATTATACCCGCCAGGCAGTTGAACTATGCATGACGCATCTGGATGAAAATGATATACAGTCCATCGTAATATTTGATCATGAAGTTGAAATGCTTATGGCACCCACTAAATTGGTAAACAAGGATATGGCGAAAAAAGTTTTGCAAAAAGTATGGGCCCGGGGTACAACCAATTTGTCAGCCGGATTAATAATGGGGGGAAATCTGGTGGGGCATAACTCCAGTGATGAACGCATAAACCGGGTTTTGGTATTAACTGACGGGCAGGCCAATCAGGGTATAACTTCTGCAGATGGGTTAGCCACCATTGCAGGAAAAATTGGGGACAGGGGCATTGGAGTTACCTCTTTGGGGGTAGGAGCAGACTTTGATGAGGAAGTGTTGATTGGTATTGCCGAAGCTGGTCGGGGGAATTTTTATTATATTGAGAATCCGGATCAGATTCCGGCTATATTCGAGCAGGAACTGGAAGGATTACTGCAGGTATTGGCACAAAAGCTTGAAATAAGCATAGACAGTCCCTATTTAACCAAAGCATATGGCTATATACCTGAAGTCACCGAAAAAGGATTTAATTTTGCCCTGCCGGATTTATACAGTGGGGAAGAAAAAGTATTGGTACTGGAAATGGAACTTCCGGCAATGCAATCCGGCACACAGAAACTGGTGAACATAAAAGTGAGTTATTTCGATACTTTCAGCATGCAGGAACAGATTGTTGAAGTACCGGTTGATATATTTGCCGGAGACATTGAACAAATTGGTGAGGTGGATGCCAACTTAGAAGTAGAGAAACACTTAAGAAGATTACGAATGGCCGAAGCCCAGAATGAAGCGTTAAGCAAAGCAGACGAAGGAGATTTTGACAAGGCCAGAGAATTATTGGAAGAAGTGGTAGCCGAAATGATGCCAATGATGGCGGATGAAGATGAGCTAACTGAACTGGATCAGTTACAGGAAAGTATTAAATATTATTCTGATGAACAATATAACCAATCAACCCGCAAGAAAATACGGGCTGCCAGTTACAGGCAGCAAAAAAATCGTCCTCGGTAAGGTGAAAAGGGGGAGGGGCAAGTGCCTAAATTAAGCAGAACAGCTGTTACAGCCAACAAAGCAGTTAAACTAAAGGATTATATACTTACCCATCCGGATAGCGATATTAATGAAGTATTAAAAGCATTACAAATAAAAAACGAGGCCAGTCTGTTGCGTTTGCTTCTCGGTATGGGGGAAGATGAAAGTGTCTGCTCCGGGGGGGCCTTTAATATTAATCGTGATGGTAAGAAAATTACTATACAGGAGGTCGCTGTTCTGCTTGAAAACACGCCGGAAGACATAAACGGACCATCAGCTGCGGAACGGCTAATATACTTATATGATGCACTTAATAAC
>JBASUY010000051.1:0-1977 GCA_049275655.1 Candidatus Omnitrophota bacterium | reverse complement strand
TGATCCGGACAAATGTATTGGGTGTCAATATTGCACCTATGCCTGTCCGTTTCATATTCCCAAGTATCGTAAACGGGAAGATAAAATAGCCAAATGTACCTTATGTGCAGATCGGGTTAGCGAAGGTTTAACTCCGGCTTGTGCAAGAACCTGCCCTGCTAATGCTTTAAAATTCGGCGATAGAGCTGAGTTGTTGGCAGAAGCAGAAGAACGTGTAAAGTTTTTAAGGGCCAATGGATTTCCACGGGCTACAATTTACGGAAAGCTTGAATTAGGTGGCCTTAATAAACTCTATATTCTAACTGATACACCGGACAAATTTGGTCTGCCAATTGATCCGCATATACCCAAACAAATCCCGTTCTGGCAGGACTGGGTACAGCCTTGGCTGGGTTGGCTGATACCCCTGGCTATAGCCGGATCAGCAACCAGTTTTGTTACTACCAGAATTTTGGCTAATAAACATGCTGGACACGAAGAGCATGGTGCGCATGTAGAAGGGGGGCATGAATAATGCAGTTAGTTCCCGAATATCGTGAAGACCTGGAACGAGTAGAAAGGTTTAATCTGGTAGCCCGTGTAACGCACTGGGGACATACGGTTACTTTCCTGCTCTGCCTTTTTACCGGTCTGGTGTTGTTTGTAGACGGAGCCGATTGGCTGGCCGCTATATTTGGAGGCTACGGCGGTGCCGGATTGATTCATCGTATCGCAGCAGTATTTTTGACTTTATTCATTGCTTTTTTTGTAATATTTGATTTCAAAGGCATCATTGACTGTGTAAAAGACCTGCTCCGTTTTGGAAAGAATGACATAATATTTGTCATGAAATTCCCATTGGAGTTTTTAGGTTTCCCGGTAAAAATGCCTCCCCAAACCCGCTTTAACGGCGGTGAAAAGGGCAATTCCATGGTAACCCCGACTATGGTTATTCTGCTCGTATTAAGCGGGTATATCATGTGGTTCCCGAGTATCTTCCCGGCAGGATTAGTAAGAGTAGCTTATCCTACCCATGACATTGCTATGGTATTCGCTACCCTGATGGTATGTATGCATGGATATCTGGGTTCTTTCCATCCCGGTTCCGGTGAATCCTTCTGGGGAATGTGGAAAGGTACTGTTCGCAAAGACTGGGCTCAGCATCATCATGCTATCTGGTATGAAGAAACTTACGGAAACAAAGCAGAAGAGGAAGAAGCCTAATATTATTCCATTAGTACATTATCAAGGGGCGACTTTATGAGTCGCCCCTGCTTTTATTTTTTACTTATTAATATTTAGTCCTACTATAGTTTAAATCCTGCTACATGGTATACTAATCAAAAGGTAATTATATTATTTAAGGAGTGATCTAAGTGGATCGTCAACCACCTGCCGAGCTTCCTGAAGGTTATGTCGATTTTTACAAACAACTGGAAAGCTGGCAGAACGAACAGACTATCAAACTACGTAAGACTTTCATTCATCATACCCAAGATATAGAGCCTTTGCTCAACAGCAGAAAGAAACCTTTATTGATGCAAGTAAGACATTATATTGATGAAAAAGATTTTAATCAGGTTTATAGAGCTCTTATTGCTTTTCTCTATGAAGCCAGACCAAACACTGCTTTGTATTTGGATAGTATTATGCGGGGTATTGATGCTTTTTCCTTTGAACAAATTATTGAATCGTTAATCAAGCTGGATGATAAATACCTGCAAATAATGGCTACCCAGCTGAATATATCCGAGGAATTTTTGTACTTTACTTTAGACCATTCATTGCGGCCTTTTCTTCGTTTAATTGCTGAACACTATACTGATGCTCTGAAAAGTGAGACTCTAGATTGGGAATTTTATACTATCTGCCCTGTTTGCGGAGCAAAATCGCATATAAGTCGTCTGCGCAGTGAAGATGGTCAAAGACTTATGTTCTGCGACCGTTGCTTTAGTGAATGGCCTTCCCGATTCCTGTTTTGCGTACACTGTGGTGCTG
>JBASUY010000050.1:0-2009 GCA_049275655.1 Candidatus Omnitrophota bacterium | reverse complement strand
GTCGCTTCCACGGATGCAGATGGACGGCTGAAATCCACACAGGTCACGCCGAGCCGCCGACAGTTATCTTGGATAAGCCCAAGACGTGCCTCAGAAACATCGCGGGCGACAATGCGGCCTTGGTTGTGGAGCAGTTGGGCGATGAAGGTGGTTTTGCCGCCTGGAGCAGCGCAGTAATCGAGAATCGTTTCTCCGGGTTGCGGAGCGAGGAGTTGAACGGCGAGCAGCGTGCTCGGGTCCTGGACGTAAAACCAGCCGTCCCGGAAACTGCCCATGCGCGCCAAAGGCGGATGCGCCTTCAACTCGAAAATCAGGTTCTCCGCCAACCAGTCGCGGTGGACGAAGTCGTATTCGACGTTTTCCATCTGCCGCCAGCGTTCGAGCAGTTTACCGGCATCGGTTTTGAGAGTATTAACCCGGGCAAAAGTTTTCGGTGGGGTGTTGTTCCATTCGAGCAGCCGGATGGTGTGTTCCATGCCCCAGAGTTGACGCCAGCGAGTGACCAGCCACTCGGGATGCGACCAGCCAAGGTGCGGTTGCGCAGATTGGAGATTCGCCAGTAATTTCCGCGTGGCATCCGCTTCGCGCAGATAACCCCGGAGCACGGCGTTGACAAATCCCGCCTGAGCCCCGAACCCCTGTCGTTTGGCCAGCTCGACCGTTTCATGGACAGCCGCATGGCCGGGGATGCGGTCCAACCAGAAAATCTGGTAGAGGCCCAGCCGGAGCACATCTTGCAGGGCCGGTTTTTGGGAGCGACCCGCAGTTTTACGGGCGATCAGCCAGTCAAGGGTGGCGCACCACCGGATTACGCCAAAGGTAAGTTCCTGGCAGAGATGACGATCAGCGGCGGACAACTGGGCGCGGGTCAGCGCGGAATCCAGGAGGGTTTCGATGAACTCCCCACCGCGCGCATGTTGCCGCAAGAGCTGTGCCGCAATTTGTCTTGGTTTTTGTCCGTTCAATGCGTTTAATGATGGCCAGCGGTGTTGCGGATGCGAGAGAATTGATGCCTTATGCGTGAGGAATTTGAGAAACTGGCGGTAGCGGGCAAGATTGAAGGGCGGCATATTGAGCCGCTGGTCCAACTGGCAACCACGGGTTTCTGCATCCACCGCAGTTGGGGGTTCGGGTGTATTCGCACCATGGATCCGGTGTTTGCCCGGTTCACCATTGATTTCGTCAACAAACCGGGGCACACGATGGACTTGGGTTTCGCCACGGAAACACTCAAACCCATTCCCAAGGAACACATTTTTGCGCGGAAAGCGACCGACCCGGAGGCGTTGCGCCAACTGGCGGTCGCCAATCGTCTGGAACTGATCAAGATCGTGCTGCTCAGCTTCGAGGGCCGGGCCACCGTTGAACAAATCCAACAAATTCTGGTCCCCGATATCATTCACGAGGATTGGAGAAAATGGTGGGAGTCCGCACGGCGTGAGTTGAAGCAGAGTGGTCATTTCCTCGTGCCGTTGAAGAAGTCGGATCCCATTGTTTATCAGGAGGAAAAAAGGTCGCTCGAAGATCGGTTGCTGGGCGAATTCCATGCTGCGAAGGGATTGAAATCCAAAATTGCGGTGGCCGGCGAGATATTGCGTAACTCTAACGATATCAATGAGTTAGACAACATTGTTGCCGAGGTGATTCGTGTTCTCAATGGAGATATTGCCTCTCACCAGCGCACGCAACCGGCGCTGGCATTGGAAGCGATTTTCATGCGCGATGATCTTCGAGATTTGACTGAAGAATCGCCGGCGGAAGGAGAGTTGACGGCGCATCAATTTTGGGTGCAGGAAACCGATCCGGGATTGGTTTTGGAGCAAATTCCCGCCGCTAAACAGCGGCGAGCGCTGGAGGGATTCAAGGCCGCCTACCCGGATACTTGGGATCAAAGCCTGCTCAATTTACTGAACACCGTCTCGTTTAAGTTATGCCGTGAGTTTACGAGTTTGCTGATCCAAAACGGGAAAATCGAGGCGCTCAAGGAAACGCTCGCCACTTTGATCGGC
>JBASUY010000049.1:0-2574 GCA_049275655.1 Candidatus Omnitrophota bacterium | reverse complement strand
CCTTGCGGCATACCTACGCAACGCACCTTTACGAAAGCACACATGACCTTTATTTGACGCAAAGAAGCTTGGGCCATGCCACGGGAACTATGACGGCGCGTTATGCGAAAATGAGTGAAAGCCGGTTGCGTGAAGGGGCGGCGGCAATACAAGCGGCATTTATAAACGGCGCAAAGAAAGCCGGGCAAGTGGTAAACTTTAAAAAATAGAAAAAGCAAGGGGCTAGGCCGACGGGCCGAAAGCCGGGAACCCTACCCGGTTGCCCTTGCTTAACCATAGGGCCGCAAGGGGGCGGGCATGAAGAAAACAGATTTAGCGCAAGTCCAAAAGGAAGTTGACGAAAAAAACTTTCTTCACGCAATAGAAACGGGAAACCGGCCCGTCATTGTCAAATATCTAAAAAAGCTTTCCGATAATGTCACGCCGGAAGTTGCCCTGAAGCTTGCGGACTACCTTGAAGATCGGAAGCCTATTAAATGCGGGCCGAAGCCGAAGAAAAAACGAACGTGGGCTTATGGTGCCGTCATTGTCGGCGAATACCTTTTTTTATGCGATAATCTTGAACTTGCCCGGTTTATTTTGAATCAGGACAAAGAAGCTTTTTTTCTCATTGAAGATTCCGAACTTTGGGACGCCGACGGGAACTTTGCGCCTCAATGGAAATACCCACACGCAAAGAGCAAGCGCAAAACCACACCCAAACCGAAACGCGGCGATATAAAGGCATGGGTTTGTGATCGGTATAAAATCGGAAGCCGAACCTTTGATGATTTGCTTGCCGATTATAACAAGTAACGCCTTCAGTTTTCCATTCCCGCATTTTCCGCAATAATCTTTTCAGTTACCTGCGTTTTTTTCTCATATCATACGTTTTAAAATAGCTTCCAAAAGGACAATAAACCACTTTTGGAGGGAATAACATGGAAACTTTATTATCTGAATTGGCGGCAAAGTGGCCTTCGGCTTGGGTTGCACGGTGCGAGGCTAGAAAATTCACCGGCGGAATGATCGGCGAAAAATACCTGGCAAATTTGGATTGCGCCGGAAAAGGCCCGGCGGGGCGGATTAGGTGCGGGCGGCGGGTTGCCTATCCGGTGCGAGAGTTTATCAAATGGCTTGAAGCACGGAGCGAGGTTATTCCTGAACGCGACAAATAGGGGGCGGAAATGCAAAACGTTGAACAGATTTTTTCCGCCGTCAATGAAATCGTGGAAGCTGAACGCCGGGAATACGCACCGGAACCAGAAGCCGACGGCGCACCGGCGCAAGATCAAGATTTGACACCTGTTCAAGTTGCAAATGCACTTTGGCGCAATGAGGACGGCGACGCGGAAATTTACGTCAAGAAGTGGCACGGACATTTCTGTTATGACCACGCGGCGGGCACCTGGCACGTTTGGGCCGGGCACCATTGGGACATCGACACCCGCGAACAGGCATTGGCGGGCATTCAAGCCGTCGTTGACGTTTACGCTCAACAATCAATGCTTCAATCGTTTTATGAAGTAAAGGCGACAAAGGCGGGCGACGACGACAAGGCAAAAGCTCATAGAGACATGGCGGGAATGTTCAACAAGCGGATTCGAGGGCTTAGAGCCATGAAAAGAAAAGTGCCTGTCTTGCACCTTGCGCGGGCCGGGGCTGATAGTCTGGGTATATCCGGCGATGAATGGGATAAAAAGCCGATGTTATTGCCTGTCTTGAATGGCGTCATTGACCTGGAGACGGGCGAAATGCAAGACGGACGGCCTGAAGATTATCTAAAAGCCTTTGCGCCTGTTACATGGCAAGGATTGAATGCACCTTGCCCGACCTGGCAAAACTTCCTTGAAAGCACGTTTGACCACGACCGCGAATTGATCGAATTTCTGGGGCGTCTTTTTGGGTATTGCCTGACCGGAAAGACCACCGAAGCAGTCTTGCCGATATTCTGGGGCACGGGCAGAAACGGTAAAACCGTTATGTTAGAGTCTTTGGCCGAAGTCTTGGGGCCTGACCTATCCGGGCCGATGGAAAGCGAATTTCTGCTTGAAAGCAGATTCCCAAAACAAAGCGGCGCACCGTCAAGCGATAAATTACACTTACGGGGCCGACGCCTGGCCTGGCTTTCTGAAACAAACGAAAACAGAAGATTGAACTCTGGCAAGGTAAAGTTGTTGACCGGCGGCGACACTATCACCGGGCGCGCACCTTACGGGAAAAGGCAAATCAGCTTTAAACCTACACACAAAATGATTTTACTGACGAACCATCGACCGAAGGCCGACGCACGAGATCAAGCATTATGGCGGCGCGTTTTGCTGATACCTTTTAAAATGGCTTTTGTCCCACGGCCTGACCCGACAAAGGCGAATGAACGCCTGGCCGATGCACACTTGCCGGTAAAGCTGAAGGCCGAAGCACCGGGAATATTGGCCTGGTTAGTTCGCGGTTGTTTGGCCTGGCAGAAGGAAGGCTTGAACCCACCGGAAAGCGTTTTAGCGGCAACGCAGGAATATCAAGACGGAGAGGACACAATCAAAACTTTCATTTCCGAAAAATGTATTGAGGGCGCGGGGCTTTCTGTTAGGGCGG
>JBASUY010000048.1:0-6570 GCA_049275655.1 Candidatus Omnitrophota bacterium | reverse complement strand
GAGTTAGACGAGTTGGTGGAGAAGAAGAACTGGAAGCATTCAGAAGGTAATTGGAAGCCGATTGTTTACTTAAAGAGGCATTTTTCTCCGGAGGAGATCTATCCTTATTTTAAACTTGCTGATTTGTGCATTGTAAGCTCTTTGCATGACGGGATGAACTTAGTGGCTAAAGAGTATATAGCTTCAAAGTCAAGCCTTAGCGGAGCTTTGATTCTAAGCCGTTTTACCGGAGCTTCAAGAGAGCTTACTGACGCAATTTTAATCAACCCTTATTCCATAGAGGATTTTGCCGATGCGATTAAAGATGCGTTGGAGCTTTCGGAGGAAGAGAAGGCAAAACGCATGGAGAATATGCGTAAGATAATCAGCGAGAATAATATTTACCGTTGGGCTGGGGGCATTGTTACAGAGTTAACAGGTTTAAAGAAAGGATAGATGGAACATTTATTTTCAAGTTGGGAGAATGTAAAGAAAAGATTAAACGGGGCTTGCGTATTTTTATTTTTAGATTTTGACGGCACCCTCTCTCCGATTGTAAGCACTCCGGATAAAGCGGTCATACCCTTAGAGGTCAGGGCACTATTAAAAGAAATATCTTTAAAGAAGGATTACAAGGTAGCTATTATAAGCGGGAGGTCTTTATCGGATATTAAAAAAAGAGTAGGGGTTGAAGGGATAATTTATTCAGGTAATCATGGTTTAGAGGTTGAGAGCCCCAAGATTAACCATAAGCCGCAGATATCATCCGAATATTTACAGGGCCTAAAAAAAATAAAGTCAGAACTTAAAGAGAGGCTTAAAGGTATTAAGGGAGCGTTTATAGAAGATAAAGGAATTTCGTTGGCAGTTCATTTTCGTCAGGCAAGAAAAAAAGAGACAGACCTTATAAAGACAATCTTTCGCGAGGTGGTTATAATACCTTCGGTTGTAAAAAAAATAAAGATACGCACCGGTAAAAAAGTTATTGAGGCCGGCCCTCCGCTTGAGTGGGATAAGGGGAAGATGGTCTTATGGCTTATCTCCCGGCAGATGTTTTGTCTTGACGGGAATAAAGAAGTGGTTGCTATTTATCTAGGGGATGATGTAACTGACGAGGATGCGTTTAAGGCCTTAAAGAAGGACGGTATTACTATTTTAGTAGGCACAAAGAGGGCTTCGCTTGCTAATTATCATTTAAATAGCCCAAAAGAGGTGTATAAATTTTTATCTTTTATCCGCGACCTTTAATTTTATAAAATATGGCTGAACCTATAAAAGCAAAAGAACCCTTTAGATTCCACACCAGGCTTCACTTAAGCGAATTAACGGGGTTAAGAGCTATTAATTTAACTCAGCTCGTTGGGCTGATTAAAGATGTCCCGGGCTCTAGCATCTACCACCATACCCACAGGTTCCTTCAACAGCATCAGTTTCTCTCTCCTGAGCCGCCGAATGATTTTGCTTATTGGGCTACGGAGATATTGGGAGAGGATGAGCTGGGTGAGAAATTGTCAAGCATTGATACCATAAAGTACTCTACGATACGCTCTTTAAGGGATAGGATAGTTGAGTCCATAGAAACTTATCTTAAGGATAACCCTTTAGCCAAGCTTAAGTTTGCCCGGCAGGGGGAAGAGTTTCATTTTATCAAGTCAGTTAGTTTTGTAATCCCTACGGATTACCTTGCCAATGATTTAAGGGAGTTTGCGGATATCTTAAAGAGGGTAACTATAGATTCAATTTATTTTCATATCTTTGAAGCGCGTTTAAGATTAGAGAAGGGGGATAATGATTTTTCTAATTGGATTAGGACCTCGGTAGGAAAGGTAGATTTAGCAGATAGGATATCTAAACTAGACCCTTATACTTATACCTTAGAGGGCTTAAGGGGTCGGCTCGTTGAGATGATAGAAAAGGAATTAGTTGGATAAAATGGCAAAGCTTAAAGATTATACTCCGATAGTCGGAGAGTCAATTATTGAAGATTTAATGCTGCTTGCTAAACGGCTTGAGGGAAAGACTATTCAACATATTAACTCTACTGCCGTAGGCGGAGGCGTTGCTGAGATATTAACCCGGGCAGTCCCCCTTTTAAATGAGATGGGGATAAATACAAAATGGGATGTTATAAAAGGGGGAGAAGAGTTCTTTGAGGTAACTAAAAAATTCCATAACGCCCTGCACGGAAGATTAGAGGAGATAACAGAGCGTGATTTTGATATTTTTGTAGAGGTAGGGGAAGAAAATATTAAGGGGATGGATACTTACGGTGATATAGTCTTTGTCCATGACCCTCAGCCGATAGTCTTAGTAAATAAGCGCGCTCGTAATAAATGGCTTTGGCGTTGTCATATAGATGTCTCTAATCCTAATCAGAAGGTTTGGGGTTTTTTGATGGATTATATTGTAAAATATGACTCTGCGGTATTTTCAGCGCCAAGTTTTTCGCAACGCCTGCCTATAAGGCAGTTTCTTATTTCTCCTTCAATTGACCCTTTAAGTGATAAGAATAAAGAATTGCCGCAGGAGCTTATTGATTCGGTATTAAAGAAATACGGGATTAAGAAAGACAAACCGATTATTACCCAAATTTCCCGTTTTGATAGGTTAAAAGACCCGGTAGGAGTGGTGCAGGCTTATCTACAGGTAAAAAAATATATTGATTGTCAACTTATCTTAGCCGGGGGAACTGCTAGCGACGACCCTGAAGGTTTACAGGTATTAGAAGAGGTAAGAGAAAGAGCCAAAGAAGATAAGGATATACATATACTCTTATTGCCCCAGAATGATATAGAGGTTAATGCCTTACAGCGCTCCTCGGACGTTATAGTGCAAAAGTCTATTAAAGAGGGTTTTGGTTTGACTGTTGCTGAAGCTTTATGGAAGGCAAAGCCGGTAGTAGCTTCTAATGTTGGTGGGATTCCTTTGCAGATTAAGCATAAATATTCCGGATTACTATGCCATTCAATTGACGGAGCTGCTTTTGCTATAAAACAGTTATTAAATAGCCCTGTATACGCCAGAAAGCTAGGAGAGAACGGAAGGGAGAATATTAGGAACAATTTTCTTTTAACGCGGCATTTAAAAGAGTATATACTTTTATTTCTATCCCTCTATCATGATAAAGATGTAGTTAGGCTTTAATAAAAGAATATGGGTTAAGAATGAGGGTTAAGATTTTTCTTGTTTTTTTAAAAAGTTGTGTTAAAATTTAGTCCTACCTCAAAATGGTTTGCTTGTCTTAAAACAAATCAGCAAGTAGATAAGTCAAGGTAAAACTAAAACAAATGGAACATAAGAAAATCAATCCTGAATTAGCCGAGCTTCTTACCCAATGGAAGGGTAAAGAGGGGAACCTTATTATGATTCTGCACGAGATACAGAATCACCACGGGTATGTTCCTAGGGGGTTATCTTTGGAGCTCTCTAAGATGCTTGGTGTCCCCTTAGCGCGTATATACGAAGTTATAACATTTTATAACTTTTTTAAGTTGTCCCCTCCGGGCAAGCACCGCATAGCTTTGTGCATGGGGACTGCATGTTATTTACGCGGGGCAGGGGCAATTTTAAAAGAGATAATAAATATCCTTGGGATAGAAGATGGCCAAACCACTAAAGACGGGCTCTTTCATTTGGATGTGGTTAGGTGCTTAGGTTGTTGCGGGTTAGCTCCGGTAATGATGATTGATAATAAGGTTTACGGCAAGGTTAAGAAAGACGAGATTGCCGATATACTATCTAAGTATATTAAAGAGGAATAGTTTTATGGCAAAATTATCTAAAGAAGAATTAGAAAAGTTAAGCAAAGCTGCTTTTGAAGGAAAAGATTATATTAAGGTTGGGATGAGTAGCTGTGGTATTGCCGCAGGAGCAGAGGAAGTTTATAATTTCTTCACAGAAGAGGCAAGAAAAAGGAACTTAAAGATAGATGTTAAAAAGTGTGGGTGCGCAGGAAGCTGTTATGCTGAGCCGTTAGTTGAGGTAAAGGTGGGGGACTTACCTGTGGTTGTTTACGGAAGGGTAAATAAAGATATTGCGGTTAAGATAATAGAAAAACATGTTATATCCAAGATGCTGGTTAATGATTGCGTCTTTGACTCTTTAACTTAATAAAAATATGTACGCTAAAATAGTTTTGATAAAAGATACAGATACTTTAAGAGAAGATAAAACCCGCGATGCCTATACGCGCCTTCTTGATTGTTTACGCGAAGATAACCTGCACGACCATGTGCAGTTAGTAAGAGTTTCAGACGTAGGTGTATATGAGCACGGGTTAGTCTTAAAGATTTACCCTGATAATATAACCTATGCTAATGTGCAGGAATCCGACCTTAAGCGTATCGCAGATTCTATTAAAGATAATAGGGTTATTGACGAGCTTATCTTTAAGCCTAAGGTAAAGCAGTTAAGGTTAGTATTAAGGAATTGTGGCAAGGTGGATCCTGAGAGCATTGATGAGTATATAGCCAATGAAGGATATTTAGCTTTAAAGAAGGCCGTGCTTGACTTAGGCCAGCAGAAGTTAATTGATGAGATAAAATTAAGCGGTTTAAGGGGCAGGGGCGGGGCAGGCTATCCGACTTGGATGAAGTGGAATTTTGCCCGGGTAGAGGCTTCTAAGCAAAAGTATGTAATCTGTAATGCTGACGAAGGAGATCCCGGAGCGTATATGGATAGAAGTATACTTGAAGGGGACCCGCACTCTGTTATAGAGGGCTTAGCTATCGCTGCTTTTGTAGTAGGAGCTGATAAGGGCTATTTTTATATCCGCGCAGAATATCCTTTGGCAATAGAAAGAGTTGATAAAGCTATAAAGAAAGCTTATGAATATGGTTTGTTAGGCAATAATATCTTAGGAAGTTCTTTTAATCTTGATTTAGAGATAAGGTTAGGCGCAGGCGCTTTTGTCTGTGGCGAAGAGACTGCCCTGATATCTTCAATAGAAGGAAAGAGGGGCACCCCTCACCCAAGGCCGCCGTATCCATCGGTTAAGGGTTTATGGGGAAAGCCTACGGTTATTAATAATGTTGAGACCTTGGCTAATGTTCCACAAATCGTCTTAAAAGGCGGAAAATGGTTTAGTGGAATAGGGACTCAAACTTCTAAAGGAACTAAGGTCTTTGCAGTTACAGGCAAGGTTAAAAACTCCGGGTTAGTTGAGATTGTTATGGGAGCTACTCTAAGAGAGATTGTTATGGATATTTGCGGTGGGACTTCATCGGGTAAACCGATAAAAGCAGTGCAGACAGGAGGGCCTTCAGGCGGAGTTATACCGCAGGAGTTATTAGATACACCTGTTGATTATGAAAATCTTCAAAAGTTAGGTTCAATTATGGGCTCCGGCGGGATGATTGTTATGGATGAGGATGACTGTATGGTGGATATTCCTAAGTTTTATCTTGGATTTTGTGTTGAGGAGTCGTGCGGTAAATGCGCGCCCTGCCGTATCGGAGGGTTTCAGATGCAGAACTATTTAAAAAAGATAACTGAAGGAAATGGGGAGTTATCTGACCTTACGCAATTAAGAAGATTATCCCAGGCAATGCAAAAGGCATCCCTTTGTGGGTTAGGCCAGACAGCACCAAACCCGGTCTTATCTACGCTTAAATACTTTGAAGAGGAGTATAAGGAGCATATTATAAATAAGCATTGCCCCGCAAGAAAATGCACCCACCTTGTAACTTATAGCATTATAGAAGAGAAGTGCAAGCGTTGCGGATTGTGTTTTACTAATTGCCCGGTTAACGCTATTGTAGGGGATAAAGAAAAGGGTTATATGGTAATACAAGAGAAGTGTATAAAGTGCGGCAGATGTTTTGATGTCTGTAAATTCAAGGCGGTTCTTAAAAAATAATTATGGCTAAGGTAGTAAGCGCTAAGATTAACGGGATATTATTAAGGGTAGAAGAGGGAACTACTATCCTTGAGGCAGCTAAGAGGGTGCAGATTAAGATTCCTACTCTCTGTAAGCATCCGGATTTGCCTGCCTCTGCTTCTTGCGGTATTTGTATTGTAAAGAATAAGGGTTCAAATAAGATGTTGCGCTCTTGCTGTACTCCGCTTGAAGAGGGGATGGATATCACTACTCATGACCCGGAGATTGTAGAGATAAGAAGGACGGTGATAGAACTTATATTGTCTAATCATCCTAATGATTGCCTTAAGTGCGCCAGGAATAATCAATGCGAGTTGCAGCAATTAACCGCTGATTTCGGAATAGAAGAGGAATCCTTTCCACAGTTTTTAAGAGAGCTACCAAAGGATCAATCCACTAAGTCAGTAGATTTAGACCCGAAAAAGTGTATCCTTTGTGGAAGGTGTGTTTATGTCTGCCAAGAGTTACAGAACGTCTGGGCCCTCTCTTTTTTAGAGAGAGGGATGCAGACGCGCATCTCTCCTGCGGGAGATATAAAACTTTCTGAGTCTCCTTGTGTAAAATGCGGGCAGTGCGCAGCGCATTGCCCTACGGGCGCATTTGTTGAGCAGGATCATACCTCTTTTGTATGGAAGGCGTTACAAGATGAGGAAAAGTATTGCGTAGTCCAAATAGCGCCTGCAGTAAGGGTTTCTATAGGAGAGGCATTTGGT
>JBASUY010000047.1:0-6156 GCA_049275655.1 Candidatus Omnitrophota bacterium | reverse complement strand
GTATTAATATGATATGCAATATATGCAATAAAAATCAGGCGACCGTGCATCTAACCGAGATTATTGACGGAAAGATGAGCGAGTTGCATATCTGCGAAGAATGTGCACATAAAAAAAGCCAAGCTATGGAACAGCAGTTCGGGCTTTCAGACCTTTTAGCCGGTATGGCTGACTTTGGCAAGCCGCAAGAATCAGCCTCTTCGGCCACCCTTTCTATAAAATGCCCTTCCTGCGGGCTTAGTTATGCGGATTTTAAGAAGATTGGGCGTTTGGGGTGCGGAGAATGTTATAATACTTTTAAAAAATATTTAGGCCCGCTATTAAAACGGATTCATGGCTCTACTCAGCATACCGGTAAGTCTCCTTTGAGGGTTAAAAAGGCATCCGGTAAAAAAATAGATATTCAAGAACTGCGTTTAAGGTTAAACCGGGCAATTGAAACAGAGGCTTTTGAGGAGGCGGCTAAGCTGCGGGATCAGATTAAGGTATTGGAAAAGAAGGAGATAGATAAGAGGGAATAATGGAATTAAAGAATTTGTTAAAACATACCAGTGAATGGCTTAAAGGCAGTGGGCCGAATTCAGATATAGTTATCTCAAGCCGTATCCGCCTTGCGCGTAATTTGTCTGAAACTCCGTTTCCTCATTGGGCGGATAAAGCGCAGGGAGAGGGTGTTTTATCTAAAATCCGCCACTCGCTTTTAAAGTCTGAGTCTCTTAAATCCGCGCTTTTTTTAGAGTTAGCTAAGATGGATAGCATAGATAAGCAATTTTTGGTAGAGAGGCACCTTATGTCTTTAGACCATACCCAGAAGGCTAATAACAAGGCAATAGTTATAGATGAAGATGAGGTTGTTTCCCTAATGATTAATGAAGAGGATCATATCCGCATGCAGGTTATGCAGTCGGGATTTAACCTTTTTGAGGCGTGGAATATTATAAATAAAATTGATGAGGCTTTGGCTAAAGAGCTAAGCTTTGCATTTCTGCCTGATTGGGGTTATCTAACTGCATGCCCTACTAATGCCGGCACCGGAATGCGTGGTTCAGTAATGTTGCATTTACCCGGGTTAGTTATAACCCGCTCTATTGACCGGGTATTAGCTGCTATAGCTAAATTAAGCTTTACTACCCGAGGTTTTTATGGCGAAGGCACAAAGGCGATGGGCAACTTTTTTCAAATATCTAATCAGATATCTTTAGGGCCTAGTGAGGATGAGATTATTGAGAGCATAAACGGATTAATCCGTCAAATCATAGAGCAGGAGAATCAGGCACGGGAGGCTTTGTTTTCTAAAAATAATCCTTTGCTTGAAGATAGAATTAACCGTAGCCTTGGGATATTGAAGAGCGCGCGTATTATCACTAGTCAAGAGACAAGCGAGTTGCTCTCTATGGTAAGATTAGGTTCTGACCTTGGGATGGTAAAGGATATTAACAGAAGCAGGATTAATGAATTGTTTATCATAACCCAGCCGGCGCACCTGCAGAAGATTGAGGGGAAAAAGTTATCTTCCGAAGAGCGGGATATAAAGAGGGCGCAAATTATAAGAGACAAGCTTAGTATAAATAATTAATGGAGGAAAAGAACACAGTTTAGTATTAAGTTAATAATTACCTTTAATTAAGGAGGAGAGAATGTTCAATAGGTTTACCGAAAGAGCGCGTAAGGTTATCATACTAGCAAAAGAGGAGGCACGGCGTTTTAATCATGATTATATAGGCACAGAGCATATACTCTTAGGCTTAATACGCGAAGGAGAAGGGGTTGCAAGTATGGTTTTGCAAAAGTTAGGTTTATCTTTGGAGAATATCCGCCTTGAAATAGAAAAATTAGTTCAGCCTGGGCCAACCACTCAGATTATAGGGGATATTCCTTTTACTCCCCGGGCAAAAAAGGCATTAGAGCTAGCCGCAGAAGAGGCGCGTTCTTTAAGCCATAATTATATTGGGACAGAGCATCTTTTATTAGGATTAATACGTGAAGGAGAAGGAATAGCTTCTCAGGTTTTACTTAATTTAGGGCTTGAGTTAAATGCTGTAAGAAACGGAGTGATGGAGCAGTTAGGCACAGCATTACCCGGGGGGCATAGTATCGGAGGGGGGCATCAGTCAAAGAGCAAGACCCCTGCCTTAGATGCTTTTGGCCGGGATTTAACTGCTTTGGCAAAAGAGAATAAATTAGATCCGGTTATTGACCGTGCGCAGGAGATAGAGCGCGTAATACAGATACTAAGCCGTAGGACAAAAAATAATCCTGTGCTCTTAGGTGAAGCAGGTGTAGGAAAAACAGCAATTGTAGAAGGCTTAGCTCAATCTATTATTGCCGGTAATGTCCCGGAGGTTTTAAGAGGTAAGAGGTTAATCACTTTAGATTTAGCTTTAATGGTCGCCGGGACAAAATACCGCGGACAATTTGAGGAACGGATTAAGGCGGTGATGGAAGAGATAAAGCGCTCGCAGGATGTTATCATTTTTATTGATGAATTACATACCTTAGTCGGCGCAGGCGCGGCAGAAGGGGCTATAGACGCCTCCAATATCCTAAAACCGGCTCTTTCTAGAGGGGAGATTCAATGCATTGGTGCAACTACTATGGATGAATACCGTAAATATATAGAGAAGGATGCGGCTTTGGAGCGTAGGTTTCAGACTATTATGGTAGAGCCTCCTACTGTTGAACAAACCATTGATATCTTAAAAGGCCTAAGGGATAAATATGAAGCACATCATCGTGTTACCTTTAAAGATGAGTCTTTAGAGGCGGCAGCTAAGCTTGCAGACCGTTATATATCAGGGAGATTTTTACCGGATAAAGCCATTGACCTTATTGATGAAGCAGGTTCACGCGCCCGGCTTAATGTTTTAATAATCCCTCCTGATATAAAGGCGCTTGAAGAGAAGATAGAGGGGATACGTAAAGAAAAGGAATCATTTATTAAGAGCCAAGATTTTGAAAAGGCAGCGGGTTTACGCGACCAAGAGCGGCAGGCAAGGCAGGAGCTTGAGAAGCTGGATAGAGAGTGGTCTCAGGCAAAAGATAAGATGCGGCCTGAAGTGGGGGAAGAAGAGATAGCAAAGATTGTCGCGCAATGGACAGGGATACCGATATTTAGGTTGGAAGAGAAGGAGAGTGAGAAGTTATTGAGAATTGAAGATGAACTGCATAAAAGAGTTGTAGGGCAAAATGAAGCTATTGAGGCCATTGCTCATGCAGTAAGGCGTTCGCGAGCCGGAATTAAAGACCCTAAGAGGCCTATTGGCTCTTTTATCTTTTTGGGGCCTACTGGGGTAGGTAAAAGCCTTCTTGCGCGTGCCTTAGCAGAGTTTATGTTTGGAGATGAAGAGGCGCTTTTACAGTTGGATATGTCAGAGTATATGGAGAAGTTTAATGTCTCGCGTTTAATAGGCGCTCCTCCGGGGTATGTCGGTTATGAAGAGGGAGGGCAGTTGACTGAAAGGATACGGCGTAGGCCCTATGCAGTGATACTATTAGATGAGATTGAAAAGGCTCACCCGGATGTTTTTAATTTGCTTTTACAGGTCTTTGAAGAGGGAAGATTAACCGATAGTTTTGGCAGAAAAGTTGATTTTAGGAATACCGTAATTATTATGACCTCTAATGTAGGGGCTAACCTTATACGTAGGACCGGGTCATTGGGTTTTAAGGCACAGAAAGAAGAGACAAGTTATCAAGAGATGAAGGATAAACTTTTAGAGGAAGTAAAACATACTTTTAAACCTGAGTTCTTAAATAGGGTGGATGATATAATCGTTTTTAGGCAATTGGTCAAAGATGACTTACAGCGCATAGTAGATATTGAGGTCGGGCATGTAGCTTCAAGGTTAAAAGAGCAGGGTATTGTCTTAGAGGTAACGCCTGAAGCAAAAGAGCTCCTTATAGACAAAGGTTTTGATCCGGTTTTTGGCGCTAGGCCTTTAAAGAGAACGATACAGAGATTTTTAGAAGATCCTTTAGCTTCGGAGTTGATATCTAAGAAGTTTAAGGAAGGTTCAAAGGTTACGGTGAAGCGCAAAAATGAAGAATTAACTTTTGAATAAAAATGTTTGATAATTTTTTTATAGTAATAGGCAGGTATATAATATCTTTTCTCTATTTTCTTGGAGGGACAGCCAGCCTAACCCTAAAGACTCTCTATCTCTCTTTTCTTCCTCCTTATAAGAAGGAGCGTATATATGAGCAGGCAGAGAAGTCAGGGTTAGCCAGCCTTCCTTTAGTCTCGCTTATAGCCCTCTTTATAGGTTTTATCTTTGCGCTTCAAACAGCCTATTTTATGCAAAGGATCGGCTCGGAATTGTATATTGCAAGTATGGTTGCTCTGTCTATAGTTAGGGAATTAGGCCCGGTTATCACTGCTTTAGTTGTAGCAGGTAGGGTAGGAGCAGCAATAACTGCAGAGATTGGCTCAATGCAGGTTACAGAGCAGATAGACGCATTAGAGACATTTGCTACTAACCCGGTGAAATACTTAGTCGTCCCGCGTTTTATCGCTCTTAGCCTGATGCTTCCTATATTGACTTTATATGCAAATGCCGTTGGAATATTGGGGAGTTATATTATTTGCGTCTTTCGCCTAGGGATATCTTCCAGCCTTTATTTACGCGTTACCTTTGAGGCGCTCTTGTATAAGGATATATTTACCGGCTTGCTTAAGACGGTATTCTTCGGCATGATAATCGTTATTATCAGCTGTTATGAGGGTTTTAATGTAAGGGGAGGTGCAGAGGGGGTTGGTAGGGCTACGACGCGTTCGGTAGTTTTTTCGTTTATTATGATTATTATTGCCGATTGCATATTTACGGCATTATTTTATTTTATATTTCCTTAAGAAAAGTTATGATAGAAATATTGGGTTTAGAAAAAAGCCTTAACGGTAACAAAGTTTTAAGGGGGGTTAACCTCAAAATAGGCAAAGGTACCACTACCGTTATTATCGGTCGCTCCGGATGCGGGAAATCCGTATTGCTTAAACATATTGTCGGATTGCTTAAGCCGGATAAGGGGAGGATTTTAATTGAAGGCAAAGACATAACTGGCCTACGGGAAAAAGAGTTAAATGAACTGCGCCTTAAAATAGGCTTAGTCTTTCAGGGCGGGGCATTATTTGATTCTTTGACGGTCGGAGAGAACGTAGGTTTTGGGCTTATAGAGCATCGTAGCCTTTCGCAAGCAGATATAGCTAAAAGGATAGATAAGTCTTTAGGGCTTGTGGGTTTATCAGGGATAGATAACCTTATGCCTTCTGATTTAAGCGGCGGGATGAAAAAGCGCGTTGCCTTAGCACGGGCATTATGCATAAATCCTGAAATAATATTATATGACGAGCCAACAACCGGGTTAGACCCTATCTCTGCCGATAGCATCAATGAGTTAATGAAAGAATTACAGGCGCGCATTAATGTTACTTCTATAGCGGTTACTCATGATATGAAGAGCGCTTATAAGGTGGCTGATAATATAGCGATGCTCTATCAAGGTAAGATTATAGCGCAAGGGTCTCCTAAGGAGATTAAAGAGGGTAAAGACCCCGTAGTTAACCAGTTTATAAACGGATTAGCTACGGGCCCGATAACCGAAAATATAAGGTTACTTTAAGTTAACGGAGGTTGATATGATTTTTGGAAAGACAAAATTAGAGTTAAGGCTGGGGATATTTGTTTTTATAGGATTAGTAATCTTTACGGTCTTTATTCTTACTGTCGGAGGTATTAGGACTTGGGCTTCGGGGTATCATGTGGATTTTGTCTTTAATTTTATAAATGGTGTAAGAAGGGGCGCTCCGGTTAGGTTCTCCGGAGTTGATGTTGGAGAAGTTACCGGGATAAAATACTATTACGATGAGAAAGAAGAAAAGACGAAGATACGCCTGACTTGTTGGGTCCCTAATGATATTAAGATTCCTATAGACTCAACTATTTGGGTAAATACCTTAGGGCTCTTTGGAGAGAAGTATATAGAGATTATGCCGGGGGTAGACTATAAACACCCTCTTCATTCTAATGAAGAATTAAACGGCGAGGATCCGGTAATGATGAATAACATATTTAAAACCGCAAAAAATCTTGCCGATAGCTTAGATACCGGCATTAACCGGATAATGAATAAAGAAGGCTTTGCCGGTAAGATATTGTATGA
>JBASUY010000046.1:0-27830 GCA_049275655.1 Candidatus Omnitrophota bacterium | reverse complement strand
CCCAATAACAGCAACCTCTTTTTTAAGCTGGGCAAAATCTTTTAAGTATTGCGGAAGAAGAATCCTGCCTTGGGCGTCAAAAGTAACATCTACTGCCCCGGAGAAATAAAGCCTGTTGAATTTTCTGGACTCTGCCTTAACAAAAGGGACTGATTTAAACTTATTCTCCTGCGTCTTCCACTCTTCTTCGCTAAACATAAATAAACACCCGTCTAAACCACGGGTGACAAAGAATTTCTCAATAAAATGCGCTTTGGCGATTTCGCGGAATTTGGCAGGTAATATCAGGCGGCCCTTGCGGTCTATAGAATGAAAGTATTCCCCATAAAACATATCAGCTCTCCTTGCCTGATTTGTGGCTTCCCACTATGCTCCACTTTAATCCACTTTGTAGGTCAAGTATAAAGAAAATACTTTATCTTGTCAAGTAAAAAATTTACCTAACTTATTATAAAACAAGAGGTAGTATATATTAGGAAGAAAATATCTATGTGTAGTGTTATCTTTAAAGGGAGGAAAATATTTTTTTAATTTTAAGGAGGTCTTTTTTGATTTGTGCGCTTAAAAAATCTAATGACGAAAACTTTTTATCAGGGCGGATTCTTTTAATAAACTGAACCTCAACATCCTTATTGTATAAGTCGCCCTTATAATTTAATATATGCGCTTCCACGCCAATCCTCTTTTTCGCCTCTTTTATAGTCGGCTTTTTTCCTATATAGCATGCTCCCTTTAATATCTTTTTGCCTAAAATAACTTTAGCCGCATATATCCCGCAAGGAGGGATTACTTCATGATGAGGTTTTATATTCGCCGTCGGAAAACCTATCTTCTTGCCTAAGGAAGCCCCCTTTACTACCCTTCCTAATACGCTCACGGGCCTGCCTAATAATTTAGCTGCCCCTTCTATATCCCCGACAGTTATCATCTTACGGATTAAAGTACTGCTAATAGGGAGCCGCTTATACTTTAACATATTAAAACCCTTAACCTTAAAACCAAAACGCCTTCCTAATTTTTTTAATAAAACTAATGAGCCTGAAGCGCCCTTGCCGAACCTAAAATCCCTGCCTACATAAAGATATTCAGCGGATAATTTATCGACCAAAATATCTTTTACAAACCCCTCTGCCGAAACCTTAGCAAACTTTAAATTAAAATCTACTACTACACATACATCTAAGCATAGCTCTTTTAAAATCTTTAACCTATGCTTTAATGAATAGAGGCTTTTTTCTTTTTGAGGGTGCGGCCAAAAGGTCAAAACAATGCTCGTCCCTCCGATAGAGCGGGCAGTTTGAACGGTTGAATTGATTATCTTTTGATGGGCGCGGTGGACCCCGTCAAAGACCCCTAAAGCTACAACAGGAGATTTAAACCTTTTGATTTTATCTATGCCACAGATAACTATCATTTTAAGTGGGTGGTTATTTTAGATAGGACTCTCTTGCGGATATCCGTAAGGCTGCCGGTAAGAGTGCAGCCGGAAGCGCTCTTATGCCCTCCTCCGCCAAAATAAGCGGCAATCTTATTTACATCAACCCTGCTGTTAGAACGAAGATTAAAACGAATCTCTCTTCTTTCTCCGAAGTTCTCCTTAAAAAGCGCTGCTACCTCTACTCCCTTTATCGCGCGCATAAAACTTAAAATATGCTCGCTTAAATCAAAGATAGTTTTTTTGCCTTTAAATATTTTATTGGGGATCTCTACCCAAGCTATCCTGCCTTTTCCCGATAAACGCACGTTAGATAAAATGCTTATTAATAACTTAGAGTCAGAAAAAGTTATATCTTCATAAACCCGCTTATAAACATTGCGCACGTCTATATCAAAGCGCATTAAATCACTTATCGCCTTATGCGTAAAGGACGAAGTATTAGAGTAACGAAAAGACCCGGTATCAGTCATTATCCCCGTATATAAAAGCAAAGCTGAGTTTTTATCCAATGGGATATTCATCTTCTTATAAAGCAGATAGACCATCTCAGAGGTAGAAGAAAGATACGGCTCTACCCATCTAACACTCCCGAACCCGTCATTGCTTATATGGTGGTCTATATTAATAACCGGCTTACCAGAAGGGTTAACCCGCCTAAGATTACCTGTCCTGCTTAAGTCAGAACAATCTAAAACCACCATACAATCAAAGATATACTTACCCAAACTACCATAACGTTTAATATGCTCTACAAAGGGAAGAAAAGAATACTCATTAGGCAATGGGTCTTGATTAACAACCGTAACTTTCTTGCCCAACTTCCTTAATAAGCTAAAAAAAGCAAGCTCTGAACCTAAGGCATCCCCTTCGGGATTAGTATGCGTGGTAAGCAAAAAATATTTATGTTTTTTTATCTCTGCGATTACGCTTCTTAAGCCTTTCTCCTTCATCTTTCTCCTTTATCTGATTAAGTATCTCTTCAATTCTTACGCTATATTCGGTTGAGCGGTCCTCATAAAAGGCTATCTCCGGGGCAAACCTTAAGTTAAGCCTCTCTGCTATCAACATACGCACAAACCCTAAGGAAGAATCCAACGCCTCCTTAGTCTCCTTATGCGCCTTATCATCCCCTAAGACGCTAAAGAATATCTTTGCAAACCTTAAGTCGCGCGCTATCTCAACTCTGGTAATAGTTACAAACCCTAAGCGGGGGTCTTTTAGTTTATCGTGTATTATGATACTGGCTTCTTGCCTTATCGCCTCTGCTACCCTATCTTGCCTGGACATGATATATTAATCTCCTCTTTTTAATAATCTTTTAATTAAAGATAACTCTTCCTCTTTATTCTTAACCCTTCCGTTAAGCCTTGCGTTTAAGACTGAAGAAAAGACCTCCTTGTATTTTGGGCTGGGGAAAAGCCCTAAGGAGCGTAAGTCATCACCTGAAACAGCCACACACATCCCGTTATAAACTTCCATAAAACTTAAGATGCTTTTTCTTAAAAGACGGTTCTTATACCTTGCCCTAATTGCAATTATAGTCTCATAACTTAAAGGCTCAAGGAGCGAATAAATCTTTGTAGGCTTGGCCTTGCTCTTAGAGAGAACACGGGATATTAACAGATGCCTCTGTTTATAGGTTATGATTCTTTTAGTCTCTCCGTTACGCAACCCTAACCCCTTACAGATATCAGTAGTTAGTTTAAGGGAAAAAGGCTCTAATAACCCGATAAGATAAATCAGCCAAGTATCTAAGCTTCTTCGCTTAGGGAAGTTCTTTTTAAACCACTTAATCTCCGTCTCTAAACTACGTAAGTAATCTAATTCTTTTGGTTTAAACTTTAACTTAGGATGAAGAAAAGTAAAACCGGTTAATTGCGCTATGCGCTTAATTACCCTTATCGGGTAATCTTCTTTTAAGAGGAGAATCAGCTCATCTCTGATACGGTGAAGATGGACTTTATTTAAAAGCCCTAAGCAAAGAGCCTCTTTAATAAGCTTTAGCGTCTTAGCCTCAAAAGAAAACCTAAACCTCTGCTCAAAACGTATACCTCTTAGTATGCGCGTAGGGTCATCCCTAAAACTTAAATTATGCAGTATGCGTATCTTTTTATTTTTAAGGTCGCTTAAGCCGCCGAAAAAATCAATAACCTTACCCCCCTCCAAATCAATCGCCATGGCATTAATTGTAAAATCCCTGCGGAAGAGATCATCCTTTAATGACCCCGGGCAAACTACCGGAAGATGCGCCGGCTTAGGGTAAGATTCTTTTCTTGCGCTTGAGAAATCTATCTTTAATCCCGAAGTTAATTTAATGGTTGCCGTACCAAAGGCTTTATGCGCGGTAATCTTTCCTTCTTGAGTAAGCAAAAACTCTGAGGCAAACTTTATCCCGTCACCTTCAATTACTATGTCAAGGTCAAGATTCTGAACCTTTAAAATAAGGTCACGGACAAAGCCTCCTACAAGGTAGGCCTTAACCCCTTTAGATAAAGCAAACTGACGGATATCTTTTATCAGCCCTTTTAACTCTTCAGGGGCTTCTCTTAAAATACTTAAAATAACTTCTTTTTTAGCCATATCAATAAATAAAAATACTTAAGGCCGAGGATGAAACTGCTTATGCACGCTCTTTAACCTGTCTTTGTTAATATGGGTGTATATCTGGGTTGTAGATATATCCGCATGCCCGAGCATCTCTTGCACTGAGCGTAAGTCTGCTCCGTGCTCTAAAAGATGTGTTGCAAAAGAGTGCCTTAACGTATGCGTCTTAATCGGCTTTTTAATCCGTGCTGACTTAGAGTATTTCTTGATAATCTTCCAGAAAGACTGGCGCGAAATTTTCTTTCCACAGCGGCTTACGAATAAAAACTCCGACTCTTTATTTTTAAGGAGTTTTGGCCTTGATACCTCAAGGTATCTTTTTATATTTACGATAGCCTTCTTACCTAAAGGAATTACCCTCTCTTTATTCCCCTTGCCTATGCAGCGTAAAAACCCGATATCTAAGTTTACATTATCCTTTTTTAAATTAACTGCCTCAGACACCCTCATCCCGGTAGCATAGAGCGTTTCTAAAACTGCCTTATCCCTTATCCCCTGGGCGTCGCGCACATTAGGCTGGGATATTAAGTCTTCTACCTCATTTACCGTTAATGCATCAGGCACCCGCTTCCATAATTTAGGAGAATCTACAAGCGTACTCGGGTCATTTTTAAGTATCCTTTCGCGCGCTAAAAACCTATGGAACATCCTTATCGCCGCAAGCCTCCTGGCAACAGAGTTTGGAGCAATCCCTTTATCTTTTTGACTGAGCATAAAACCTGTTATACTCTCTTTTGTTACCTTTGAAAGAGAGTTGATATTATTCTTTTCTATAAAATCAATATAGTTGTTTAAGTCTTTGCGGTAAGATACAATCGTATTATTTGATAACCCGCGCTCAACTGAAAGGTAATTAAGAAAAGTCTCTACCAGTTCTTTCATTATAAAAAGTTACTTCTCTCTCTTCCTATTGTGGTACTTTCTCCGTGCCCAGGATAGGCACTTGTTTCAGGAGGCAGCGTCATAAGTTTTTCTCTTATAGAACTAATTAAAAGCTCCTCGTCTCCTCCGGGTAAATCGCTACGGCCTATGCCTTGGCAAAAAAGAGTATCCCCGGTAAAGACTATATTACTTTTAGGTTTCTGCAATAATAAAGATATCCCGCCTTTTGTATGCCCGGGAGTATGTAAAACTTTTAATTCAACTCCGTCTAAAGATACAATGCTACCCTCTTCTAAAAAACAAATCTCAGATTTAATCTTTATAGGGTTAGAGAATAACCCGGAGAGATTAAGCATCGGGTCTAATAATAAGGGAGCATCAAGTTTATGTACACAGACCTTAACGCCAAAACTATCATCCTCTGATATATGGTCGTAATGACCGTGGGTATTTACAACCATACCCGGGATTAATTTATGCTTATCTAACACTTTAAAGATTTTATCTTTCTCATCCCCGGGGTCAATAATTATAGCTTTTTTGCCTATTCCCCCTGCTAAGATATAGCAATTAACCGACATCCCCCCTACGGATACTGCCTCTAAAATCATATTATATCCTCTTTAACATCAGAGTAAGAAAAATACTGCAATATATTTCTTCTTACCCTCTCTGCTAACTGGCGGTTAGAATTATTTGCACTACCATAGATATCAGACTTAACATCTTTTAACAAATTATCCATCTGTTTTAAGTAGATATCCAGCTGTTTTTGCTTTGTCTCATTTAACATCTTACGCATCCCATTTAAGTTCTTTACTGCTTGCTCTGCACAGGTTACCCTCTTCTTTAAGGAAGATTTATTTACCAAGGCGTTGATTAACTCATCCTGCCAAGACTTCCAAAAATTATAATACTGCCGGTAGAGCTCTTCTTTGGACATCTTCGGGCCTGTCCACTCCTCAGGCACAAGCACCATCTCTTCCGGCGCTTTATCTTTCTTTGATTTGCGGGTAAACTTACGGACAAATGCTTCGCAACCGGTTAAGTTAACCAGTATGATTAAAAAAAGTATTAAAGCTATATCTTTTCTTGCTCTCTTCATCTTAACATCTCCTTAAATTCTCTCTCGCTTATAATCTTAACTCCTAACTCTTTGGCTTTATCATATTTTGAGCCTAAAGCTTCTGCGGCAACTAAAAGGTCAGTCTTTTTGCTTACCGAAGAAGAAGCCTCCCCTCCTGAGCGCCTTACTAACTCCTCTGCCTCCTGCCTAGTAAAATCCTTTAACGCTCCGGTAAAAACTACTGACTTACCGGTTAATAGATTACTCCTTAAGTGCTCTTTGCTTAAAGAAAATTTTATACCCACTTCCTGTAAAGAGCTAATCATTTTTTTTACGGAACTATTGGCAAAATAATTTACAACTGACTCAGCGATAACAGGCCCTATCTCTCTTATATTCTCTAACCTTTCCTTCTTTGCCTTTGAAAGGTTCTCAATAGACTTAAACTCATTGGCTAAGGTAAAAGCTGCCTTTTCTCCGACATGGCGTATCCCTAAAGCATAGATAAACCTTGATAGCTCGGTTGACTTACTCTTTTCAATAGCTAAAAGCAAATTATCAATCTTCTTCTCCTTAAATAACTTTAACTTTGCTAAATCCTCTTTAGTTAACTTATAGATATCGGAAAAGTTTGATACTAATTTTAAATCTACTAACTGCAAGACTACTGCCTCTCCTAACCCCTCTATATCCATAGCTAATTTAGAGGCAAAATGCAGGATGCCCCTTTGAAGCTGAGCAGGACAAGAAGGGTTTACACAGCGGTAAGCAACATCCTCTTCTTTTTCTTTGACAATTATGCCTGAACATACCGGGCATTTTTTAGGGATAATAAAGGGCTCTTTTCCTAAATGTTGGACTACCTTTACTATCTTAGGAATTACCTCGCCTGCGCGTTCAACTAAAACGCGGTCCCCTACCCTAAGATCTAACCTCTTAATCTCATCAAAGTTATGCAATGTTGCATGGCGTATAATAACCCCTGAACACTCAACCGGTTTAAGCTCGCAAGCCGGGGTTATAACGCCGGTCCTGCCAACATTAAGATTTATCTTTAGAACCTCGGTAGTCGCCTGCCTTGCGGGAAACTTATAAGCAACTGCCCAGCGCGGGCTCTTTAAGGTAGCACCAAGGGTTTTTTGAAAAGCAAGGTTATTAACTTTTATTACCACTCCGTCTATGTCATAGGTTAAAGTATCGCGCTTCTCTTCCCATTCTCGGCAAAACTTAAATACCTCATCTAAGCTTTTACAAAGCTTTGAGAGATTGCTAGTGCGTACCCTCCACTCCTTTAACTTAGTTAAAAAATCCCAATGGGTCTTTATATCTAAACCTCTTACCTCGCCTAAGGAGTGCGCGAAGAAATTAAGCCTGCGGCTATGTATGATCTTAGAGTCAAGTAACTTCAAAGAACCGCTTGCGGCATTGCGCGGATTAGCAAATGCCTCTTCTCCTTCTTTTTCTCTTTGTTTATTTAAAGTAACAAAATCTTTTCTATCAATGTAAACCTCTCCGCGAATCTCAATAAACTCAAGCGCATCTTTAGATAAGAGCTTAAGTGGGATAGCAGAAACAGCCCTTAAGTTTTGAGTTATATCCTCTCCTACTTCTCCGTTTCCCCTTGTTGCTCCTATGGATAGGATGCCTTTTTTGTAGGTGAGGTTTGCGCTTACTCCGTCTATCTTAAGCTCAACTACATAATCTATATCTTTGATATCTTTTAGGCCCTTACGCACACGGGTATCCCAATCCTTTATCTCATCAAGCGAGTAGGTATTCTCCAAAGAGAGCATCTTCTCTTGATGCCTGGCCTCCTTAAAGCCCTCTTGAACTCCTCCGGCAACGCGCAAGGTAGGAGAATCATCTGTCTGATACTGAGGGTATCTATCTTCTAACTCTTTTAGTTTTAAAAGTAGGTCGTCGTATTCCTTATCTGAAATCTTAGGCTGACTTAAAATATAATAGAGATACTCATGATGGCGTATCTCTTCTCTTAATGACTCTATAGTGCTTTTTATATCGCGCATTTAAAACCTTATGCTAAAATCGCAAAATTCTCCGGTTGTCTTACCCCAAGAGACTAAAGACTCTTTAATGTAGTTATGGAAAGCTTTTTCTACCCGGACTAATAATTCTTTTAAGGTATCTTCGTCTGATTCAGCCAGCAACTCTACTCTGCCGTCTTTAAGGTTTTTTACCCAGCCAACCACATTTAACTCTTTGGCTATCTGCTGAAGCGTAAACCTAAACCCCACCCCCTGAACCTTTCCGGAGTAAAAAACATGCAAGCATTTTTTCATAAAAGGATAGATTTAAGTCGGGGCGAGTGGACTTGAACCACCGGCCTCAGCGTCCCGAACGCTGCGCTCTAGCCAAACTGAGCCACGCCCCGAAAGAAAAAACAAACTACTTTTAGCGGTTAGTATATCAAAAATTAATGCGGTTAGCAATAAGAGAAGTTAACATAATACCCTAGGCAGGCCTTTTAGCCAATATATCAAACTCAATATTGACCTTATCTGAAACGTTCTTAAGCCCTAAGGTAGTCTCTTTTAAGGTGTGCGGTATTATTGAGAGAGTAAAATAATCGGACCCCTTCCCTTGAATAGTAAGGCTTATCCCGTCCAAGGCAATGGAGCCTTTAGGTAAACAATATTTTATGTATTCAGGCGGGATAGAAACAGTAAAAGTTACATCTTTAGATAATATCTTTTTATTGCGGATTACTCCCACACAATCAACATGGCCTAAGACAAAGTGCCCAGATATTCTATCCCCAACTCTTAAACTCCGCTCAAGGTTAACAAGCTCTCCGGGGCGTAGATATTTTAAGTTAGTGGCATTAAGCGTCGCAAGCATAACCTCAAAGATAAGTAGATTTTTCTCTTGTTTAACTAAAGTAAGACAAGCCCCATTACAAGAAATACTATCCCCTATCCTTACTCCCTCTGCAACCTTATCAGCGACAATTTCAAAAGAAGTGATACTTCCTCTTTTAGATATCCTCTTTATCTTGCCTAACTCCTCAATAATCCCTGTAAACATCCTACTTTACTCTTCCCTCAAAGAGAAAATCATCCCCTAATCTTTTAATCTTTAAGCCGCTTACCTTAACTGACCGCTCAACTAAAGCAACCCCCTGCCCCATTACCGAGCTAATCGCCTCTTTTCCACCGATAATCTTTGGAGCAACAAAGAACATTATCCTATCCACAAGCGCCTCATCAAATAAAGAACCGATTAAAGTTCCTCCGCCTTCAACTAAGATACTATACACCCCTAACTTCAATAATTTCTTAAGGCAATCTCTTAAATTTATCTGCCCGTGCTTCTCTTTAACCTCTAAGATAGTAGCTTTTTGCGAAAGTATCTTTCTATTCTCTGTCTCTTGTCCTTCAGCTGAAGGTAGGGTAACAATTATAACCTTTGCCCCCTTAGAAAAGATAGCAGAATCCTGCGGCGTGCTTAACTGGCTATCAATAATTATTTTAACCGGGTGCTTATTAGAAAACCACGCATTAAGCTTTGGGTCATCCCTTAAAACTGTATTAACCCCTACCATTATCCCGTCAAAATCCCCGCGTAAACGATGAGCTATACTGCGCGATTTATCTGAGGTAATCCATTTAGAATTACCGGTCCTAGTGGCAATCTTTCCGTCTAAAGATTGGGCAACCTTAACTGTTATAAGAGGAAGCTTCTTGGTTATGTTTTTTATAAAAACCTTATTTAGCTCTTTTAACTTATCCTCTAAAAAACCTACCCTTACCTTTATGCCAAACTGCCTTAATATCGCTATTCCCTTTCCGTTGTTAAGCGGGTTAGGATCAACCATACCTACAACAACCTCTTTTACCCTACTTTCAATAATCCTATTTACGCAAGGAGGAGTAAGCCCAAAATGCGCGCATGGCTCTAAAGTAACGTAAAGAGTAGCACCCTTAGCATCAAACCCCGCCTCATCTAAGGCAATAACCTCTGCATGAGGCAAGCCTGTTTTTACATGAAAGCCCCTGCCAATGACTTTTCCTTTTTTTACTAATAAAGCTCCGACCATAGGGTTAGGGCTGGTGTTTCCCTTACCCTTTAGAGCAAGGTTTATTGCTAACCTCATATAATATTCTTCGCTTCTTTGCATTTAAAGTTTTTCCTTTGTTTCTTTTAATCTCTCTACTAATGTATAAGGAATCTTCATAGATCCTATACGGACCTTAGGCTTAGCATTGCCGTGGCAATCCGAACCGCCGGTAACAAGGAGATTATACTCCTTAGCTAAGTTTAAGTAATAATTAACCTCACCTTGAGAATGCTCCGGGTAATAAATCTCTAAGCCCATAATCCCTAATCTTATAAAATCAGTTATCAAGACATCATTATTTAATGTATAAGGGTGCGCCAAGACCGGTATCCCGCCATTGCCGCGTATAAAATCAATTGCCTCTTTAAGGCTAAAGCGGAAACCTAAGACATAAGCCGGGCCGCTGTCTCCTATATATTTATTAAATGCCTCATAGATAGACCCTACTAAACCCTTCTTCTCTAAAGCCCGGGCAACGTGCAACCTCCCGGGGATACTCTTTCCTGCAATATCAAAGACATCTTCGGCTTTTAAACTAAGCCCTAAAGAGTTTAACTTTTCAGTTATCTTGTATATACGTTCTATCCGGTTTTTTCTAAGGGTATCTAACTGAGCTAAGACGCTGTCAGCTTTATAGTCTATTAAGTAGCCGAGTATATGCACCTCTTTAGAGTCATACTCAGAGCTTATCTCTACTCCGGGGATAACCTCTAAACTATAAGATTCTGCTATCTCTATCGCTTTAGAAACACCTAAAACAGTATCATGGTCAGTTATAGAGATGGCAGATAGCCCGGCGTTTAAAGAACTTTTTACTAATTCTTCCGGGGTATAGGTCCCGTCTGAGAAGTCGGTGTGCAAGTGCAGGTCGGCAAACTTCACTTCTTCTCCTTAGGCTTGACCTTATCAAGGATAGCATTGACGAATTTGCCGGATTCTGCGCCTGAAAACTTCTTTGCTAAATCTACCGCCTCATTGATAGAGACTTTTGCGGGGATATCCTCGCAATAGATAAGCTCAAAACAACCCAAACGCATTATATTCCTATCTACTATTGCCATGCGTTCAAGCTTCCAGTTCTGCGCGTATTCGGATATCTTCTTGTCTATCTCTTCTATGTTGGCGATAACCCCGTTTACAAGCCTCAAAGAAAACTCCTTAACACTCTCATCAGTATCCTCTAAATTAGAAGATGCCCAAAAATTATCAATAGCAGCACTAGACGCATCGCGGGTAACATCCACCTGATAAAGAATCTGCATTGCTAATTCCCGGGCAAGTGTTCTTTTGCGCATTATTTAATCTTCTCCACAAGATTTGCCATTTCAATAGCAGATAAGGCAGCGTCACGCCCTTTATTCCCATCCTTAGTCCCTGCGCGCTCAATCGCCTGTTCAATGGTATCAGCGGTTATAACCCCAAATATCACCGGGATACCGGTATCAACAGAGACCTTAGCTATGCCTTTGGCTACTTCAGAGGCAATATAATCAAAGTGAGGCGTAGCCCCGCGGATAACTGTCCCAAGGCAGATAAGCGCGTTAAAAGACTTTGTCTTTGCCATTTTACCTACTACTAAAGGAAGCTCAAAAGCGCCGGGAGCCCAAGAGACAAGAATGTCTTCTTCTTTTACCCCATGCCTTAAGAGCGTATCCGTACATCCTGCTACTAACTCCTTAGTCATAAAATCATTGAAGCGCGAAGCTACAATACCAAACTTCTTACCTCTGCCAATCAAATCCCCTTCAACTACTTTTATCATCTTACCCCTCCTTTTTTTATTCAAGTTTTAAGTTGTGCCCTAATTTTTCTTTTTTTGTTTTAAGATACTTGTAATTAGAAGGATTATGCTTAACCTCTAAAGGAACTCTTTCTACTACGCTAAGCCCATAACCTTCTAAACCTATAATCTTACGCGGATTATTAGTAAAGAGACGGATATTCTTTACCCCTAAATCCACTAATATCTGAGCGCCAATCCCGTAATCCCTTAAATCAGGCTTATGGCCTAATGCCTCATTTGCCTCTACCGTATCCATACCCTTATCCTGAAGGCTATAAGCGCGGATTTTATCTACAAGCCCTATGCCGCGGCCTTCTTGGTTCATATAAAGAATTATGCCTTTACCCTCTTCTGATATCGCCTGCATTGCTTTTTTTAACTGGTTTCCGCAGTCGCAACGCAAAGAGCCAAAGACATCCCCGGTTAAACACTCTGAATGCACGCGCACTAATACCGGCTCATCTTCCCACTTGCCTAAAGTTAAGGCAGTATGAATCTTATTATTGGTAAGGTCCTCAAATACTATTAGGTTAAACTTACCAAACTCAGTAGGCAGGATAGTCTCGGTTATCCTTTTAACTAACTTCTCTGATCTTCTGCGGTATTCAATAAGATTAGCTATTGAGCATATCTTTAACCCGTGCTTTTTAGAAAACTCTAATAAGTCAGGCATACGGCTCATGCTTCCGTCGTCGTTCATTATCTCGCATATCACCCCCGCAGGATAAAGCCCGCAAAGGCGCATAAGGTCAACTGTTGCCTCTGTATGCCCTGCGCGCACTAATACCCCGCCTGAGCGCGCCCTTAAAGGAAAGATATGCCCCGGACGGACTAAATCCTCCGGTTTAGACGCAGGATTAATTAAGACTTCAATGGTGCGCGAACGGTCAAAGGCAGATATACCGGTAGTTATACCTAAGGCAGCATCTACTGAGATAACCCAGGCAGTAGAAAATGGGTCCTTATGATGCGCTATACTTGTATCTTTTAACATCATACTTAAGCCCAACTCATTAAGCCTGCCTTCTTCCATAGGAACGCAGATAAGCCCGCGGCCAAACTTAGCCATGAAATTAATATGCTCCGGCTTAACAAAAGAAGCCGCCATAACTAAGTCACCTTCGTTTTCGCGGCCTTCGTCGTCAACGACTATAACCATCTTACCATTTCTTAAATCTTTAAGAATCTCTGGTATACTATGCAACATAAAAGCTCCTTTTAACAAAAAAACCCGAAAAAATCTTCGGGCATAATAATGCTAATCTTCTTCCATCTAGACTTTAACTATCGGCTTTGGAATCTTACCAAATCTGCCTGCCTTTATCATAGCAGGCTTGCGGGCTTAACCGCCGGTCGGGAATCTCACCCTGCCCTGAAGATTAATTAGTTATTAGTATAACAGAAAAACTAACCTTGTCAATATCTTTAAAGGGGATTATAATGCTTGCTTAAGATGGATAAAATTATAAGATACATACACAACAGGCTCCTCTATACACAAAAGACTCTATCAGTTGCTGAATCCTGCACCGGAGGCTTAACCTCAAAAATACTTACCGATTTTCCCGGAAGCTCAAGATACTTTATCTTAGGGGTAATTACCTACAGTAATGAATCAAAGATAAAAATATTAGGCATCCCGGCTAAACTAATAGCAAAGAAAGGCGCGGTATCTAAAGAGATAGCAGAAAAGATGGCGTATTCTATACGCCGCATAGCAAAAACAGACTACGGCATAGGGATAACCGGTATTGCCGGGCCAACAGGCGCAACAGCTGATAAACCCGTGGGGAGAGTATTTATCGCAGTATCAAATAATAAAAAGGTTATCTCTAAAAAGTTTTTATTTAAGGGTAAGCGCACTTCAATAAGAAACCAAGCATCCCTAAACTCCTTAAAATTGCTAAAATCCCTCCTAAAATAAAATATGAGAGTATTTATCGCAATTAAACTACCTAAAAAAGCACAGGAAGACATCTCTTTAATACAAGAAGAGTTAAAAGAGCGCAAAGAAAGAATTACTTGGGTAGAGCCTAAGAATATACATTTAACCCTTAAGTTTATAGGGGAGGTTAGTACAGATAAAATAGAAGAGATAATTAAGGCTACTGAAAATGCACTCTTTAAAAAAACTTATTTTAATATAGCTATTGCCGGATTAGGGGCTTTTCCTTCTATAAACCAACCTAAGGTAATTTGGATAGGAACAAAAGAAGGCAACGAAGATATAATAAGTTTAGTTAAGGCGATAGAGGAAGAATTAGAAGAAATAGGCATAGCAAAAGGAAAAAGGGTATTTTCTTCTCATATAACATTAGGCAGGGTAAAATCCTTGATAGATAGAACAAAGCTCGCCTTCCGGATTAAAGAGGTAAATATTAAATATTGTGACAAAAGGATTACCTTTAATGTAGATAAGATTACAATATTTAAAAGTATATTAACTAATAGCGGGCCGATTTACGAAGCCCTAAAAGAGATTAACCTTAAGACGGCTTGAAGTATAAGGTTAGTATAGATACCTGCAATCAAATCATCTGACATAACCCCAATTCCTCCCCCGCGCTTCTCCAGCCTTCCGGAAGGAAACGGCTTTAAGGTATCAAGGATACGGAAGAATACAAAAGCAATGATTAAAAACCTTAGGTTAAAAGGAATGAAAAGCAGGCTTACGAGCATACCGCAGACCTCATCTATAACCACGCAGGAAGGGTCCTTCCTGCCCATTAACTTTTCAGCTTTATTAGAAACCCAAAACCCGATAATGATAAGTAAGAGCGTAAGGAATAGATAAACCCAAGGATTTTTTTGCACAAGAAGGTAGAGGGCTATCCCTGCTAAACTTCCGAATGTCCCGGGGATAAGAGGCAGGTAGCCTATATAAAAAAAAGTGCCCAGTAATCTTACTAAAATTTTAAGCATTAAAGTTTTGTGATAACCTTACGATTCTCCCACAAATAAGATACCCCTGAATAAAGGGTTAGGCCTACGGTAAAAAGCATAAGTATGCCTATACTCTTTCTAAAAAAATCCTCCCATACAGGGTTCCACTCAGAGTATGTTTTAACAAACTCTTTTAGCGTAATAAAACTTAAGATATAAAATATTACCGCCATCTGCGAAAATGTCTTATGTTTGCCCGCGCGGACAGCAGATAAAATCTTCCCCTTATTAAGGGCAAAGAGCCGCAAAGAAGTAATCAGTATCTCCCTTGATACGATAATTATAAACATCCACGACTCTATAATCTGCATCTCTAAAAAAACCGCAAATGCAGCTAGAACAAGTATCTTATCGGCTATAGGGTCCATAAGCCTGCCAAAGTCGGTAATCATATTCTTCTTCTTTGCAATCATACCGTCAAATAAATCCGAGAGGGCTGCCACTATAAAAATAATAAAAGCAAATACCTTAGGCAATAGCCCTTGCCGGGAAAAAACAATCATAAAAACAAAGGTAAGTAGAATCCTTGCCATAGTTAGTTTATTAGCTAAGTTCATCTTTTACACCTCCCCTACTAAATCATACTCTAAGGTATCCGTAATCTTTGCTTTAACAAAATCACCGGGGTTAAACTTAAATTTAGATTTAACATATACCAACCCGTCAACCTCAGGGGCGTCAAACTCCGTGCGCCCGATGTAGCCGTCTTTGTTTCGCTCTTCAATTAAAACCTTTAAGATACTACCTAAAAATTTGCCGTTAACCAAACGGGCAACCTTACTCTGGGAAGACATTACCTGATTAAACCTCTGGGATTTAACCTTCTCTGGAATCTGCCCCGGTAAACCATACGCTACCGTTCCCTCTTCACGGGAATATTTAAAAGCCCCTAAACGCTCAAACTTAACATCTTTAATAAAGGATAATAACTCCTTAAACTCTCTTTCTCTCTCTCCGGGGAAACCTACAATTATACTCGTCCTTAAGGAAGCGTTGGGGATAACTTTACGAATCCTTTCTATTAATCTTAAGATTTGGGATTTAGTCGTCTTTCTATTCATAAGCTTTAAGATACGGTTGTTAACGTGCTGGATAGGAATATCAATATATTTACAGACCCTCTCTTCGTCTCTTATTATTTTTAGTAATTCTTCTGTTATCCTCTCAGGGTATAGGTATAAAAGCCTTATCCAACCGATATCCCTTGCAACCTTTAATATCTTTTTAAGTAAAACCGTAAGGCAAGCGCGTGGCTTTAAGTCAAAACCAAAGGCAGTAATATCTTGGCCTATAATATTTAACTCTGATATGCCTTGACGGTTAAACTCCTTTGTCTTTTTTAATATTGAAGCTACGGAAGCGCTGGTTAACTTCCCCTTAATCTTAGGTATGACACAAAAACTACAATAATTTATACACCCCTCGCATATCTTAAGATATGCATAATGATTAGGGGTAAGCCTAACCTTATTAACGCTATTGTCTAAAGAGGCCCTGCCTATAAAAGCATCCACCTCAGGCAACTCTTTGGCTAAAGAGTGTTGGTAGCGTTGGGCCAAACAACCATAGATAATTATCTTATCAACCTTGCCCTGCTTCTTTAAATCTATTAAATCTAAAATTACCTCTATCGACTCTTCTTTAGCCTCTTTAGTAAAAGCGCAGGTATTCACCAAAGCTATGCGCGCTTTATCTATGTCAACTATACTGTATCCTTTATCCGACAATCGGCTTAAAATGCTCTCAGTATCAACTAAATTCCTGGGGCATCCTAAGCTTAATACGCCGACTCTTCTTTTCACCGGGGAATCTTTAAACCCTCTTTTACGGTAATAACTATATTATTAAGTGGCTGTCCCCTCTTGCCCCCTAAGTTCGTAAAACGCTCTCCGTTAACTATCAGCTCCACTGCCGAGGCATTGCCCAAGGAAAGGTCTATCCTTTCTTTAGCCCTCCAAGTATTAGACCTTCCTTTCTCTAAGAGCCGATGAAAAACTACCTTGCCGTCAACCTTAACAAAAACAAGGCATCTTTCTTTAGCGCTAACTACTAGCCTTATCCCCTCCATAGCTTCTTTTGGGATTGCCAAGGATTGCGGCTGCGAGGGAGTAGAGGTAGAAACCTGTTGGCGTGCGCTTAAATCTTTCATCTGCCTACGCTTTAACGAAATACACCCTCCTATCCTGAATAAAAATAAAACTAAAAGAAAAAGGAGAATTAAAATAACTATAATTTTTTTAAAACGATTATTGGGTTTTAAGGTATTTAACTTTACCTCTACGCTCTTTAAAAAAGAACCCGCCTCTTTATCCTGCTTTTTACCATCTTTTGGCAGAATAGCCTCTTTGCTATCCGGGATATAATCCTTGTAATCAACTTCTAAGGCATTACAATAAATCTTAATAAACCCTTTTAGATATACAGGGCTTAGGTTTGTCAGCGACTCTCCTTCTATCGCCTTGAGTATATTAATATGTACCTTAGTCTTTTTTTGGAGTTCTTCTAAGGTAAACCCCTTTGCCTTGCGCGCCCTTTTTAATCTTTCGCTTAATGGCTCAATGTTCATCCTGCCTACCACCTTGCATATCCTCAATAATGCCCTTTAGGTATGCTTCCCGGTCAACTAAAATCTTACGCGGCTTACTCCCTTCATAAGGCCCGACTAATCCTTCTTCTTCCATCATATCAATAATCCGTGCTGCCCTTGTATAACCTAAGCGCATCCTCCGCTGAAGAATAGATACCGAAGCCTGATTACTCTCTAATACAATCTTAACCGCCTCATCATAAAACTCATCCTTCTCTGAACTATTTACTCCAGTCTTTCCTTTCTCTTTTAATATCTGCTCATTGTAGGCCGGCTCTGCCTGAGACTTTATAAAAGATACAACCCGTTCTATCTCCTTATCCCCTACTAAAGCCCCCTGTATGCGTATAGGCTTGGATTCCCCGGGGCGTAAAAAGAGCATATCCCCTTTTCCTAAAAGTTTATCTGCTCCGTTCATATCCAAAACCGTGCGCGAATCAACTTTTGAGGCGACCTTAAAAGAGATACGCGCAGGAAGGTTTGCCTTAATAACCCCGGTGATTACATTTACTGAAGGCCTCTGAGTAGCAAGTATAAGATGGATTCCTACGGCGCGCGATAACTGTGCTAAGCGCTGAACCGCAGTCTCAGTCTGGTCACGGGCAACGCTCATAAGGTCAGCAAACTCATCAACTATAACTACTATGTAAGGGAGTTTATCTTGTTTCTCTTTTTCTTGTTTTTCATTGTATAGCTCTATGTTTCTGGCGCTTACCTTTGCTAAAAGCTGATATCGCTCTTCCATCTCTGAGACAACCCAATTAAGGGCAGTATATGCTTTCTTTGAATCAGTAACCACAGGGCATAAAAGATGGGGTAATCCGTTAAAAGGCATAAGTTCCACCATCTTCGGGTCAATCATTACAAATTTTAAATCCGTCGGAGAATTTCTAAAAATCAAAGATAAAATTAAAGAGTTAACACATACGGTCTTGCCTGACCCAGTAGTCCCGGCAATCAATAGATGCGGCATATCATCTAAATCAGTAACTATCGGTTTGCCGGTAATATCTTTGCCTAAAGCAAGGGCTAAAGCAGCCTTATTAGATTGAAACTCCGCGGAGGAGAAGACCTCTTTTAAATAGACAAAACTTCCTTGGGTATTAGGGACTTCTATGCCAACCCTATCCTTCCCCGGAATAGGCGCAAGAATCCTTACTGACTGGGCTTTCATATTTAAGGCGATATCATCGCTTAAGGTTATAATACGGCTTAATTTTACTCCCGGCGCAGGCTCAAGCTCATACCTAGTAATTATCGGACCCCTTTCAATATCCGTAACTCTTGCTGAGATTCCAAAATCCCCTAAAGTATCCTCTAAAACTCTGGCGTTGCCTTCTAAGTCTTCTTTAATCTGCCGCTCTTCAGGGGGAGGCGGAACATCAAGCAACTCTAATGAGGGCAGGTGGTAATCCCCTATCTTTAACTCCCGTATCTTCTCTTTAACCTCTTTTACCGGAGGCTTAGGGCTAATTTGAATTTTTGGCTTAATAACCGGCTGAGCCTTAAAAGGTTGAGGTAACTCTTTTTCTGTTTTCTGCTTTAAAGAAGCTACTGCAAAATCTTTCTTAGTTACTGCTTTAACTTTATATTTATACGGGCGCTTACGAATACTAAATAAGGCAGAAAAAATGTCTTTTATCCTTGCTGTATAGCGTAAAAATAAAGATGAGATAAGCGCCTCTGTAACTAAAGCTAGGGAGAGGAGGGCAAAGGTAATAAAAATAATAAACCCTCCTAACCGACTAAAGTAAGTGGTTATAAACTTAGAGGAGAGCGCCCCAAAGAGCCCGGAATAATAAAGCCTTGAGCTTTCATTGGTAAGATGAAACATCCCGATAATAGAGCTTAAAGAGATAAGCAAAACCAACATCCCTGAAACCCTAGGCAGGCTTAAATAAGGCTTTTTCTGACGGAAGAATTTAACTCCAAGGAGTATAATTAAAACCGGAAAGACTAAACTTACCGGCCTGCCAAGCAAAAATACTACTAATTCTCCTAAGTAAGCACCAAATATTCCTAAAAGATTTCTTGGGGGGATGTTTGGATGAGATGTATAAAGCGGCAAATCAAGGCGCTCAAATCTTAAGAGGCTGGCTAAGACCATCAAGCCAACAGCAACTAAGACTACGCCCTTTATTTCATTTATCCTTTTTTCTCTCACTGCCTAATTTATAATTAAAAGCTATTCGGCTTGTTTGCGGCTTAAATTAATCCTGCCTAATTCATCTATACCTATAACCTTAACCTTAATCTCATCGCCAATCTTAACTACCTCTTCTACGTTCTTAACAAACTTATCCGATAATTCAGAGACATGTACTAAACCTTCTTTACGCGGGGCAATTTCGCAAAAAGCGCCAAAGGGCATTATGCGCTTTACCTTGCCCGTATAAATACGCCCGACCTCAATATCGTCGGTTATTGCCTTAATCATCTTAATCGCAGCCTCTGATTTTGCGGCATCCGTAGAACCTACCAAGACCGTGCCGTCATCCTTAATATCCACGCTTGCCCCTGTTGAGGCGATAATCGCTTTTACATTCTTGCCACCCGGCCCAATAAGTTCGCCTATCTTTTCTGTATTTATCTTTAAAACATCAATGCGCGGGGCATAGGTAGAAAGCTCTTCGCGGGGGTTAGACAAAACTTCATTCATCTTCCCTAAAATAAACTCCCTTGCTTCTTTACTTTGGGCTAATGCCCTCTCTAATAACTCTATAGATATCCCGTCTATCTTTAGGTCTAATTGGACTGCTGTCATCCCGGACTTTGTCCCTGCGACCTTAAAATCCATATCCCCAAAATGGTCCTCAAGCCCTGCTATATCAGTAAGAATAATCTCTTTATCCTTATCTTTTATCAAACCCAAAGCTACTCCGGCAACAGGGCTTTTTATCGGAACCCCCGCATCCATAAGCGAAAGGGCCGCAGCGCAAACCGTAGCCATACTTGAAGAGCCGTTAGACTCTAAAATTTCAGAGACGACTCTTACCGTATAAGGAAAATTATCTTTTGAAGGCATTACTGATAAAAGGGCTTTTTCTGCTAAAGCGCCGTGCCCTATCTCCCTTCTCCCCGGTCCGCGCACAGGTCCGGTTTCACCTACACTAAAAGGAGGAAAACTGTAATGTAACATAAAATTCTTGTATTTCTCGCCCTCAAGCGCTTCTATTAACTGCTCATCTTCTCCAGTACCTAAAGTGGTAACACATAGGCTCTGCGTCTGCCCTCGGGTAAAAACGCTTGAACCATGGGTACACGGCAATACAGCAACCTCACAGGTAATCGGGCGTATCTCTTTAAAATCCCTGCCGTCCAAACGCCTGCTAGACTCTAATACCTTATTTCTAAACTCCTCTTCTTCTAAATCAAAAAAAGCCATCCTCACATCTTCAGCTAAATAACCTTCGGGCAAAAGCTTTTCTTCTAACTCCTTAATCAAAAGACGCATAAAATCCTCCCGCTCTTCTTTTTTGCTAAGAGAAAAGGATTCTTTTAACCGCTGGCGTGATAACTGATCTACTTTATTTTTTAGTTCTAAAGGTATATTTTTAAGCTCAACCTGTAACTTTTTCTTACCGTATCTATTAGTAAAATCTTCCTGCATTGCTATTAATTCTTTTAAGTAAGGCTGCGCAAATCTAATGGCTTTTATATAATCTTCTTCCGAGACTTCGTTTGCCCTTGATTCAAGCATAACAATGCCTTTGCTATTCATCGCTATTACCACTTCTAAATCTGCGCTATCTAACTGGGCATATGTAGGGTTGACTATTAACTCACCATTAACCCTAGCTACCCTGCAAGCAACAAGCGGGCCATTAAAAGGTATATCTGATATAGATAGGGCAGCTGAGGCAGCGTTAACCGCTAAGACATCCGGGTCATTTTGCCCATCACTGGATAAAACAATCGCCATTACCTGCACATCGTTAAATAGCCCTTTAGGAAATAGCGGCCTTATGGGGCGGTCTATTAATCGGGCGGCAAGGATCTCGCTCTCTGAAGGCCGTCCTTCCCTTTTAAAAAAACCACCGGGAATCTTACCGGCGGCATAAGTCTTTTCCTGATACTCAACGGTCAAAGGGAAAAAATCACGCCCCTCTTTTATCTCAGGCGATATGCAGGCAGTCGCCAAAACAACAGTCCCCCCATAAGTTATAGTTACAGCGCCATTAGCCTGCTTAGCAAGCCTGCCTGTCTCTAATATTAAATTACGCCCACTAAATTCAATCTTTATTTTATCATTGCTCATAATATTTATAGTTTATGCCTTTAGTTTACTTTCTCAAGTTAAGTTTGCTTAAAACCTCTTCGTATTTTTTAACGTCTTTTTTCTTGAGATAGTTGAGGAGCCGGCGGCGCGTGCCTACCAGAGTAAGCAAACCGCGACGGGAATGAAAATCCTTCTTGTGGAGTTTAAAATGCTCTCCTAAGAGGTTAATCCTCTCAGTCAGAATAGCTATCTGGACCTCGGCTGATCCGGTATCCCTTGCGTGAATTTTAAAACTATCAATAATCTTTGCTTTGTTTTCTTTAACTAAAACCAAAACCTCTCACCCCCTTCTATATTCTAATTTAATTATTATACTTTATTTTTATTTTTAAGTCAACAGGCTAAATATTTATTTTTCTTTACCCCTGTTCTTGCCCGTGCTCTTCTACGAAATTTCTTATCTCGTCAATATTCTCTAAAATTAACTTAGCCTTACTAAGCCCAAATGAAAACGGGTATTGGTCATTTTCATTTCTCTTGATAATTAAAATCGGCTTACCCTTAAACTCGCTTCTCTCTACCATAACCTCTCCTTTTTTTACTTGAACAACTATTGTATAACTAAAACCGGATTAATACAATAGTAATCTTTCTTTAAAGCGCCTTACGGCTACTTCTACGCAAGGCCTTGGCCATCCTCTCGTAAGCTTCTTGTATTGTCTTTCCTTCTGTTAGATGATCACAGCAGATTGCTGCGTACCCTGCCCGGTTTTTAATCTTAAAGATATTAACCCTTAAATGCCCTATTTTAGTTTCCATAAAAATATAACCTCCTCTAATCTTTATCTGCGTACGGACAGATCTGGTTATACGCACAAAAGTTACACGACATATAAGATGGCGCAGGATTAAAATCCTGGTTACGTATCCCGTAAGCCACATCTATAATATCTTTCTTAATCCTATCTAAATCATCCTCGCCTATGCTTTTACTGCTTACTAATCCTGATTCAAGAAAAAGTAAAGATATCCTCTTAGGCAATTTCCCAAATATATTTTGATAGGCTAAAGAGTAGAGGAGCAATTGTTTATTATCCTTCAAGCGCTTATCCGCATCCTTCTGTTTTTTTATCTCCGAAGCCTTAAAATCAATAATCACATCCCCGCCTTCCTCTTCGTCAACCCTATCAAACCTACCGGTAATCCTAATACCCTGAAACTTAAAACTAAAAGGCTCTTCTATAAACTTAATTTTAATCTTACGCTTCTCTTCTTCTTTAAAAAACCGTGTTAAAGCCCTCTCTCCTGCCTTCAGGCGCTTTTTTTGATGCTCTAACTCAATAAACCCTTGGGGGTCAAACCCCTCTCTAAAGGCATTTAATATATCCGCTAACTTCATCCTCCTGCCAAGCATCCTATATTGGTAATACTTATTTACCGCTTCATGCATGGCCCTACCATAAATAACAGTATGATGCTCCATGATAGGAACACGCAAAATATTTACATATTTATACTTTAAAGGACAGGTTTTATAATCATCTATCTGATAGTGATACAATGACAACGGCTTCTGGGTAACCTCACCCCTTGCTGATACCGATTCCTTTTTAGGAGAAAAGCGTTCAATGGCCTCAATAGCGCTTGCCTTCTTCTTTTCATTCTCTTTAATATCTAAACCCAAAGCCTCAAAGACAAACCGGCTTATTTTCCGCAGGCGCTTGCCCCCGTAGTCTTCAGCACTAGTCAGATACAATTCTTCTTTTGCCCTCGTCATCCCCACATAAAATAGCCTACGCTCCTCTTGTAATTGAAAGTCCCCGCTGGGCAATACTTCCTTAATCAAAGAATCAGGCAACTCAAATCCCCTTCTTTTTCTCGGCAAAGGAAAGCGCCCTTGAACAAGGCTGACTAAAAATACCACCCTAAACTCCAACCCCTTTGCCTTATGTACTGTAAGGATATTTACCGCGTCGGTATCAAGATCTGCCTCAACCGTAGGAGGGTCATCCCCTGCCTCAATCAAAAGATTTAAATAATTTATAAAAATTATAACCCTATCCTCCTTGGCTACTATTTCAAAATTGCGCACATGATTAAAAAACTTAGCAAGGTTCTGTATCCTATTTTCATTTTCAAGGCTCTCTTCTTTAGTTAATCTCTGCAAAAACCCGGTATCGGAAAGAAAAGAGTATAAGAGCCTGCCGGTCGTCTCTTCCCTTCCTACCTTAAGGTATCTATTTATATCTTCTAAGAGCCGGTTAATCTTTTCTTTTGTATCTACGCTTAACTCCTTAAACTCTTCTATAGAATCTAAATCTTGAAGTACAGAATAAAGGGGTTTATTCCTGCGGGAGGCATAGTGGCTTAAAAGAGCCAACCCTGCTAGTTCTACCTTATAAATCTCAGAGCTTGCCAGATAATAAAGGCTTAAAGAATCATAAGGATTGGCAATAACCCTTAAAAAATTTATACACAAACGCACCTCTTCCTTGGCATAAAGCCCTTGATTGCCGCTAAATTGCCACGGGATATTTTGCATGTTTAGGGCTTGCAAAAAACTATCCGCATCCGAATTAGAACGCACAAGAATAGCAAAATCACGGTATTTAAAATCCTTAGAAGCAACCTTATCTTTTATAATCTTAGCTACATTATCCGCCTCGGTAGAAATAGTATCAAAATGCAGGCACTCTACAGATTTTCCTTTTTTTGATACTCCGATAAGGCGCTTATTAACGCCAGCCTTTACCTCAAAACGCTCAGGGTTATTGTGTTGAATAAGCCTGTAAGCTGCGTCAAGTATTAGTTGGGTTGAGCGGTAATTTTTAATAAGGCTAATTTTTTTGGCTTTAGGGTACTCTTTATCAAAATTAAAAATATTGCTGTAGGCTGCGCCCCGCCAGCGGTAAATAGACTGGTCATCATCGGCAACCACGGTAATATTTTTATGCCCGGAGGATAAAAGTTTAATAATTTGAAATTGCGCAAAGTTCGTATCCTGAAACTCATCAACGAGTATATACTTAAACTGCTTTTGGTATCTTGTTAATGCTGACGGATGATTGCGCAAGAAACCTAAGGCCAAATAAAACTGATTGCCAAAATCGAGTAACCCTTCTTTAGCCAACAACTCTTGGTATTTAAGATAAGCGCCTGCTATCTCAAGGGATATCTTTGATTCTTCCAAAAGCGCAGGATCTTCTTTTTTCTTATCTTTTGCCTTAATCGCCAAATCTTGGGCATACTTAAAATAATCTTTAGCAGAAATATCCTCGTCTTTGGCCCGGCTAAAAAAAGATATCATCGCTTCAATAAAGCGGGTGGGGTCTGAGAGGGGGCGTAAGTAATCAAGATTAAACTCAAATATATGCTCGCGAAAAAAAACTGCGGCTTCCGGTTGGGTTAAAACCTTAAAATCAGGGTTTAACCCCATCATAAGCGCATTCTCCCTTAATAACTTATCGCCAAAAGCATGAAAAGTAGATATCCAGGTGTCTGTATAGCCGTAAGGTAAGAGTATATCCACACGCTCCTGCATCTCTTTAGCCGCTTTATCCGTAAAGGTAAGAGCTAATATCTCATCGGGCTTAGCTAAACCCTCTGCAATAATCCAAGCAACCCTACGGCTGATAACGCGCGTCTTTCCGGTGCCTGCTCCGGCTATGATTAAAAGCGGCCCCTTACGGTGCTTTACTGCTTGAAGCTGCTCTTTATTTAGCCCTTCAAGTATTTTATTCTCCATAACTCTATATTCTATCTTGACAATATCTTAAATTCAAGTATACTTATCTAACTAACCAACTAAGGAGCAATTAAATGATTAGAAAATGTGCTTTATGTAAAAAAGGCGCGCTTAAAGGTAAAACTGTGACGCGTAAAGGCCAATATAAAGCTAAAGGCGGAACAGGTTCTAAGATAAGCCGTTGGACTATGCGTAAGTTCCTGCCCAACCTGCAGAAGAAACGCATCCTTATTGACGGATCCCCAAAAAAAGTTTATATCTGCGCCAAGTGTATTAAAAAAGGAAAATTTAAAAAGGCTTAAAAATAGGCTACTTAAAGAATATATCTTTAGCCTCTAATATTACATAAGAGTTACCCTGCCAATCATCCATACGCGCAGTAAAGATTAAATCAAAAGACCGTGCCTTAAGCAAATTGTCTTTTAATGAACTTAACCCAAAGCCAATAACTTCCCTGGTAGATACTCCATCGGTAGCATAAAACTTCAACGTCTCACGGGCTAAAGACTTAGGTATTCCTTTTAATTTAAGCCCGCGGGTAAAAAATAGCGGTTCTGTATTGCCTGCGCCAAAAGGAGCTAACCTTTCTAATTCTAAAACCGAAGCCTCATCTAAATCTGAAAAACTTAACTCCATATCTATATCTAAGCTCGGCAATAAATCCTCCAAAGACAACTTATCATGCGCTAAGGAGTTTATGCTCTTCTTAAACCCCTCTATACTCTGGCGGGTAATTGTAAGCCCTACGGCATGGGAGTGCCCACCAAAAGCGCTTAAAAAACTACTACAATCGCTAAGCGCTTCAAAAAGATGAAAATTCTTTATTGACCTGCCAGAACCCTTGCATAAATCTTTATCTAAAGAGATGACAATAACCGGGCGATAAAACCTATCCGCCAACTTTGAAGCTACTATACCTAAAACACCCTGATGCCAACCTTCCTTAGCAATGACTATAACCTTATGCTCTTTAAAATTAACCTCCCTATTAATAATCGCCTCTGCCTCCTCTATTATCTTATATTCTACCCGCTGGCGGGCGCGGTTATGCTGCTCCAAGAGGGAGGCCAACTCTTGGGCCTTAAGGTAATTATCGCTTAAGATTAGGTTTAACGCCTCTTCAGCTGAGCCCATTCTACCTGCGGCATTTAACCTGGGAGAGAGGATAAAGCTTATAAAAGTAGGGGTCAGATTATTACTACGAAATCCTGAACTTTCTATAAGCGCTTTAATCCCCGGCCTTTTAGCAGAGGATATATTTTTCAACCCCTCTTTTACGATTATACGATTCTCTCCACTTAAAGGCGCTACATCGGCAACCGTGCCTATAGCGACTAAATCGAGCTCCTCGCTTAAAATATTCCTTGAAATTGCCTGGCATAATTTATAAACAACGCCTACCCCGGCTAAATCACGATATCTATAAGTACTCCTTTTAAGCTTAGGGTTAATGATAGCCAACGCCGCAGGTAGAGGAATACCTTCAGCTTGATGATGGTCGGTTACAATAGTATCAATGTTGCGCTCCTTTAACTGCGCAATCTGCTTTACACTACTAGTCCCGCAATCAACTGTAATTAAAAGATTGATCTGTTTATCTTTTGCTATCTTTAAGATATCTTTATTAAGCCCGTAGCCATCTTTTACCCTATGAGGGATATAATGCTCAGGTTCTATGCCTATTCTTTTTAATGTATTCCTTAATACGGCGATACTGGTAATACCGTCAACATCATAATCGCCGAAAATCATTACCCGTTCCTTCTTATCCTGCGCTTGTTTTATCCTATTTACCGCCTTGCGCATATCTTCAAAGGAGAACGGATCTAAAAGTTTATCTATCCCTGCATTAAGGAAATTATCCGCCTCTGATAAAGAGGTTATCTTACGGTTAATTAAAACCTGCGAAAGAACCTTTGAGATTCTTAACTCTTTACTGAATTTATTACGAAGCGCTATGTTAACGGGATAAAAGTTGAGTATCTTATGGGCATGCATAACTTACATCTTTTCCGGGGAAGAGATACCTAATAGGCTTAAACCCGTAGCGATTACAATCTTTACGCCGCTAATAAGGGCAAGCCTAGCCTGCGTAAGCGCCGGCTCATCTGTCAAAACACGATGGTTATCATAAAACTTATGGAATGCCTCTGATAACTCCTGGAGATAGATTGTCATCATATAAGGGTCAAGCGTACTTAAACATATATTTAAGACCCAGGAAAATTGAAGCAACTTTCTGATTAGGATAATCTCTTCCTTTTCTACGAGTAGATTAAAATCTATATTTTTTCCTAACTTACCCGGGCTATTGTGCAATATACTACATATACGGGCATGGGCATACTGGACGTAATATACCGGGTTTTCCGATGTCTGCTTTTTGGCGATATCTAAGTCAAAATCAAGATGGCTTGATATACGCCTAGAGATAAAGAAAAACCTCGCCGCATCTTTGCCCACCTCTTCTAAGACTTCTTTTAAA
>JBASUY010000045.1:0-14008 GCA_049275655.1 Candidatus Omnitrophota bacterium | reverse complement strand
GTATAATCAACTTAATGCCTTAGTAACTGATTTAAGGAAAAACCCTTGGAAGTTAATCTGGAAGACGAAGGAGAAAAAATAACCTTTTCATTTATAATTTTATTGAGAAGCTTAAGGTTATGAAAGTAAAGACTATTTTTAGTTGCCAAAAGTGCGGGTATCAGTCCCTTAAATGGTTGGGCAAGTGCCCTGATTGTCAAGCATGGAATTCTTTTCTTGAAGAGGATTATTCCCCTCCTTCTTCTAAAACTTCCCGGCGCTTGACGTTTTATAAAGATGAACCGGTATTATTAAAAGATGTAGAAGTCAAAGATGAAGAGAGGATAAATTCGGGGATAATTGAATTGGATAGGGTTTTAGGGGGAGGGGTTGTCGGGGGGTCGGTTATCTTAATTGGCGGAGACCCGGGGGTAGGTAAATCTACGATATCCTTGCAGCTCTCCAATCAATTAACCCGTAAGGGTATCAAGGTACTTTATGTAAGCGGGGAGGAGTCGGTCCAACAGACTAAGTTAAGGGCAAAGCGGCTTGGGGCGCATGATTCCGACGGACTTTATATAGTTAGCCAAACAGATGTCTCTGTTATTTTAGAGTATATTAAAAAATTAAAGCCCGATGTAGTCTTTATTGATTCAATACAGGTTATCTTTGACCCGCAGGTTAGCTCTTCTGCTGGAAGTGTAAGCCAAGTTAGGGAGTGCGCGGGGATGCTTACACAATTAGCCAAGGCTACACAGACATCAATATTTATTATCGGACATGTTACCAAGGAAGGGACACTTGCCGGCCCGCGCCTCTTAGAGCATATAGTAGATACCGTGCTTTATTTTGAGGGAGATAGGTTTTCAATTTATAGAATCTTACGCGCGGTAAAGAATAGGTTTGGTTCTACTAATGAGATAGGTGTTTTTGAGATGAGTAACCAAGGTTTAATAGAAGTTAAAAATCCGTCGGAGATATTTTTATCTGAAAGGCCTAAGGATGTATCCGGCTCAGTAGTTACCTCGGTCTTAGAGGGTTCAAGGCCACTCTTGGTTGAGATACAGTCTTTAGTCAGTAGGTCAAGTTTTGGCTATGCAAGGAGGCGTTCTCAAGGGTTTGATTTTAACCGCTTGAGCCTTTTGGTAGCGGTCCTTGAAAAACGCATAGGCTTAGCCCTTGAGGCGGAAGATATCTTTGTAAATGTGGCAGGGGGGATTAAGATAGAGGACCCCACAGCCGACCTTGCCGTAGCTACAGCAGTAGCATCTGCATTTAAGGCAGAGGAGGTCATTCCTGATACGGTTATTTTAGGTGAGGTTGGTTTGGCAGGGGAGATTCGCAGTATCTCTCAGCCGGGGTTGCGTATAAATGAAGCGGAAAAATTAGGCTTTAAGTATGCGATAATCCCTAAAAATAACTATAAGAGTTTTAAGGATTATAAGGGCGGCATAAAGATAATACCGGTCTCTACCTTAAAAGAAGGGTTAGAGGCAGGGTTAGGAGGGAAGAGATGAATTTATTATTAGCGCGTATTCTTTTTTTAGTCGGTAGTATGATTGTCGGTTATCAGGCAGCGGGCTTTTTAGGTGCTCTTGTTGGCGCATTAGCTGCTTTGGTGATGATTTTTTTAGAGATTGGTTTGCGCAAAGTATCTGTCAGGGGGCTTTCTAGTTCTGTCTTTGGGCTGATCTTAGGCTTGATTATGGCTAAGTTAGTCGGAGATGCCTTTAGTTTGACTGCCTTATCTTTAGAAACAGTCTCCTCTATTCGGGTTACCTTAACATTAGTCTTTTGTTATTTAGGGATGGTTATGGCCTTACGCGGTAAGGATGAGTTTAATATTATTATACCTTATGTTCGCTTAAGGGGGCAGGGCCAATCAGAAGAGTTGACTATTTTAGATACCAGCGCAATTATTGACGGAAGGATAGTGGATATATTTAAAACTAGGTTTTTAAGCGGAAAGATAGTTGTCCCAAAATTTGTTTTGCGGGAACTTCAACAGATAGCAGATTCAACAGACCCGCTTAAACGACAGAGAGGTAGAAGGGGTTTAGAGATATTAAATACCGTCCAAAAAGAGTCCGGGTTAGATATAAGCGTAAATGACGATGATTTTCCTGAAATTACGGAGGTTGATAGTAAGCTTGTAAGGTTGGCTAAGCTTTTAGAGGCAAAGATACTTACTGTTGATTTTAACTTAAATCGTGTTGCTACTATTCAGGGGATTAAGGTCTTAAATATTAATGAACTTGCCAATGCCTTAAAATCTCTTGTATTTCCAGGGGAAGTTATGCCGGTTAAACTTATTAAGGAAGGCAAGGAGCACAATCAGGCAGTTGGGTACCTTGATGATGGGACTATGGTAGTGGTGGAGGATGCCAGAAGGCTAATTGGGCAAGAAGTTAGGGTTTCAGTTACCTCAGTCCTGCAGACCCAAGCAGGTAGGATGATATTTACCAAGTTAAACCGTTAAGCACCTATGGTAACTGCTATTCTTTTAGCTGCCGGCAAAAGTTTAAGGTTTATTAAGGGGAGGAATAAGGTACTTTTTAAGATATGCGGTAAACCGGTTATTTATTATTCTTTATTAGCTTTAAGCAGGCATCCTAAAATTGATGAGATTATAGTAGTTTCTTCCCTTGAAACCTTAAGTAAGATAAAGCGCCTTATCAAGGGGTATAGGATTAATAAGGTTTCTAAGGTTATCTTAGGCGGTAAGGAGCGCAAGGATTCTGTATCTAGCGGATTAAAGGAGCTATCCTTAAAAACAAGCCTGGTTGTAATTCATGATGCTGCCCGTCCGTTTATCAATAGCAAGATTATAACGGATTCAATACTTGCCGCAAAGAAGAGAGGAGCGGCAGTAGTAGGTGTGCCTTTAAAATATACAGTAAAAGAGGTCTCTAAAGGGTTTGTGGTTAGGACATTAAAAAGGGAAGATATCTGGGAGATCCAGACCCCGCAGGTATTTAAAAAAGAAATTATCCTAAAAGCCTACAAGAATAAATTAGGTTATGCTACGGATGATGCGGTTTTAGTAGAAAAGATGGGGATAAAGCCTGTGGTAGTTTTAGGCTCTTATTCTAACCTGAAGATAACTACATTTGAAGATATTTTTTTTGCCGAAGCTATTTTAAAGGGTAATTTATTATGAAGATTGGCATAGGGTATGATTTGCATCGTTTAGTTGAAGGCCGTAGGCTTTTTATAGGAGGAATAGAGATACCTTATCTAAAAGGGCTAGACGGGCATTCTGACGCAGATGTCCTTCTTCATGCTATTTGCGATAGCCTCTTAGGCGCGATAGGAGAAGTAGATATAGGGGAGCATTTCCCTGATACCGATCCTAAATATTGTGGCATATCCAGCGTAGAATTGCTTAAAATTGTTTTAGGCCTTGTTGAAAAAAAAGGGTATAGTATATCTAACATTGATACGGTTTTAGTAGCGCAAGAGCCAAACCTCTCTTGCTTTAAAAAAAAGATTCAGGAGAATATCGCTAAGATACTTAAAGTTGATAAAGATTGCGTAAACATTAAAGCAAAGACTAATGAAGGCTTAGGAGAGATTGGGAAGAGAGAGGCGATAGCCTGTTATGCGGTATCTTTGCTTAAAAAGGTTTCTTTCTCTTAAAATACGGAGGCTGATTTCATGGCGAATCTTGTTTATATTTTTTTAGTAATTTTATTTTTTATTCTTCTTAAGGCGTTGGTTATCGGAGCATTCTTTTATCAGGATATACGTAGCGCCCAGAAAAAAGACCCCGCGGCAAAGAGTTTTTTTGAGATACTTTTTTTGTATCAAGGCTTGCATGCCTTGGCTGCTTATCGCCTTGCCCATCTTTTTTTTAAAATACGCCTTTTTTTCTTTGCTCGCCTAATTTCTCAGATTAGCCGTTGGGCTACAGGGATAGAGATACATCCCGGCGCTAAAATAGGCAGGCGCTTTTTTATAGACCATGGGATGGGGGTTGTTATAGGCGAGACAACGGTAATCGGGGATGATGTTTTGATATATCAAGGCGTTACCTTAGGCGGTACGGGAATCTATAAGGGGAAGCGCCACCCGACCATAGGCAATAACGTTGTTATTGGCGCAGGGGCTAAGGTCTTAGGCGATATTAGGGTAGGAGATAATTCTTATATCGGTTCAAATGCGGTAGTGATTGACGATGTCCCTGCTAACTCTACGGTAGTAGGCGTCCCGGGGAGGGTTAACAAGCAAGACGGGAAGAGGATAGATATAAGCCTTGACCATAAGCAGGCCTTAGACCCGATAAAGCAGGTGATAGAAGAATTACAGAAGAGGATAGATAATTTAGAAAAAAAATAAGTTTAATCCGGTAGATTAAGATGCCTATCTTTATTTATAATTCCCTTACCAAAAAAAAAGAAGAGTTTATTCCCCTTAAGTCTCCGAGGGTAAATATCTATACCTGCGGGGTTACGGTTTATGATGAGAGCCATATCGGGCATGCACGCTCGCTTTATATTTTTGATTTAATTAGAAGATACTTAGAGTTTCGTAAATTTAAAGTAAGGTTTGTGCGCAATATTACCGATATTGACGATAAGATTATCAACCGCGCTAATGAGTTAAAGGTAAACTGGAGGGAGTTAGCAGGTAAATATATAAAAAGCTACTATAAAGACCTTAAATCTCTAAAGATAAGAAAGGGTGATTTTGAGCCGCGCGCAACAGCTAGTATCCCTAAGATGATTAAGTATATCCTTAAATTAATTGAAAAAGGATACGCCTATCAGGCAGGCAATGATGTTTACTTTTATGTAAGAAAATTTAACGGCTACGGAAAACTCTCCGGGCAATCAATAGAAGAGATGCGTAGCGCAGAGCGTATAGGGGCTAATGAGTTAAAAAAGGATTCTTTGGATTTTGTCCTATGGAAGGGACCAAAAGACAATGAGCCGTATTGGCATAGCCCTTTTGGACCGGGGAGGCCGGGTTGGCATATAGAGTGTTCGGTGATGAGCCAAGCGTTTTTAAAGAGCAAAACTTTAGATATTCACGCCGGAGGCAGGGATTTAATCTTTCCTCACCATGAAAATGAGATTGCTCAGTCAGAATCTTTTACCGGAAAACCCTTTGCAAAATATTGGATTCACCACGGCTTATTAACGATGAACGGGCAGAAGATGTCTAAGTCATCCGGAAACTTTATCACTATAAAAGATTTTATCCTTAAATATGGCGATTCTGACCTACTTAAGATATTTTTTCTTTTTACCCATTATTCGCATCCAATAGATTATACCGAAGAGAAGATTTTAGAGGCAAGGGCGGCTAAAGAGAGGGTATTGGCTTTTCTTAAAAAATCCAAGCCTAGCCTTAGGCAAAGGTATTTATTTTTTTGTAAAGGGCCTAACAAATTAAATAAGATAAGAGATAAATTTATTGAGAAGTTAAATGATGATTTTAACACCCCTGAAGCGTTTTCTTGCCTCTTTGAGGCAGTAAGTATCGGCAATAAGAATACCGAGGATAGGGGCCTTGCCGCAGAAGCGTATTTTTTAGTATTAGAGATGGCTAAGATATTGGGCTTAAGTTTAAAACCGCCAAGAAAAAAGATTAAGGTTACCGATAGACAGGTAAGGGCGCAAATTAGGTTAAGAGACTTCGCCAGGAAAGACAAAGATTATCTTTTAGCGGATAAGATAAGAAAAGAGCTTGAAGAAGAAGGGGTAATCCTTGAAGATTTAAAAAATGGCTCTACTGTTTGGCGTAGGGTTTAATTGCAATGAGGGGTAAATTTATTACATTTGAGGGGTCTGAGGGATGCGGGAAGAGTACGCAGTCGCGCATGCTTTATGATTACTTAAAAAGAAAGAGAGATGATGTTGTTTATCTTAGGGAGCCGGGGGGGACGTATATTAGCGAAAAGATACGCGATATCTTGCTTGACACCAAGAACAACTCTATACTCCCTGAATGCGAAGTGCTTTTATATATGGCTGCGCGTTCCCAGATAGTAGGCCAGGTAATTAAGCCAAGCCTTAAAAAGGGGGCTATTGTTATATGCGATAGATTTTTAGATTCTACCATTGCTTATCAGGGTTACGGGCTAGGTATAGATAGAAAAATTATCAAAGAGATAGGAAGATTTGCTGCTTTTGGCCTTATGCCTGATTTAACAATTTTTTTAGACCTACCGGTCAACAAGGGACTTCTTTACCGCAGTGGTTCTTCTGACCGGATTGAGAAGAGGCCCTTAGATTATCATCTGCGCGTAAGGAGAGGCTATCTTAGATTAGCAAAAGAAGAGCCCGAGCGGATAAAGGTTGTTAAGGTAGAGCTTGATAAAAATCATACACAGGAAAGAATCAGGGAGATTGTGGATAGATATGCCTTTTAAAGATATAAAGGGGCAACGCCAGGCCTTGAATATAATTAAAGCAGGGATAGAATCTCAAAGATTAGAAGGAGGGTATCTATTTACCGGGCCTGCTTCCATTGGCAAGAAGATGGCTGCGGTTGCATTTTCGCAGGCGGTTAATTGCTACTCTTTATCTAAAGCAGATGCCTGCGCAGAGTGCCCTTCTTGTAAAAAAATAGCTAAGAATCAACACCCGGATGTACGCCTTTTTTCTGAAGAAACAGGAGAGATAAAGACAGAGATTATCCGCGATATGCAAAAGTGGATATTTTTGAAGCCATACGAAGGCAAGTTCAAAGTTTTTATTATTGACAATGCCCATATGCTTACGCCTAAAGCATCTAATCGCCTTTTAAAGGTTTTGGAAGAGCCACCTAAATCAAGCCTGATTATACTTATTACGGATAGGCCTAATAGGTTATTTAAGACTGTTATTTCAAGATGTAAGGTTGTTAAGTTTAAGCCTTATAATAGGGATGATTTAACTAAAGAACTCGAAGGCTCTTACGGCATGAGCCATTCTGTCGCGCACTTTTTAGCGTATTTCTCCGAAGGAAGATTAGGAGAGGCATTAAGGCTTAGAAAGGATAAAATTATAGAGGAGAGAAGGGCCATCATAGATAAATTAAAAACCCCGAATTCTTTTAACGGGATTACTTCCATGATAGATAGTAAGGAGGCGTTTCTTTTTATCCTTAAGGTATTCTCCTCTTGGTTTCGCGATTTGTATCTTTTAAAGCACGGATTGCCGGTTAATAAGGCGATTAATTATGATTATACGGAAGAATTATTGAGTTCTTCAAGGCAGATGTCTATTTTAAATATAGATAGGGTTTTAACGACTATATATGATGCTGCATTCTATTCGCAATATAGTATAAACTTGCGTTTATTAATCCTAAATTTAAAAGCACAGATATGGGAGAGGTAGTATTTGTACGATTAAGGGACCTAGGGCAAGCTCACTCTTATCATAGGGGCGAACTTTTAGTCTATCCGGGCGATTATGTAATTATCGAACATGACCGGGGGCAAGACTATGGATTAGTATTATCATCTTTGCCTGCTTCTCTTGATAAGAAAGGTAAGGAACCCTTAAAGAAGATATTACGAATAGCCAAGGCTGAGGATATTAAGCAGATAGAGGATAATAGGGTAAAGGTAAAGGAGGCATTTAATTTATGTGATAAAAAGATAAAAGAGCATAAATTAGATATGAAACTGGTAAAGGCAGAATATTCCTTTGACCGTTCAAAGATAGTATTCTATTTTACTTCTGCCGGTAGGGTAGATTTTAGGAACTTAGTTAAGGATTTAGCGAAGATATTCAAGGCAAGGATAGAGCTTAAGCAGATAGGCGTCCGTGATGAGGCAAGGCTCTTTGGCGGCTTTGGCCCTTGTGGAAGAGAGTTGTGCTGTGCTAAGTTTTTAAAGGACTTTGAGCCGGTGACTATTAAAATGGCTAAGGAAGAAGGGTTGCCTTTAAATCCTCCTAAGATATCCGGGATATGCGGAAGGCTTATGTGTTGTCTTTCTTTTGAGTACGAGAGTTATAAGTTTTTATCCAAGGGCTTGCCCCGGGAAGGGGAGGCCGTGCATACCTTAAAGGGCAAGGGGAAGGTTGTTAGTGTCAATATTTTTAAACGCAAGGCCTCGGTTCAGCTTGACGACGGGGGGACTGTAGAGTTAAATTATAAGCCGGATCATGAAAAATAAATTTTACATCACTACTCCTTTATACTACGTTAATGCCTCTCCTCATATAGGGCATTCCTATACTACGATTGCCGCGGATACCTTAGCCCGCTATATGCGAAAATCATTAGGGAAGGATAATGTTTTTTTTCTAACCGGGACCGATGAGCACGGAGAGAAGATTCAAAGGGCAGCAGATGCGGCAGGATTAAGCCCGCAGGATTTTGCTGATAAGACGGTAAGTAGTTTTGTGGCTCTTTGGAAGGTTTTGGATATTTCTTATGATGATTTTATCCGCACCACAGAAGCCCGCCACACTAACTTTGTTAGAAGAGTTTTAACTATTTTGAATAATAAAGGAGATATCTACGAGGGTAAATATGAAGGTTTGTATTGCACGCCTTGTGAGACCTTTTGGCTTAAGAACCAAGTGATTGATGGTTTATGTCCTGACTGCAGGCGTCCCGTAGAAAATATCACCGAAACAAATTATTTCTTTAGGTTGTCTAAATATCAGGATTGGCTCTTAGAGATTTTTAACAAGAACCCCGGCTTTATTAAGCCTGCCAGCCGGTATGAGGAGTCTTTAAGTTTTTTAAAAAATAATAGGCTTAATGATTTATGCATCTCCCGCCCTAAAGAGCGGCTTAGTTGGGGTATTCCTCTTCCTTTTGCCCCGGAGCATGTAACATATGTCTGGTTTGATGCGCTTATTAATTATATAAGCGCTGTCGGCGAGTTTGATTCAGAAGATAGATATATCTCAAAGTGGTGGCCGGCAGACCTGCATTTAATGGCAAAGGATATATTAAGGCAACATACTATTTATTGGCCTATAATTTTACACGCCTTAGGGATCCAATTGCCTAAGGCGGTATTTGCGCACGGGTGGTGGTTGATAGGCGCAGATAAGATGTCCAAATCACGCGGGAACGTAGTTAACCCTTTGGAAGTAATTGAAAGATACGGCTTAGATGCTTATAGGTATTTTCTCCTGCGTGACGTCCCCTTTGGTTTAGACGGAAACTTCTCTGAGGAATCTATCATTAAGCGTTATAATAGCGATTTGGCTAATGATTTGGGCAACTTAGTATATAGGACGATTACAATGATAGAGAAATACTTTAAAGGGAATACCCCAAAGGTTGATATTAGCGCGTTAGATAACCAAAAAGATAAAGAATTATTAGATAAGAAAAATTCACTTAAGAGTTTAGTAGATTCTGCGTTAAGAAATCAGGATTTTGTTTTTGCCTTAGAGGCTATCTGGAATTTAATAGGCATGGCTAATAAGTATATTGAAGATACTAAGCCTTGGAATTTAATAAAGGAAGATAAAAAAGATGCCTTAAGCATCTTTATTTGTATCTTAGTTGAGGTAATCAGGTCAGTAGCGCAAGAATTAGAAGTATTTATGCCCCAAACAGCCGGCCTTATTCAGGTGCAGTTTGAAGGGCAGATTATAAAGAAGGGGGAGCCGTTATTTCCCCGTATTGAAGCAAAAGAGTAGTGAGTTTATGCTGATTGATACCCATTGCCATCTTGATTTTCCTGATTTTGATTCTGACCGAGATGAGGTTGTAAGAAGGGCAAAGGAGAATAACGTAGATTTCATCATTAATATCGGTTCAAGCATAGAAGGCTCGAGAAAGTCAATAGAGCTTACCCAAAAATACCCTAATCTTTATTCTACCGTAGGCATACACCCTCATGAAGCAGATAACTTTACTTTAAAAGAAAAGGAATTGATAAGAGAGATGATTAAGGAGGATAAGGTTGTTGCTATCGGAGAGATCGGCTTGGATTATTTTAAGAATTTTTCTAAACCTTCCAACCAAAGAGCGCTTTTTTTGTCCCTCTTGGAGTTAGCCTCAGAGTTTAGCAAGCCGTTAGTCATACATACCCGGCAAGCAGAGCCGGATACCCTTAGAATACTTAAAGGCGCAATGCCTTTGCGCGCGGTCGTCCATTGTTTTTCAGGGGATAGGGGTTTTCTTGATGAATGCTTGAATATGGGTTTTTTTGTATCCTTTACCTGCAATATAACTTATAAAAAGGCGGGCGATTTAAGGGAGTTGGTTAAAGTTACCCCCTTAGATAGGTTAATGTTAGAGACGGACGCGCCATTTTTGCCCCCTGAGGGATTTAGGGGAAAAAGAAACGAGCCGATGCAGGTAAGGCTATTGGCAGAGTTTATCGGACAGATTAAAGGAGTAAGTTTAGAAGAGGTTTCTTTTAAGACTACTCAGAACGCAAAAAACTTTTTTGGATTTTAAAGATAAAGCGATGAATACCGAAGCTTTAAGTTATAAGAAAGGCAGAGTTAAAATTATTGACCAGTCTTTACTGCCGGAAAGAATAAAGTATATATACCTTGATAATCTTAAAGATTTAAGCAAGGCAGTAAAGGAGCTTCGCGTGCGCGGCGCTCCTGCCTTAGGCGCAGCAGGGGCATTAGGCGTATATCTTGGGGTAAAAGATTTTAGAGGGCATAGCCTGAAAAAATTTAAATCTAAGTTAAGGCGCGTAGCTAAACATATTTTGCTCCTTAGGCCTACAGCCAAGAATCTTTCTTGGGGAATAGAAAGGGCTTATCTTGCCGGGTTAAAAGTAAAAAGCCGTAAACTTAACGATATTAAAGAGGCAATCTTAGAAGAGGCTCTTAGTGTAATTGCAGATGACCGTAAGTCCTGCGAAAGCATAGGCAGAAACGGAGCGGATTTGATTAAAGATAAAAGCTCTGTCCTTACTATTTGTAATGCCGGGAGTTTGGCTACCTGCGCAGAGGGGACAGCTTTAGGTGTATTGTATGCGGCAAAGAAGAGGGGTAAAGTTTTTAAAGTTTATGCCTCTGAGACCCGGCCACTTCTTCAGGGTAGCAGGCTTACGTCATGGGAGTTAATGAATAACGGTATAGATACGGTTATTATCTGCGATAATACCGCAGGCGCATTGTTAAAAGAAGGCAAGATAAGCTCTGTTATTGTCGGAGCAGATAGGATAGCCTTAAATGGAGATACGGCTAATAAGATAGGAACTTACAACCTTGCGCTATTATGCAAGTATCATAAGGTGCCTTTTTATGTGGCTGCCCCTTTATCGACGTTTGATTTATCTTTAAAAAACGGCAGGAGTATTCTTATAGAGCAACGGGATAACAGAGAGGTGAGAACTTTATTATTTAAAAGAAAGGTTGTGCCTAAAGGTATTAAGGTTCTTAACCCGGCTTTTGATATTACGGATAACTCTTTGATTACCGCAATTATTACCGATAAGGGGATTATTAAAAAGCCGTATAGAAAAAATATTAAAAAAATCCTATGTTGATTAAAGGTTTTGGGGAGTTTAGGTTAATTGAAAGGCTTAAAAGAGGGATTAAACTTGATTCAGAGGTAATCTTAGGCTCAGGGGATGATTGCGCTGTTATTAAGTTTGACAAGGAGAATTTACAGCTTTTTACCTGTGATATGATAGTAGAAAGGGTTGATTTTACCTTAAAAGACAAGCCCTATCTTATCGGCAGAAAGGCCGTAGCTTCTTCTATAAGTGATATATCTGCTTGTTTAGGTTCGCCAAGGCATTGCTTGGTCTCTTTAGGGCTGCCTAAGACAACTTCGTTAAAGTTTGTTGACGCGCTTTTTAAGGGCATTCGGGATACTTGCAGGGAGTATAAGATTAATATTATCGGAGGGGATTTAAGCTCAAGTAACAGGATAGTTATAGATGTTAGCATGTTTGGGTTGGTGAAAAAGAGTAATCTTGCTTTAAGGAGCAAAGCTAAATTAAGGGATTTAATATTTGTTACCGGAAGCCTAGGAGGTTCTATTAAAGGCAAGCATCTTAATTTTACTCCGAGGGTAAAGGAATCTTTATTTTTAAGCAAAAATTTTAAAATAAACTCAATGATAGATATATCAGACGGGTTAACCCAAGACTTAGGGCACATACTAAGGCAAAGCAATAAAGGGGCTTTTATCTATGAGGGGCTGGTGCCTCTTAGTAAGCAGGCAAGGGGACTAAATGATGCTCTAACCAGCGGAGAGGAATTTGAACTTCTTTTTACCCTTAGCCAGAGAGAGGCGAGGAGATTGGTTAAATCCAAGGATAGAAGGTTTAATTTAATCGGAGAGGTAGTAGATAAAAAATATGGTTTTAAATTAATCTATAATTCGGGTAAAATAAAAGACTTAAAACAGAAGGGTTTTTCGCATTTCTAATATGCAGATTATTTCTTATTCGGCTAGGGAGACTATTTCTATCGGTAGGGTTATTGCTAAATATTTAAAGCCTAAGGATATAATTGCTTTAAGCGGTAGTTTAGGTTCCGGAAAAACTGTCCTTGCCAAAGGTATAGCCTTAGGGTTAAGGATTCCTGTTGCTTTTTTAACAAGTTCTTCATTTGTGATAATAAAGCCGCATCTTTCAGGGAGGTTACCCCTTTATCATTTTGACCTCTATCGCTTAGGTTCATCAGATATGCCGGGCTTAGGATATGAGGAATATTTTTACGGAGAGGGCGTAAGTGTTGTTGAGTGGCCTGAGAGGATGGGGCATTTTTTTCCTCAAGAATACCTTAAGATAGAGTTGCGTTATCAGGCAGAGTACGAAAGGAAACTTAAATTTATCCCCCGAGGAGAGCGTTACAACGAGCTTATTAAAAAAATCCATGAGAATATTAGCGCTTGATACAACAACACCATTTTTTAGCTTAGCGATATATGATAATGGCAAGGTTTATGAGTATAACCTTAAAACAAAAGTTAGGCTCTCTAAGTTGCTTGCCCCTATAGTTAAAAGTTGCCTTGATGCCTTGAACTTAAAACCTTTAGATATAGATTATTTTGCCGTTGGTGCAGGCCCCGGGTCTTTTACCGGTATTCGTTTAGGATTAAGTTTTGTTAAAGGGCTTGGCCTTGCCCTAAAGAAACCGTTAATCTCATTTTCAACCTTAGATATTATGGCGTTAAATTGCCGATTAACGGATAAGAAGATAATGCCTGCTATTGACGCTAAACGCGCTTTAATCTATACCTGTGAATATAGATACAAAAACGAAAAAATTAGTCGTTTTAGCCCATATCTATTAATAGGGTTAAAAGATTTCTTAAAACGAATAAATTCTCCTAGCGTTGTCTTCGGAGATGCGCTTTATCCTTACAAGGATGAGATTTTAAGGAAGAGTAGTAAGGTATCTTTTTTGGATAGGGATTTATGGTATCCTAAGGCGCATAATATAATTACTTTGGCTTTAGAAAGAATATCTAAGGAAAAAAAGAGGAGCAATCTTTCTATAAAACCTATTTATCTTTACCCCGATGATTGTCAAGTTAAAAGATGATACAAAATAATTATCTCGGATATCGCCCTACCTGGGCAGAGGTTGATTTAGCTAACCTTGAGCATAATTTCCTTGAAATAAAGAAAAGATGCGGGGTTAATACTAAAATCATGATAACGGTTAAGGCGGATGCCTACGGCCATGGCTTAATCCCCATATCTAAGAGGCTTGAGCGTTGCGGCGTTGATTTCTTTGGTGTAGCCTCAATTGATGAAGGGATAGAGTTAAGGAGTTCAGGGATAAAAAAGGATATCTTAATCTTAGGGCTTATCTTAAAGAAAGATATACTGCCGCTTTTTAAATATAATCTTTTCCCCACTATTTGCGATTGGAATATGCCTAAAGTATTAAGCAATAAGGCAAGGTCTTTAAAGAAGCGTATAGGGGTTCATGTAAAAGTTGATACAGGTATGGGCAGGATAGGCATACGCTATCGTGAGGCGCATAAGCTTGTAGAAAAGATAAGTAGGCTTAAAGGCATAGATATAAGGGGCGTATTTACTCATTTACCTTGCGCTGACTTAAACAAAAAGTTTACCTTCTATCAGATTGATTTGTTTGACAAACTTGTTAAAGCTTTAAGTAGAAGAGGGATAAAG
>JBASUY010000044.1:0-1817 GCA_049275655.1 Candidatus Omnitrophota bacterium | reverse complement strand
GGGTAAAATAAAGGTTTTATTATGCGGCGATTTTTCTTCGTATAGCCAGAGTCTGGCAGATGCTTTTGAAAATGACAGTGCTTACTTTGAAGTTGTCGGTATAGTTGTATTACAAAAATTGGAAGAGGCAGCTTTGAGGTTACGAGCTGATATTTTGTTAATAAAGCTGGATGAAGTTAATTATCTGCCGATAATATTAAATTTAAAAAAGAAATACCCATTTTTGCTTCCGGTTTTAATCGTTAACGAATATGTTGGTGATACCTTTGAACTGATGAAAATGGGGATATTCGGATGTTTGCCCCTGCGGTTATTTCCCCGGCAAATTGTGAATGCAGTGGAACTGATTGCTACCGCCGGAGTTGCTTGTTTGCCACGTTTGGAGTCAAATATAATTGTTAAAGGCAACCGGGAATTAGACCAGGCAATTTTTAAGACCCTAACCAACCGGGAACGAGAAGTTTTAAATTTTTTGGGCAGGAATTATTCCAATAAAGAAATAGCGGATTATTTATGCCTTTCTGAATCTACGATCAAAACGCATTTGGGAAACATTTTTAGAAAACTGGATGTCAGTAATCGTACGGAAGCAGCTGATTTATTAGAGGCTTATGGAGATATTTCTGTGGGCCGTTTTATGTATACTTTTGGCGCGGCTGCGGAAGAATAACATGTTATAATCGAGCTAAAATCGGGGACGAAAAGATTGGGTATTTAATAAAAGATTAATAAATGGCTCTATACAGCATTGATTTTTGATTTTATATGTCGTTATAATTGGGCAGAAGCCTCTATTGAAAGGATGGTAGCCATGGAGCTGATTTATGCAGGCAAGACTAAAGATGTTTATCGTCAGGAAGACGGTAATTACCTTCTCCAGTTCAAGGATGACGCTACTGGTGAAGATGGGGTGTTTGATCCTGGTTCCAATGCAGTTGGTTTGACTATTGAGGGCGCTGGCAGAGCCGGGTTAAGCCTGACTAAATTCTTTTTTGAAAAGTTGGAGCAGCAGGGTATTCCTACTCATTATGTTGATGCTGATATTGATAAGGCAACTATGACGGTTAAACCGGCTGTTTTGTTTGGTAATGGGCTGGAAGTTATTTGCCGTTACCGGGCCGTAGGCAGTTTTTTCCGCCGTTATGGTGAATATTGTGAGGAAGGTCAGCCGCTGGATGCTTTTGTGGAAGTAACCTTAAAGGATGATGTCAGACAGGATCCACCCATTACTGAGGATGCATTGGACATGCTGGGAATCTTATCTACGGCTGAATATGCGGTACTAAAGGACCTGACCCGCAAGATTGCCGGGATTGTAAAGGCAGAGCTGGCGAAAAAGGATATTGAGTTATATGATATCAAGTTTGAGTTTGGCCGGGTAGGGCAGGATAAACAAATTGTATTAATTGATGAGATTTCCGGAGGCAATATGCGGGCATATAAGGATGGCAAGCATATTCAACCGTTGGATTTGGAAAAAATGATGTTAGGTTAATCATATGAAAAAAGTATCAGTACGGCAATTAGTAAGAAATCACCCGGATTATATCAATCAGGAAGTGGAAATAAACGGATGGGTGCGTACCAATCGTGACCAGAAGTCCTTTGGATTTTTAGGTCTTAATGATGGTACGCATTTTAACACCATTCAGATAGTGTATGAACAGGATAGCCTGCCTGATTTTGATATGGCGACCAGGATTCGAACCGGTGCCGCTATTATGGTTCGAGGTGTAGTCGTTGCTACTCCCGGAGCAAAACAGGATTGGGAAATAAAAGCTAAAGAAATAATTTTACTGGGGGATGCTGCAGAGGAT
>JBASUY010000043.1:0-1853 GCA_049275655.1 Candidatus Omnitrophota bacterium | reverse complement strand
GTACCACATTAGCAACTTTGACATTACCAATGGCAGTTGCAATTTCTGTAGCATTTACGATTACAGTTTGCGGTAGAAGGGCAGCAATTTTTTCATGGATATCATCCGGATATTTGGCTTTGCCGCTCATAACCGGTAACGGGTTTACCCGTTCATTGTTAATCACCACCATGCCATCCGGTTTCAGATAGTCCAGCCAGCGGGCAGTTTCTATTTTCTCAAATCCCAGAATAATATCGGCATCACCTTTTTTAATTATGGGAGAGTATACTTTCGATCCATAGCGAACCTGAGATACTACGCTGCCACCACGCTGTGCCATACCATGAATTTCAGATACTTTGACATCATATCCCATCTGTACAGCCACCTGTGCAATGATGCGGCTGGTAAGTAAGGTTCCCTGACCTCCTACGCCTACGATTAATACATTGGTTATTTTATCCTGCATCATTTACACCTCCACCGGTTTTATTGCATCAAATGTACATACTTGCTCGCACATGCCACAGGCAATACAGCCGGCATTAATTTCAGCTTTCTTCTCTTCATCGTTAAATGAAATGCCGGTGCATCCAACCCGTATACATACTTTACAGCCAGTGCAAAGTTCGGGGTCTACCATTATCGGGTTGGTAACCACTACTTTTTCCAACAACACACAGGGACGTTTGGCTATTATTACCGACGGTTCCCTTCTTTCCAGTTCTTCTTTCAGAGCCGTTTCCAATTCGTCAAGTTTTAACGGGTCAACTGTGCGTACATTTTTGACACCGACAGCTCTTACCAGTGCTTCTATATCCAGTTTGGCGGTAGGTTGTTTTTGAATAGTAACACCGGTAGCCGGATGATCCTGATGACCGGTCATGGCGGTAGTATCGTTGTCCAGGATCAAAACTGTGGAGGTTCCCTGATTGTATACTACATCAATTAAGGGTGTAATCCCGGAATGAACAAAGGTAGAGTCTCCGATTACAGCTACTGTTTTAGCCGCGAATTCTTCTCCCCGGGCTTTTTCCAGTCCCATCGCAGTTCCGATACTGGCACCCATACATATGCAGGTGTCCATGCCTTCCAGCGGGCTAAGTGCACCCAGGGTATAGCAGCCTATATCACCGGCAACTTTAAGTCTCATGCGGCGCAGGGTATGGAAAACACCACGATGTGGACAACCGGCACATAATAAAGGCGGACGGGCCGGAATTTCTTTTTCCAGTCCGAAACTGGCCGGAGGTGCTGCTCCCTTCAATTGCTGTTCAATGTATTCGGGACTGTATTCACCCAACAGCGTGAAATGTTCTTTGCCTTCCACTTTAATGCCCCAGGAACGGACTTGTTCTTCGATAACCGGTTCCAGTTCTTCAACTATAATCAGCCGCTCAACTCCAGCCGCAAATTCTTCAATCATTTTGCGCGGCAGCGGATTTACTATGCCCAGCTTCAGGACTGATACATCACCCATCACTTCTTTAACATATTGATAAGGAATGCCGCTGGTAATTATACCAATTTTGCGGTCACCCCATTCAATGCGATTCAGAGGGCTTTGTTCCACATATTCGCGTAACGCTTCAAAGTGTTTTTCAACTTCGACATGACGTCCGCGTGCATATCCGGGCAGCATAACATATTTGGGGGCATTTTTTTTGTATTCCTTTAATACCGGTGCCTGTGGTTCTCCTTTTTCAACCATGGTCTGCGAATGTGCCAACCGCGTAGTTATGCGCAGCATTACCGGAGTATCAAATTGTTCACTTAAATCAAAAGCCTGCCTGGTAAAATCCAGAGCTTCCTGGCTGTCAGAAGGTTCAATAACCAGCAGTTTGGCAAACCTGCCATAACCGCGGTTATCC
>JBASUY010000042.1:0-120105 GCA_049275655.1 Candidatus Omnitrophota bacterium | reverse complement strand
GAATAGGTAAGATTAAGTAAGTTATACTAATATGCAGCCAAGAGGAAGGCCAAAGAAGTATAGGATAGTCAGATTAGACCCCAAAATAGCCCAATTTAGCCCAAGGGGTAGGCCCGGGAGGCCTGATGAGATAGACTTATCTATGGATCAATTTGAAGCAATAAGGCTATCTGACTATGTGGGACTACCGCAAAAAGAAGCTGCCAAATCAATGAGGGTATCTCAACAGACATTTAGCCGCATACTAACTAAAGCAAGGAGAGGTATTGCACACGCCTTAATTAATGGAAATACTATAAAAATTCAAGGCGGACACTACGTAATTACCTCAAAAGAAAGCCTTTAAAAACCCCTAAAAATCCGGCTCTTTAGCTAAACTTACCTTATAGGTCAACTTCCTATAATATATCTTATGTTAACTATTATATATTGGATAAATAGAGATAAACCCTTGTCGGACATAAGGTTAAATAACCTTAATATTATCCTGTGGATAAACAAAATTTTACTTACTTAAACTTACTTATATTATTTAAGATTAACAGATTAGGTAGGATTAGTGAGTAGCCTTACCGGGATTTTTTGCCTTTAATCGCTTCTTTATCTAATGAGCCTAAAGCCTTATTGAGCTTAATCATAAGGAAAGCGGTTCCGCCCTAAGGAGAGGTTAAGTCATCTTTAAGTTTAACGACTGCACCGGTTAAAGATTTGCCTACTTGGGTTATTTTTTCAGTAGTTTTAGCCGCAGTATCAGTAGCTAAACTAACACCGCTTGCAATACCAGATATAGTTGTTTTAGTTAAAGCCTTAATCAATATTATGCCCATAACCGCATTAATATTTGTAATATTAGTATGTTTTTCGTAAAGATTAACATTGAATTCTTTTATTGAAGGAGCGGCTTTCTTTGTGTAATCTTTATATACTAACTTATCTACTCTAACCTCTAAATTATCTATTTTGATATCCAAAGGCTTTTTCTCTTTCTTAGGCTTATCCTCTTTAGCCTTCTTTTCTTTTTGCTCTTTTTTAGGCTTTAAATAGTTAAGGTTAACCCTCCCCTCTTTATTCTTAACTACCGTAAACTCTTTTAAATTAAACCTTACCTCTTGAAGATATACCTTGCCTTTTAAAATAGCCGGTAAGTTATAATCAATATAGATATTAGGTATATCTAACATAACCTTATCTTCAAAACCTTTAGGGTTGTATAGCCTAAGCCCGGCTATATTTATCTTGCTTCTAAATATCCCTATATTAAAGCTATCCATCCTTAATTTAAGCCCGGTAGCAAATTGCACGCCATTTTCAATCGCTATCTTTGCGATAATATTCCTAAAAAGCAAAACACCTAACGCAATAACTAATGCTATAATTAATACCTTTCTTGCTCCTTTCATTTTGTCTCCTTTAACTGCCTTATTTAATAAAATCATTCATTACTTTTTTACTCTCTGTAAAAGAAGATTCTGAATTAGGAAGGCTTGAGGCCTTATCCGTAATTTGGCGAATTCTTTCTATATTGTCTTTTATCGTCTTTATTCTATCGATTAACTTCCCCGGCAATTTGTTCTCTATGATATAATCTTCTAGTATCCCTAAGTTTCCCCTGATAGCAAGAAGGGGGTTATTTATCTTATCTCCAACCCTTAATATTGCTTCAGCTATCCCTATCTGCTTATTTTTTTCCATAATCTCATCTACCATAGAACGAAACATCCTTTTACCAACGTATATACCCAACATAAATACTATCAACGTACAAAAAACTATGCATCCTATTTGCCCTGCAAGAATTTTTAAAGTAGATAACCTTACGGTTATCAAATACGTAAAAACCAAAAAGGGTATAACCCCAACCATTGAAAGAGAAAGATTAAAATCCCTCTTTTTTTTTAAAATAAACCTTTTAATATCCATCCCCTCCTCCTTTAATCTTCCCTTGATAAACTTTAAGATAAGTAAAACAAAAAAATACGAAATTAACCCCGCGATAATACTGATAATAAAATAGCCCAAAATAAGCGGCAAAAGCAGTTTAATTAAAGAAAATTTAAAAATCGTTTTCCAGGTAAAAGAGCTAAAAATAGAATTTGCCTCTTGATAAATAAGCCCCCAATCTAACCTTAGTATAACAGAACCAATCTTAATTGAAAAGAGAAAGGTTATCAGGCTTAACCAAGTATTACTAATTAAACTTGCTAACAAAGCGCTTGCCCTATTAGCCTTCAAAATAAAAGCAAGGGACAAAGCCGCTAAAGATCCTACCCCCGGAAAGATGCCGCAAAAGATACCTAACCCAAAACCCAAAGCAATTCTTTGAGGCGAATCATTTATCTTAATAATATTTATATAAATAAATTTTTTTATTTTATCTATAACCTTAACCATTTTTTAAGACAGATTTTATATTAACCCCGGCAAACCTCTCTAAACCAAATGAATCCTGAACCCATCCATCCGATAAACCGAACCCCTTCATTATTCTTTTAGCCTCTTCATACTCTTTAATTTTTAACCTACGGGCTACAAGTTCATCTTTGTCTGCTTTATAATAAGGAAGATACTGGCTCATCAGGCTAATTAAAGAGTTAATAGATACCTCTTCTGCAATAAAACGCATAACTTCTTTAGTGCCGGAGAGCCCGTTAGGCAAGACAAGGTGCCTTATAATTAATCCGCGCCTCATTATACCGCTATTGTCAAACTCATCTTTATTTATTTGGCGGCGCATCTCAATAAGCGCTCTTTTGCTATACTCAGGATAGCCGAAGGCAAGAGAATACCTTTCTGCTATCTTAGCGTCTGCGTAACGCATATCGGTTAAGTAGATATCCACTATCCCCTCAAGCAACTTAAGGGCTTCTCTTGCCTCAAATCCGCTTGTATTATAAACTAAAGGAATCTTAAGGCCCTGAGATATTGCTATCCTTAAAGCCGTTAGTATCTGAGGAAGTATATGAGTAGGCGTTACAAGGTTTATATTATGGCACCCTAAATCCTGAAGGTTTAGCATAAAACCCGCCAACTCCTCAAAAGAAACCTCTCTGCCCTTGCCTAATTGACTAAACTCATAATTCTGGCAATACAAACACCCCATATTACAATTTGAAAAGAAGATTGTCCCGGAGCCGTTTTTGCCTGAGATAGGAGGCTCCTCGCCTTTATGGCTCATAAAACTATAAACTTTAGGCAGGTATCCTGTTTTACAAAATCCCTTTTCGTTATTAAGGCGGTTAACCCTGCAATTACGTGGGCATAAAGAGCAGGATTCCATCATCAAGGTAAGCTCTTTAATCGCTTTATCTAATTTTTTATCTTCAAAGGCTCTTAAGTATGAAGGATAAAGAGGCATAGATTAGTCAACTTGCTTTAATAAAGCTATTTCTTTTTCCACCCTCTCTATCCTATCTTTAATCGGAGGATGGGAACTTAAAAATACTAACTCTGCCCCGGGCTTTTTATTACCCTCTAACTTCCTAAAAAAAGTAACCATCCCATAAGGATTAAAACCTGCCGCATAAGAATATTTTACGGATAACTTATCGGCTAAAAATTCATCCTGACGGCTAAAACCCAAGGCAATAACATTGTAAGTTATGTTTAACGCTTCAGATATTGCCCCTGCCTTGTCTTTACCTAAGGCTATGTTAAGAAGAATTTGATAACCCATGTTCGCCTGAAGCCTTTTGACGCTATGCCGCGCTGCAATATGCCCTATCTCGTGCGCTAATACCGCGGCAAGTTCATCGTCGTTAGCTTCATTTATTAGCCCACTATTAACATAGACAAAACCCCCAGGGATAGCAAAGGCGTTAAATTCATCGTCTTTAATAATACTAAACGTGTATTTTAAATCTTTCCTATCTGAAGCAGCTGAAACTCTTTTGCCTATGTTATCTAACCTCTCTTGCATTAACCTGTCTTTTAATATCTTAAAGTCTTTCTTTACCTGGTTATCTAAATCCCTGCCTAAACTAATTTCCTCTTTAGTATCAATGAGGATAATCTCATTTCTGCCCGTAGCAGGATTATACAATGTAGCGCAACCGCTTAAAGATAGTATTAAAAAGATAATGATAAAAAGCTTCCTCATCTTAAGTCTGTTTATGGTATAACTCTCTTATGCTATTAAAAATATCAATGTACTCACACTTTTTAAAATCAGGATAAGACCATTGGCTAGGAATAAAAGAACCGCCCTTAAAATATAGGGAGGCCTCGGCAAATATCCCTTTATTAAGGTATATCCTGTGGGCATAGTCTTTTGTAGTAGCTAAAACAACTTTTGCTAAATCTAAGTAACCGGGGTCAATATTTACCCTACGCTTGCCCTTAAATGAGAGCTTACTCTCTAAGGCGTTAGTGAAGGACTTTATCTTATAAAGGTTAGAAGGGCTTATTAGTTTAAAGAAACTTACAAAGGAGCGTTTTAAGTTCTTCCCGAATTCCTCAGCGTAATAATCGGTTAAGTCAAAAGGAAGGATTTGGCTTTCAAAATCTATCCGCCCGTATTTTTTTTCTAAGATATCTTTGGATTTTTTAAAAACTTCTTCGTCTAAATATATAAATCCGGCTATAAGCTTAACGGGTTTTACCTTAGAGGTTCTGCCCATATTATTTTAAAAAGGCAAGGTTTGGAAGGAATGTATTAACGGACAAACTGTTTAATATACTTGGAGATTTTCTTGCGCTGATCATCCTTAATTGCGTTAAAAAATATAGCTATGTTAAAACCTCCCTTATTCTCATCTTCAGTTCTTACAATCACGCCTTCGCAAGTTACGGTATAATTTTTATCCTTATTCTTCTCTTTTATCGGTAAAGTTAGTTTAACCAATACTTTAGTAAAAGGAGGTATATATTTGGTGATCCTACAATAAGCCCCGACACAGCTTAAATTTTTAGTCGTGGTTGAAAAACCATACCCATTAGCAGCTACATTAAAAGGAAGCTCTTTATCTATACGCGGGTGGATTCTTCTGTCTGCGCCCATCTTCATTGATTCTCCTTAAGAAGCCTTAGACTTCTCTAAAAAATTCTTCCAACACCTCTTGGTGCAATAGAATTTGCCATTTCGGTAATATATCTTTATCTTCTTTAACGGCTTATTACATGCTAAGCAATTTGTTTGTTTTTCTTCTTTTTGCTTTGTTTCTGATGTAACTGTTGCGGTAGCTTCTTCGGGCATCTTCTCTTTATCTTCCTTTCTTAAATTAGGCTATTTTAACCTTTATATAATCGGACAAAAGATTCTTTTCAAACTGGTTAAACTCTATAAACTCCACTCCTAATCTGTTTTTTTGTGAATGAGGCAAGGGTTGACACCATGAAACTCTTCCAATAGGATAAAGAGTTCTATTAAGAAGGTCTAATTCCAACATTAAGGCAGTAGCAGGAGGGATAAATTTCAAGGCAACAAAAGCTACTCCTCCTTCGCTTATATTATCAGAGATAGTATTGGCATACTCCGGCTCTCCCCTTACCTGATAACGAAGCCTTGTGCGCAAGCTAACGCGATGAAACTGCCTCTTTTCCTTTTTTTGCTTTATAAAATCTATTTCTTTCCTCCCTTTTATAGTATAATAATAACATATATCAACCTTCATGTCAATTAATTATCTCTTTCTTAGCAAATAATTGACATCCTCCCTCCTTTTGTTATAATAATTAAGCAGAAGGAGAATAGATGTATTGTAAATTTTACGGTTTAAAAGAACGCCCCTTTAATGTTACATCCGACCCGGCCTTCTTTTACCTCAGTAGCAAGCATAAAGAAGCCTTAGCCCACCTGCATTATGGAGTCTCAGAGAGAAAAGGAATTATAGTTTTAACCGGAGAGATAGGTACCGGTAAGACCACCCTCTGTAGATTCTTCCTAGGCGAGCTTGGAAAAAATGTAAAAACTGCTTTTATATTAAATCCGCGCTTCTCAGAAACACAACTCTTAGAATCTGTAGTAACTGACTTTGGAATTTTACCCTTAGGAAAGAGTAAGCTAGGGATGGTCTCTCAGCTAAATGAATTTCTCCTGCAGGAATCATCTTTAAAGAATAATGTTGTATTAATTATAGATGAAGCACAAAACTTAAAACCCGGGCTCTTAGAGCAAATACGGCTTCTTTCTAATATTGAAACGGAAAAAGAAAAACTCCTCCAAGTAATACTCGTAGGCCAACCTGAACTTAATGCACGGCTAAATCTATATGAGCTAAGGCAACTAAGGCAAAGGGTTATGGTTAGATATCATATCCTCCCCCTTGAACACAGAGAGATAGCAGATTATATTGAACATAGGCTGAATGTCGCCGGCTTAGCTGGAGGAATAGAGTTTTCTATTGAGGCTATTGAAGGAATTAGTAATTTTTCTTCGGGAACACCGCGATTAATAAATATGATTTGCGATAGGGCCTTACTGGCAGGATTTACTGCAGGATCCAAAAATATAGACCGGAATATAATCAACAAGTGCCTTGAAGAACTGGATAGTTATGCAATAGGAGGAAAAATTTGAGCATAATTTATGATGCCTTAAAAAAAGTAGAAAAAAATACAAGTAACTCCAATAACCAACAGGCTAATTCTACTTTTACAAAAAAACCTGAAATTAAAAAACCAAACCCTCTGCTTGTATTAATCCTTATTCTTTTATCGTTAGTATTTATAGCAAAAACTATTATACATATAGTTAAAATTTCTAAAGCAGCACAACCTTCTTTAATCCCTGAACCTATAACAATAGAGCCAACTGTGGAAATTACCCCCCAAGATAAGATAGAAGAACCCACCCTTATAGAAGAGCCCCTAGAGCCTGAATTAACATTAAACGGGGTATATTTCCAAGGCAACGAAAGGTATGCCTTAATTAATAACAGGGTAGTTAAACCCGGAGACACCATACAAAACGCAAAGGTAAAAGAGATAAATTTAGAAAAGGTGTCTTTAGATTTTGAAGGAAAGGTAATTACCTTGCTTAATTCTTCTCGTTAAAGATAAATCCTATCCCTAATAGCAGAACGTATAATCTCAAGAGGAAGGTTATTAATTATTTTTACTCTGCCTAATTTAGACAAGAGGACGAATTTATTAGATTTACCGCTAAACTTCTTATCGTGATAATGTTTTCTTAGGATACTATTTAAAGATACGCCTTCTATTTTCACCGGCAAACCGATATTCCTAACCAATGACTCTACCCTTTCAAATTCCTCCTCGCCTATAAGCTTAAGCTCAACGCTTATCCTAAGCGAAACAAGCATCCCTAAAGCTATCGCCTCCCCGTGCGTGTACCCCTTAAAACCTGATGCCGCCTCAATAGCATGGCCTATGGTATGCCCAAAGTTTAATATAGTACGTATCCCTTTCTCCTCCTTTTCATCAGAAGAGACAACCATAGCTTTTATCCTTGAGCAAGAGTTAACTATATATTCTAAAGAAGGCTTATTTAGGTTGATTATCTTTTTATAGTTCTTCTCTAAATAAACAAATAACCTACTGTCCTTAATCAGCCCGTATTTTATCACCTCTGCTAATCCGCTTTTAATATCTTTCTTAGTTAAAGTTGTAAGGCAGGACACATCGCTTAAAACCATTTTAGGTTGGTAAAACGCCCCAACTAAATTCTTCCCCTCTTTTAAATCTATGGCAGTCTTTCCCCCTATAGCAGAATCTACCTGAGCTAATAAAGTAGTTGGAACCTGGATATAAGGTATCCCTCTTTTATAAATAGAAGCGACAAACCCGCTTAAATCCCCAATAACCCCCCCTCCTAAGGCAATTATGAAGGGCTTTCTCTTAAGGTCAAACTTAGCCAAATCTTTAATCAAAGAAGTAGCAACCTTTATATCTTTTGCCTTTTCTGTATCGGGAACAGTCTTAAATACAAAATTAAAACTAGCACTCTTTAAACTTTTAGCAACTAGGTTGCCGTAAAGTTTTTTAATGCGGTTATTGGTAATAATATAAGCATCCCTACCGATTTTAAGACGGTTAAGAAAACGCCCCAATAAAGGGAGTATCTTTATACCGGTGAGAATATCGTAGGAATTTTTTTTAAGCTTTAATTTGATAATACGCACTCTTTATTTACTCTTTGTTTCAGCGGCTGCCTCGGCAGATGCTCCTTTTGCAGAGGCTACTTGGGCCTTCCCAGACTTTTCTTTCTTAATTTTAATCCTTACTGTTTTAAGTTTAGGCAACCCATAGACCTTATCCCCCTCTTTCCAGTTGCCCTTATCAATCATCGCCCTAATCCGTTCGCTACGTTTTAATACTGACCTTTGTTTCTTATCTTTTTCAGCTACTGCCAATGACGGGTGTATAGACATCTTTATAACCTCCTTATAAGGCAATCTTTATAATATCTTCTTAACTCTGACAATAAAGCCTGCGCCTCTTTTTTATTAGAAAGATTACCTACGCATAAAATAATATGTTTCCCCTTATTAATAACTGTAGAATCATAACCCCTTTGCTTTAATAACTCTGCCTCCCTTTTAGTATTAGAAAGAGTCTTAAAGCTCGCCACCTGTATAGTATAAGCCTCTTTAGAAGGAATATCAAAGGTTAATTCCTCTTTAGCCGGCTCTTTAAGGGACTCTTTAAGGGACTCTTCAGTGACAAAAGATGCCCCCCCTACTTCTTTAGGGTATTCTATGGGGGATTTTTCTAGAGTAACTACCTGCAAGCTCCTACCCTTTTTAACGCCTAAAGAAAAGGCAATTATTGATACTACCATCAAGGCAATAAGAATAAGTATCGCCCTTTCATAGCTGTAAATATTTCTGGAATTACGCCTTAGATTATCCTTTCTATAAGAAGATTTTTGTTTTTCAGTTGAATCTGAAAAGAGCTCTAGTTGATCCTGAGATTTCTCGTTCATAACCTGCCCTTAATTTACCTAGTATAAACCTTTGTATTGAATTTTTTTATAACCCTAAGGAAGGCTTCTACTACTTTAGGGTCAAATTGAGTGCCGCTTTTCTTGCGTATCTCTTTTATCGCAGAATCTATATCCTTTCTTTCGCGGTAGGGCCTGCCATAAACCATCGCTTCAAAAGCATCGGCAACTGCCATAATGCGCGCGCCTTCGGGTATCTGCCTTTTTTTAAGCCTTGAAGGGTATCCCGTCCCATCGTATCTTTCATGGTGGTGCATAATAATCGGGATAACCGGTTTTAATATCTGCAAGGGCCTTAATATCTGCGCCCCTTTAAGGGGATGTTTTTTAATTATATTATACTCTTGCTTAGTAAGCTTGGTGGTTTTAGTAAGTATCTCCAAGGGTATGTCAACCTTCCCGGTATCGTGAAGAAAACTAGCATACCTTAAACTCTGTATTTGTTTTTCATCTAAGCGAAGCTCATTTCCTATGGCAACGACTAAGCGGCTAAAATAAGGAGAGTGGGTATATTCATTAGGAATCCTTGTATCCAAAAGGGTTACCAGCGACTTAACACTCCCAAAGACTATTCTCTGCTGCTCTTCATAAAGTTGCAAGTTTTTAATACCGGTTATAGATTGCTCTACGGAGGTTAATAGTAAATCTTGGTCAAATTTCTCAAAAGGTGTTTTATTTTTAAAACGCCTTACGACAATTACGCCTATAAGGTCATCCGATATCAAGGGAGCAGCAATTAAATTAGGCCTCCTTACAACCGAACTGTTTTTAAGTATCCTTTTTTCTATCCTATCGGTAATCTTATTTTTTTTATCGGTAATGAATCGGCGCTTATTATTGATAGAAGACCTTAAGATAGAATACTTTTTTGTTGCATCCAAGAGAGTAATCATACAGTAGTCAGAGTTTAATATCTGGGCAACCAGCTTTGTTAACCTACCGACTAAATCTTTTAGGTCATAGGTAGAATTAATCAGCCTATAAATAGCGTGTATAGAGGATACTAATATCTTATACCGCTTCGTAGGGGGTAAATAGTTTTTTGTATTCATCTAAGGCATACCTATCCGTCATTGCGGCAATATAATCGCATACTGCCCTCTTTGCCCCGTCCTTAGCTATCCTTTCTTGTATATCCAAAGGCAACTGCTTAGGATTTTTTAGATAAACTTTAAATAACTCTTGTATGAAGCGCTTTGCCTTAATGCTCATGCGCACTACGCGAAAATGATGATAAAGCCGATTCAAAAGAAAGTCCTTCAAGGGCACCCTTAATTTTAACATATTGCTACTAAAGGTAACCACCTTTTTATTTAACCTTCTTATGCTATCAGAGTTAACCGGCTTTAATAAAAGTATATTCTTCTCTGTCTCTTTAATTAAATCGGTAACCTGCAAATCAATAAGCGAGCGTATGATAAGGTATCTTTTTTTAATGGACGGGATATTACCGTATTCTTTAGATATCCTCTTATCTATATCTCTCCATAGACCTATCTTTAATAAATCAGATTCTACTATTAATCCTGAAGCCAGCCCATCATCAAGGTCATGATTATCATAGGCTATCTCATCGGCAATATCAACTACCTGAGCTTCCAGGCTTGAAGAAGGAAACTTAGCAAACTCTTTTACTTTACCTGCAACATCAAATAAGGTAGAGTGCTTTATAATCCCCTCCCTTACCTCCCAAGTAAGGTTTAACCCCGGAAAATGAGGATATCTCTCTTCAAGGTAATCAACTACCCTTAAACCGTGAGCATTATGATTAAACCCACCTTCTTTAAGCATAAGCTCATTAAGCGCTTCTTCCCCTGAATGCCCAAAAGCAGTATGCCCTACGTCATGGGCTAATGATATTGCTTCTGTTAAATCTGAATTAAGGCGTAAAGCAGAGGCTATTGTCCGGGCAATTTGCGATACCTCTAACGTATGAGTTAAGCGTGTCCGGTAATAGTCCCCTTCATGATTGACAAAAACCTGAGTTTTGTATTCCAGCCTTCTAAAGGCCGCTGAGTGTATTATCCTATCCCGGTCACGCTGATAACAGGAGCGGTAAGAATGCTCTGCTTCAGGATAAACTCTCCCTTTACTTTCTGAGCTTCTCATAGCATACACAGCAAGAAGTTCTTCGGACTTATTTGTTCTTTTTTTTCTATGCATTATTAATTTTTACTATTCTTGCATTAATACCCCCGTTAATCTCAATGATCCCGTAGGAATTAAACTCAGCATAAAATCTATCAAAGAGAGACCCGGGGTTAAAATAAAGGGTATCGTTTATCTTTTTATTAAAAGCCGTATGGGTATGCCCAAAGATAATAATATCGGGGTTATCTGCTTTAAAGGCATTACTTAATACAGAGATTATATTAAGAGGCGCTCCACTGCCATGGGTAATTGCAATCTTATACCCGCCTACATTAAAAAGGCTCTTTGCTGGGAGCCTTTTCTTTAATTCTTCGGAATCCATATTCCCGTGCACAGCCTGGAGGTCTTTAGCAAGGGCTTTTAGGCTTTGAAAACATTCAACTTCTGTAAAATCTCCTGTATGTATAACTAAATCAGCACTCTTTATATCGTCAAGTAAATTTCCAGGGAAATCTTTAATCTCACCGCAAATATGGGTATCCGAAACAACAACTATCTTCATGATATTACCCTAGGCCTTGAATAAAGGTCAAAGAAATAATTTAGTTTATCAATATCCCACGCCCAAACCTTCTCTTCCATCGCCCTTAATCTTGTGTTTGCATCTATATCATCTAAGGTGACAATTACCTTTCTTTGCTGCTTATGCCTGTATTTCCTACACTCTTTGGAAAATGCAATTATATCTTCTTCTTTAAGGCTTTTGGCTTTAACTGCTACTATCCAGAGAGATTGGTCAGAACGGCCGATTAAGCCTTTTCTAAGAGCATCCCCTTTAAACTCCAACGGCTTTATCTCACGGAAATGATTCAACCTTATCTTCTTTTTTTCTATCTGTAAAATTTCATCTTCAAAGAGCCTGAATAAATCATTCATCCTCTCCATCAGCGTTTTTTGAGAAATAAGCGTAAACTCCTGAACCATAGCATCTATCTGGTCACGAAACCGTGCCTTTTGGTTTTTTGCGTCAAAAGTCAAAGAGTTAAGTTTTTCTTGATAAACGAATTTTAACCAAAAACTAAAAACACGGTCATTAATCCGCAGAAAATCTCCGCTACGAGTAATGGTATCTAACTCCAATAACCGCGTAACCATTAGATTAACCTCGCTCTTCTTCTTGCGTAATATATGCGCTAATTCTTTTAGTTTATTCCTACCGCTTGAGATAAGATAAAGCATATTAATGCTATCGTTGCCTGAAGGGCGTTTATCAAAACGTTTTAAATAATTAACAAAACGCTGGTTTAGGGCTCCTGAGGTAGCAAAAAGTATATCCTCTAAAAGCTCAGGAAAGGTAGAATCTTTTTTAGTAATAAGCGAATCAGAAATAATATCCATATACATCGGATATCCACCGGTAAAATGTATTATAAATTCCTTCAAGGGCAAAGGTGTATCTTGGTCTTTAAGGCGTAAGTTTAAATACTCCATACTTGTCCTTGTATCAAAAGGCTCAATAGTAATAACCTCAAAGTTCCCAAAAAGTAATGAGAGCCCCTTAGAAAGTATCTCACTGGCTTTAAATTTTAAAGAACTGATAATAATAAACATAATATTCTTGTTGGAGACTAAAATCTTTGACCAGTCTTTATAGAAATTTTTAAAGCCTAAGAGCTCTAAATTATGAAACTCATCAAAAATGATTACCGATGATTTGCCCGTCTCCTGATAAAGGCTCTCGCATAGAGAGATAAGTTCGGGGAATATCCCGGAGGTTTTTCTCTTAGATAAATTGTTTAGTATAGATTTTATCTTTTCTGTTGTTTTGGGGATATAGCTTAAGGACCTGTCAATGAGAAAATCCAAATCCTCTTTTAGAATTAAACCGCTATTACTTAAAAAATTATAAAGCAATACGCCGATAAACCTTTTTGAAAAAATCTCCACAGACTCAATACGGGTATCAATAAAAAGAGTCAGGATTTGGTTATCATGAAAATCCTCTATGAATTTAAAAATTAAGGAGGTTTTCCCGACCAGCTCATCTCCAATTATAGCTATATTCTGGCGGTAATTATCTTTAAGCCCGCTAACACGCTTATTTAATAACTCTAATTGTGCCTGACGCCCAAAAAAATTATTTTTACTCATGACAGATAAAATGTTGGGTTTTGAGGAACTTGGCCCTTCCTTATTTCAAAATGAAGATAAGTATTCTTCCCCGAAAGCGAGATGCGGCTTATAACTGTGCCCCGCTTAACACTCTCTCCCAGTTTAACAAAAATATCAGAGTTTACCCCATAAACAGTAAAGAAACCGTCAGCGTGATCTATAATTAGAGTCGTACCTAAACCGGCAAAATTCTCGCCTAAGAAAACAACCCTCCCTGAACGAGAAACTAAAACATCGCTACTCTCATAGGGAGCTAAAATTAAACCTTTGTTAACCCTATTCCTAAAAGTTTGGCCAAAAGGGCATATTATCCTTCCCTTAACCGGCCAGATAAAATCATCCCCTTGGCTATATGCATGCTCTAATTTTTTATCTCTTAGCTTATCCGGGATAAAAATCTTCTGCCCTATCTCAATAGACCTATTATCTAAAATTCGGTTTATCTTGGTCAATAACTCTAAATCTACCCCATATTGTTTAGATATGCCCCAAAGGGTCTGCCCCTTAGTGACCGTATGATAAACTCCAGGAGAATCTAAGATAGGCGGTTGTAAAGCAGGATAGATATTCGGCGTTGTAGAACATCCTAAGATATAAAAAATAGGTAATATTAATAAAAAGATAAATAAAAATATCCTTCTTTTAATAAACATAATTTTTATAAAGCGGGCGAGCGGAATCGAACCGCCCTATCCAGCTTGGGAAGCTGGTGTTCTACCGATGAACTACGCCCGCAAGCTTAACCGGACAATACCCTCCGCACATAGTGCATACCTCCTCATCTAACGGCTTAGAAGAAGACCTGTATTCTTTGGCCTTATCAGGGTCTATGGATAATTTAATCTGATTAGCCCAATTACGGTCTCTTCTAGCAAGAGAAATCTGCCTATTAAGGTTAATTGCCCTTTTATTTTTTTTAACTATATCCGCCGCATGCGCTGCTATCTTAGAGGCTATTATGCCCTCCTTTACATCTGATAAGGAAGGGTGCCTTAAATGCTCTGCCGGGGTAACATAACAAAGAAAATCAGCACCAAAACCTGCGGCAATAGCCCCTCCTATAGAAGCACTGATATGATCATAACCGCTTGCTATATCCGTAACAAGAGGCCCTAAAACATAAAAAGGCGCTCCATAGCAAAACTTTTTTTGCATCTCTATATTCTTTTTAATAAGGTTTAACGGGACATGCCCGGGGCCTTCTATCATAACCTGAACGTTTCTTCTTCTTGCCCTAAGCGCTAATTCCCCTAAAATTTTAAGCTCGGTAAATTGAGCGCTATCATTTGCATCAAGTATAGAGCCGGGGCGCATCCCGTCTCCTAAACTTAATACCACATCGTACTTATAAGCTATATCCAATATCTTGTCAAAATACTCAAAAAAAGGGTTTTCTTTTTTATGCTTCTTAACCCAACTAGCCAATATCCCTCCACCCCTTGAGACTATATTTAAAACCCTCTTGCTCTTCTTAAGAGCGCTTATACTTTTTTTTGTTACACCTGCGTGAATAGTAAAAAAATCAACCCCTTCTTTAGCTTGAGATTCAAGGACCTCCAACATATCTATGTAATCAAAGTTTAACAAGTTGCCTCTTTTTTGCGCACTTACCGCTAATTCATAAACAGGAACAGTACCTACGGGGATAGGCGAATAACCGAGGACCTCTGCGCGCATCTTCTTTATATTGCCGCCTACGCTTAAATCCATAATCGTATCCGCTCCATATTTTATGCAGATATCTATCTTTTTTAACTCATTTTTAATATTAAATTTATCGGTGGAGGTACCAATATTAGCATTAATCTTTGTTGAAACACCCCTGCCTACTGCGCAGGGGCTTTTAAGAAAGCGCGAGTTATTTTTTAAGATAACCGTCCTGCCGGACTTTATATTTTTAAGCAAAGCCAAAGAAGATACTCCTTCTTTTTTTGCTATCCTGCATAAGGTTGAGTTAATTTTATTATTCCTTGCTTCTTCTAATTGGGTCATTTTATCAATTTAGTTAAAACTTGTTTTTCTACCTCATAAATTGAATAACGAAGCCTTTTAAATTTCATTGATACTTTAACGTCGGATAACTTACTAAACTCCTCTAATACCCTTACCGATTCTTTTGCCCTTTGGATATTAGCCATAAATATATCTTCTATACCTGACCTTTTTAGCTCGTCTGCTTTAATACCCTTACCGGCGTCTTTAAGGCTATCGCGGTTTCTTATAAAATTAACCCTTAAGCCAACCTCTTTTATCAAGCGAGTTAATTTATGCCTGATTCTTTTAAAAAGAATAGTAGACTTTTTACTTTCTAAAGCGAACCTACAAACCTCCTCGCAAACGCGTAAGCCCTCTTTAGCGCGGTTAATATTAGCGTCAATAATACGGTTAACGGACCTTTGTTTTAACAATTTTATTTATAAGATTAGTCGTGGAGAGCCCTTTACAAAGCTTTACCCTCAAAACCCTTCCTCCTCTGTTTAGGACAAAATCACCCCCAACTATTTTTTCCTTGCTCCAGTCAGAGCCTTTAACTAAAATATCCGGCCTTATCTTTTTTATAATATTTAAAGGGGTCTCTTCATTAAATTTTAAAACAAAATCAACACTCTCTAAAGCGGCAACTAATTTTAAGCGGTAACCCTCCTTTACTATCGGACGCAAACTACCCTTAATTTTTCTTACCGAAGAATCGCTATTAACCCCTACTATAAGAATATCCCCTTTTGCTTTAGCATCCTCAAGATATTTAGCATGCCCGTAATGAAGCAGGTCAAAGCATCCGTTAGTAAAAACTATTCTTTTGCCTTTCTTTTTAAGTTTTAGAATTTTTTTCTTAAGGAAACTTAAGCTCTTTATCTTATCTTTCAACATACGCCGGAATCTTCTACTAATTGACAGATAATATGCCCGATTAAGATATGAGATTCTTGTATCCGCGGAGTATCATAAGAAGGCACAATCAAAGAAATATCCGCATCGCCTTTAACCTCCCCCCCGTCGCAACCGGTTAAGGCTATTGTATAAAGGCCCATTTTTTTTGCCTCCTTTAACCCCAAAGAGACATTTTTAGCCTTCCCGCTGGTAGATATGCCTAATACTATATCCGGTTTTTTAGCCAGAGCCTCAACCTGCCTTGCAAATACGGCCTCATAGCCAAAATCATTAGCCAATGCCGTTATTATTGATGTATTTACCGTAAGGGCTATAGCCGGCAATGCAGGACGGTCTTTTTTAAATCTGCCTACTAATTCCGCGGCGATATGTTGGGCATCGCTTGCAGAACCGCCATTGCCAAAGATAATTAACTTTCCGCCTTTTTTAATAGAAGATATTATTTCATTAGCTATTTTAAGAATATCTCCTATATTGGCTTTAATAAGCCCTTCTTTAACCCTTATACTTTCTAATATAGCATCTTCTATTACCCTGCGCATATTTCTCCTTTTAGCCTGAGAAGACTTTAGCAACATTATACAGCGCTAGGTCCACAGTTTTTAATTCTTTTACTGCTTCCTTTAAAGGCACATCCACTATTTTAACCCCTTGCAAAGCTGCCATCCTTCCAAACTTCTTCTCCTTGATCATCTCCACTGCCTTTACCCCTAACCTTGTCCCGAGGACCCGATCAAAGGCAGTAGGAGAACCTCCTCTTTGAAGATGCCCTAAGACTGCAACCCTTGTTTCAAAACCGGTCTTTTTTTCTATCTCTTTAGCCAAAATATCCCCTATTCCACCAAGCCTCACATGGCCAAAAGCATCTAATTCTTGCTCCTGAAGCACCATCCCTTTTTCTTTGAATTGCGCCCCCTCAGCCACTACCACTATACTAAAAGACTTTCCTCTAGAGCGTCTCTTAGTTATTATCTCGCAAACCTCATTTAAATCAATCGGAACTTCCGGGATTAAGGTAACATCCGCCCCCCCGGCTATTCCTGCTTCAACCGCAATCCAACCTGCGTGCCTGCCCATCACCTCAACAACTATAACACGATGATGACTCTCGGCAGTTGTATGCAACCTATCTATAGCTTCTGTGGCTATATTTAAAGCTGTATCAAAACCAAAGGTATAATCTGTGGCAGAGAGGTCGTTGTCTATAGTCTTAGGGACCCCAACTACATTAGTCAAACCATCATCAAAAAGTTTTGAAGCCACACCTAAGGTATCTTCTCCTCCAATTGCTATTAAAGCATGGAGGCCCATTTTTTTGAAATTTTCCTTTACCTTTTCTACTAAGCCCTCTTTTTTATAAGGGTTGGTACGCGACGTTCCCAGTATAGTTCCACCTTTATTAAGAATACCCGAAATAGTATCTATGTTTAGCGGGATAGTAGTGTTCTCTACCAAGCCCTTCCAGCCATCCTTAATCCCTATAAACTCAAAACCTTCTAACAAACCTTTTCTTACTGCTGCTCTTATTACTGGATTTAATCCCGGACAATCTCCTCCTCCAGTTAAAATACCTATCCTCTCCATTTTCATCTTCTCCTTTTAATTGATAGTTAAGTTCTCTCGTAACCGGCAAAAGGGGCTGTTAACCCTTCTTTCTCCCAGTCCTTTCTCTTCTTTTCTTCCGATGCTACTATCTTAGCCACATGGATCTTAACGATAATCTGCTCTTCTATGCCTAAAACCTCTTGAATCCTTCCTCTTGTTATCTCTTGAAGGCGTGAGGTTAATTCCGGGATATTAACCTCTCTTTTTAATATAACCCTTAAATCAACGATTATCCCTTTTTTACTAGCGATTACATCAGGCCTAAGCTCCTTTATCTCTGGCATAGCAGTTGTAAGCCTACGTATTAAATCCTCAACTGCAGAAAGGGCTATGGTCACCTCTCCTGAAGAAGTGCTAAAGGCTATCGTCTTCTCGCGTTGGAGGCGCCCAAGAATCAACTGGGCAAAAGAAAAGCTTATTAAAACTAAGAGTAATCCTGATAAACCGGTAACCACGCGGGTATTAATGCTCTCTTGAATACGAAGGAGCGCTTGATTTATATCCTGCGGCAATAAAAGATTGAAAGAAAAGGATATTAAAACGATGCCTGTCAAAATTATAACCGTTGCATAAAATAATACCCCTAAAACAGTAAATATCCTCATAATCAGCCCCTTTCTATACCGGTTACATTAACGTTTATATCCTTGATTAACAAATTAGTCATCTTCTCTAAAGCCTGCCGGACATTATCCTGAACCATCCCCGCTACCTCAGGAATATTAAAACCGTATTTTACTATTAATGGTATCCCTATACTAACCTCTTGAGCCCTGCTAATCTTAACATTAACACCTAAGTTTCTCTTTCTGCCTAAAATCTCTGCAACTTTAGCCCTTAGGCTTTTATCTACGGATTTTACCCCGGGAGTTTCTACTGCTGTAATAGAAGCAATAGAGGCAATCACGTTTTCATGTACTTTAATCACGCCTAATTCTGTACGCGTCTGTTCCTGTGACAATCTTCTAACCTCCTTTAGGTTCATCTTTAAGCATATCCTGTATAAAATGCGTAGATATATCGCCTTTTAAAAATAAAGGATTCTCCATAAGTTTTAGATGAAAAGGTATAGTTGTTTTTATCGGCGAAATGACAAACTCGCTTAAAGCGCGCGACATACCCTTTATCGCTTCATTACGGTTATTCCCATATACTATAAGCTTAGCCAACAATGAATCGTAATAAGGGGGCACCTCGTATCCTGCGTATAAATGTGTATCCACCCGGACATTAGGCCCTCCGGGCAAAACCAAATCATTAATCTTCCCCGGAGAAGGCATAAATCCTGCTTCCGGGTCTTCAGCATTAATCCTGCATTCTATAGCCGCGCCTTTAATCTGAATATCCTCTTGGCGAATCTTAAGCTTCTCTCCTGAGGCTACCCGTAACTGCTCTTTAATCAAATCTATCCCTGTAACCATCTCTGTTACAGGGTGCTCTACCTGAATACGAGTATTCATCTCCATAAAATAAAACTTGCTTGTTTTTGTATCTAATAAAAACTCTATCGTCCCACAACTTAAATAATTTACTGACTTCATCCCTTTTATAACCAACTCTCCAAGCTTTTTACGCATCTTGGTATCTACAACCGAGGAAGGGGATTCTTCAAGGAGCTTTTGATGCCTTCTTTGAATACTACAATCCCTTTCTCCTAACTGTAATATATTCCCTAACCTATCGGCTATAATCTGAACCTCTATATGACGGGGCTTCTCAATATATTTTTCTATATATACATTTGAGTTCCCAAAATTTGCTTCTGCTTCTGACTGCGCAGTCATGATGCTTGAGATAAGCGTAAGGTCATTATGGCATATACGCATCCCCTTGCCTCCTCCTCCGGCAGCAGCCTTGATGATTACAGGATAGCCTATTGATTTAGCCGTCTTTAATGCCTCCTCTTTATTTTTTATCGCTGCAGCGCTACCAGGGACTATCGGTAACCCTGCCTTATGCATAGAGGAGCGCGCAGCCATCTTATCCCCCATCAATCTAATATTTTGAGGAGTAGGGCCAATAAAGGTTATCTTGCAAGATTCGCATATCTCGGCAAAATGGGCATTCTCTGCTAAGAACCCGTATCCCGGGTGTATCGCTTCTACGTCAGTAATTTCAGCTGCGCTGATAATAGCAGGAATATTAAGATAACTACCAGAAGAAGGTGCGCTACCTATGCAAACAGCCTCATCCGCAAAACGAACATGCAAGGAATCGCGGTCTGCCTGAGAATAAACCGCTACTGTGCGTATTCCTAATTCACGGCAAGCCCGTATAATCCTTAAGGCTATTTCGCCTCGGTTTGCAATAAGTATCTTAGAAAACATCCTTTATAGAGGTTCTATTAAAAATATCGGTTGGCCGAATTCAATAGGCTCAGCATTATCAACTAATACCTCAAGTATCTTTCCTCTTACCTCTGCTTTAATCTCATTCATAAGTTTCATTGCCTCTATTATGCAAAGGACCTGCCCAGGCTCTACCTTCTGGCCAATCTCTACAAAAGGCGCAGATTCAGGGCTAGGCGCGCGGTAAAATGTCCCAACCATAGGAGATTTTATCTCTATAGATTTGCTACTCTGCTCCTTAGAGGACTCTTTAGGTTGGATTACAGGAGTCTCAACATATTTTTCTCTCTCTGGCATAATAGGCATAGAAAGAGCCTCTACCCCAGCAGGAGTTTTTTTAAGGCGGATGCGCATACCATCCTTTTCTATCTCAAGCTCCATCAAGTTATTCTCGTTCATAAGATTAATCATCTCTTTAATCTCTTTTATATTCATAAGTTCCTTCCTTCTTCTTAATTAACCCTTTCAACGTATTCTGCGCTACGGGTATCAACCTTTATCCTATCCCCGATATTAATAAAAAGCGGAACCTGAATAGTTGCGCCTGTCTCTACCTGTGCAGGCTTAGTGCCGCTTTTGGCCGTATCCCCTTTTATCCCCGGTTCAGTATGGGTAACCTCAAATTCAATAAAGTTAGGCAGGTTAATAGAAAGAACATCGTCTTTATAAAAGTACCCTAAAACCTCAAGGTTATCTTTGAGGAATATCCTCTTTTCTCCCAATGCTTCCTGGGAAACAGCTATCTCCTCAAAGTTATCTTGATCCATAAAATGGAATAGGTGGCCTGAGGTATATTGGTACTGAAGCTTGCGCTCCTCTACATAAGCCTGTTCAATCTTTTCATCGCCACGAAAGGTTTTATCTAAAATAGAAGAGTTTTTCATATTTTTAAGTTTTGCGCGCACAAAGGCAGTCCCCTTCCCCGGTTTAACATGCTGGGCATCAACAACAACAAAAACCCCGCCGTCAACAAGAATAGTAACCCCTGATTTTATATCATTTATCGATAGAGCCACTTAAGACCTCGCATCCATTTTTAACCACTAAAACCATATCTTCAATACGTACCCCGAACTTACCCGGAAGATAAATCGCCGGTTCTACGGTAAAGACCATCCCTTCCTTTAAAATTTCGTTGTTCCCGCAGGTTATATAGGGTGACTCATGCACATTTAGGCCAATTCCATGGCCTAAGCTATGAGTAAAGTTTTTTGCGTAACCCTTAGAAGCTATATAGTTACGAGCAACGGCATCTATCTCAGTACAACTCTTCCCCGGCCTTATCTCTTTGATTGCTAACCTTTGGGCTTCCTTTATAATATTATAAATTTTAAAGGCAAGGGTATTAATTTTACCCAAAAAGAAGACCCTTGTCAAGTCGGATTTATAGCCAAGATAATCTACCCCCATATCAATAAGAAGGATTTCGTTATTTTTTAACTTCCTTAAGGTAGGCTTATGATGAGGATAAGCAGAGTTGCTTCCTATAGCAACAATAGTGTCAAATGAAGAGCCGCTAGCGCCCTGATACCTTATAAAACGCTCTAATTCAGCAGCTATCTCTAACTCTTTAAGGCCTGGTTGCAGAAAATCTTTAATGAAATGAACTGCTGAGGCAGTAATTGTAAGCGCTTTTCTAATATTTGATATCTCTTCAGGAGTTTTGACCTCCCTTAATCCCTCTACAACCCCATAGGTAGGCACAAGAAGGGCTCTTCCTTTAAGTAGAGACTTTATCTTCTTATACTCGGCAAAAGGTAAGTGCCTCTCTTCAAAGCCTACTCTTTTTAAACCTTGTTTTATAATTGTTTGCGCAAGTTGCCCAAATACAGAACCGCGGAAAATTTTCAAAGTAGCCTGCCCTTTTAGCATCTTCTTTGAACTATCTTTAAACCTTGGATCAGTAAAATAAGTTATTGCGCGCTTAGAGATAAGGGTATAGGCCTCAGAGTTAGAAATTCCGGTCAGGTAGGATAGATTTTGCGCAAAAGAAAGGATAAACCCATCTAAATTGCTATTAGAAAGCCTTTTTTGGAAAACCCTGGCTCTATTATTCATTAAGTTAAATTAATTCTAAAATTGCCTCTAATCCCAAATAATAACTTTTAGCACCAAAACCTAAAATAGTCCCGTTAGCTACTGGGCTAATGAGGGATTTATGGCGGAACTCCTCGCGGGAATAGATATTAGAGAGGTGGACCTCTATTGTAAAAAGGCCTGTGGCAGCTATGGCGTCTCTTATAGCAACGCTAGTATGCGTATAAGCTGCGGGGTTAATCAAAAGGGCATCAAATTTACCTATGGCCTTATTGATTATCTCTACTATCTGCCCTTCATGATTAGACTGTTTAATGGTTAAAGAGGCCTTACGCTTTTTAGCTATCTTCATTAACCCTTGGTTAATCTCTTTAAGGGTTATCTTGCCATACACTTTAGGCTCTCTTTTGCCTAATAAATTTAAATTAGGCCCGTGTATAACTAATATCCGTTTCATAGTTAATCTTCGGCTTCCTCTATAATCATAATCGGCACCCCGTCTTTAATAGGGTACTTCTTCCCGCAAGTTTTACAGACTATCCAGCCCTCTTTTAAAAAAACATCCCCCTTACATGAGGGACAGGCTAAAATATCCAAAAGTTCCTTATCTATCAACCTTGCCCCCCTTTTTTGTCAGATTTTGAAAGATAGGCACTTCTTAATTCATAAAGCAAATTTTCTAAAAGTTTAGATTCATTTGTATCCAGGTTGCCTTTAGTCTTCTCTTGTAGCATCCCTAAAGTATCTATGAGGAATTTAGCTTGGGTTAAATCCTCCTCCATCTTATTTGTAGCAGGGTTTGCTATTTTACCTAAAGCTATAGAAGCCTGAATAGAGATAGTAGTAATAAAAAAGCTAAAATCCGGATTAGGGGGGATAAAATCTTTTTTTTGCTCGTTCATCAGTTTAGTATTATTCCTGCGTATCCAACTACGCTTGTTTTATCTTTGCTTGCCTCTGCGCTCGTCTGGTATGCAACCAATTTACCCTTTGAGGCTCCTAATTCTTTTGCGCAGGATAACATAGCTATCACCGGGGCATATCCGCACATACTTATATTAAAAGAGGCAATACGTTCCATAAGTTTTTTTTCATCTAAGGAAAGAATTGCTTCTATCGCCTGATTATCTTTTTCCCTCGCCTCTGCCTCAGGCTCATAATGGGTCATATCGGAACTGGCTACTAAAAGCACTTTACAAGCGGAATAATCCTTAATAGCCTTAGCTATATTAATCCCCTCTTCAATTAAAACGCCTAAATTATCCGATAAAAAGGCTATCGGGACAATCTCAAAATCATTTTTAAAATACTGGATAATAGGTAGCTCTACTTCTAACGAGTGCTCTTTAGCATGGGCAAGATAATCTTCTTTAATACGCCTTGAATTGCGTAAAATAAGCCCGGCTAAATTACTATCAATATTTACCTCCCCTAACGGAGTACTCCATACCCCTTTAGGCATTAAACTAAAGGAAAGGCCTAATCCGGTGTGATTAGGCCCAAAAAGAATCACTTTTTCAGGTATATCAATCTGAGAAAGGGTTAAGGCAGCTACCTTACCTGAGTAAATATACCCTGCATGGGGTAAAATACAGCCTATGGCTTCTGTCTGAGCAGGCTTATCTTGAGGTAAGAACCCTTTTATCATCCCTTCTATCTTAGAAGCAGAAGAAGGATAAAATGACCCTGAAACAACAGGATTACGGATCATAGATATATTCGTTAAAACCTAAATTATCTTCTCTCTTTAGACCTTTTTCTTTTACGCTCGCTTGGTTTTTCGTAGTACTTACGGTCCCTTACCTCTCTTAATATACCTTCTTGCTCAATCTTCTTCTTAAACCTACGCAAAGCAGACTCAAAAGACTCGTCTTTTTTAACTTCAACCTCTGGCAATATAATCATCTCCTTTCATCTCTATTTAAGTATATTATTATAACACTATTTTTAGCTCTGTCAATATAAGGAAAGGCTATTAAAAAACTACTCAAGCTCAAAAGATATAGCTACATTAAAGGAGAGCTCTTCATAATCAAGCTCTTTGGGAAAGTTAGGAAACGGCGAAGCATCTTTAATGCTGGATAAGGCAACGTTTTTAAGGTAGAGGCTTTTTGATGACTTCTCCTCAACTAAACGCGCCTGCTTAAGTACGCCGTCGTTACTAATAATAAAAACAAGATAAACCTCTCCGGTCTCATTCTTTGCGTAATTCCTATAAGCAGACCTTCTTATTTTTTCCCTTACTGTTTGATAATAACTTATGTAAGAGGGATTATCTATCTTTGCCGGCTCAATAGCAGGCATCTTTATTATCTTTTTTAAAGCTACTACCTCAGGCTCCATTAATTCCGGCTTATCAAATTTTAACTCTTTTGGTTTTTGAATGTTGTTATCTTTGCGTATATCTTTTGGCTCTATAAAAGGAGGCGGTGAGCCCTTAGGCATCTTCTCTCTTAATGGGTTAGGTAGTTCCTTTGGCTTATGCTCTATCTTTATATAGGTTACCTTAATCTGCTTATCTTCATTTAAAACCTTAAAGCAAGGTAAGAGGTTGCCGCCAAATATAGCAAGGGCATGCGCTGATAATGAAAGTAGTACCGCTCCCTGTAATAGCCTAAAGTCTTTCATAGCCTTAGTTTAGCACAAGCAACCCTTGCAATCAATAGCGCCCCATATACTACAACCAACTATTAAAACACGTAATCGAGGCGCAAATTAAAGCTTCTACCCGGGCTAGGATAATAAAATTTTTGCCCAGTATCAACGTTAACCCCAGCATATTCAGAATAATCGCTTTCAAATAAATTATTTATTCCAAAAGCAATCTTAAAGCTTTTATAACTCCACATGATGTTTGTATCTGTAACTATATATCCTCCTAAGCGCGAATAAGCATTAGCCTGATCATTTAAATAATACCTACTGCCTACATACGTTCCTACCATATTAAAAAATACACCCTTAAATAGATTTAGCCTGAAACCAACACTCGCCTTATGTCTTGGAACTAGAGGTATATCATTTTTGCTATATTCCCCACCATTAAAATACGCATCAAGTAAAGTATAATTGCCAAAAACATTCAGTCTTTTATTAAGGTTAATGTCGATAGAACAATCTATCCCTTGATGTATAGTCCGATCATAATTAGCATTCTTGCCATTCCAGAAACCCCAAACAAGTGTATCTTTAGCATTATAATAAAGCTCATCTTTAATAAACATCCTAAAACCAGAAATCTCAATCTTAACTCTATCATCAAAACTATGTCTTAACCCTGCTTGAAAATTAACCGAAGACTGCGGCTTTAAATCAGTATTTAACTGCTGTTGATAGCTAGAGTCAATATAGGTAAATTCATCAACTTGAGGAAACCTAAAACTCTTATTAACGTTAAAAAAAATACTAGAATCCTTACCATAAGTATGAACAACTCCCAAATTAAAAGCGCTTATCTTTGCTTTTAATCTAGTGCTAATATCTGGGCTTTTCCCCCATCCATGTAAATCATTATCATGATACCCAAAAGCATAGCGCGCTAATTCATACCTATAGCCTCCCACTAATGATAAATCATCTTTAATAAATAATTCATCCTGCAAATAAAAACCTAATGAATTCTTATTAATATGTGTGTATTTATTAAGAGCTGTATCATCTGAAATTAAATAGGTCTGGGATTTAAATAAAGTACGGTAAAAATCAACTCCCATTACAAAACTATTCTTATAATTAAAAATATTACTATCTAAATAATATTTAGTTAAAAAACCAAAAGTATCTATCTCATTACGCTGAGTATCTAAATTGGATGTGAGAAAATAAGAATCTGTATCTTTACTCCTATAATTAAAATCAAAACTCAACTCCCCATAATTATTAAAAATAATTTTAGGAAGCAAGGCAAGGTAATAATCCTTGTTATTAACATGATCATCAGCATATCTAGCATGTCTTCTGCCGTGTTCATTAATATCAGACTGATAAAGAGCTCCGGGCAAACCATAAGTTGAAGAGTGAAAATTAAAGTTAAAACCAATAGAAAATAAATCACTGAGATCGAAACCAAGATTCGAATAAAAATCTTTGTCTTTATTAAAGGTATTCTTACGATACCCGTGAGAAGCATCGTAAGATCCCCCAATGTAACAATTCAATTTATCATTAATATCACCCCCTAAAGATAGACCCTGACTAAATGAATCATAGCTACCATAAGATGCATAAAAATTAGCCTTCATATTATTTTTACCTGTTTTAGTTATAATATTGATAACTCCTCCTGACGCATTGTCCCCATAAAGTACTGCTGCCGACCCTCCGCGAATTATCTCTATCCTTTCTATTCTATCTGTAGTTATCTGGCGCCAATCTACACCGCTTAAATCTACATCATTTACTCTTCTGCCATCAATTAACACTAAAACATTTAAAGCAGCCTGTTCTCCAAATCCACCCATATCTACCGCAGCTTTAGTACCATTACCAAACCAATCCCGAACAACTAAACCCGGAACTTTACGCAATAAATCCACGGTAGTATTGGCATTAGAGTTTTCTATTTCTTCTTGAGTAATTATTGTAATACTAGAGGCTGAATTACCATTTTCCTGTGGATAGCGCATGGGCGTTACTACTATTCTTCCTAAACTAACCTCCTTATCTTCTATTAAAGCATCCTGGATTAAACCAAGGCTCTCTCCCAAAGATACTCTTGTAAAACCCGCTATTAAAACTAATCCTATTAAAACTATCCCCACTACTTTTGCTACCTTCATCTTCTCTTTTCCCTTTCTGCGGACCTTAAAAATAAAAAACCCTTAACGCTAACCTTTAGCATTAAGGGTATCCCTGTTTCCCTTCTAGCCTTGTCCGCGGGCTAGAATTTTTTTTAAAAGACTTTGTCTATGGCTAGGTCTTCTGACTTAAGGGCTCATCCTAATCTCTTCCTTTTGCCTTCCCGGAATTACCCAGTGGCTTATATTATCTAAGAAGATTTCGTACCCCTCTTACAGCAGCGGGACTGTGGCTGATTTGCACAACCTTCCCTTAGCTCATAAACTTTAACTAAAAAAATTACAAAAGAACCTTTACTAACTTTTTCTCTTTAACCTTTAAGGTAATGTATTCATAAGCAGTAAAAAATACTGCCGAATAAATTAAAGTTGAAATTGTAAAATCGCGTAAAAAAGGCAAGGCTAAGATATAACAATCTATTAGGCCTTTTAGGTTTTGCGGGTACCAACCCATAGCCCAAACACCAAAATTAGTAACTATATAAAAGATAAACGAAGAGAACAGCGACATCCCTGCTACAGGAATAATGCCTTTATGTTTATGCAATACCCTGCCTAACAATGCTGATAAAACAAAACAACCCCATGTAAATATCAAAACATTATGCACACCGATAAAAACATCGGTTAAAGCCATAAGTAATAGCGGGACCAAAATAGCATACCTTCTCTTTAAATAAGCACCGGAAAATAAAGCTATAGCTGCCACAGGCGTAAAATTTGCCGGATGAGGCATGAACCTTAATAATATCCCAATTAAAATTAAACTTAAAGCTAACATAAACTACCTCCTCTAATGAAACAATGTTAGTATAAACTCTTTAAATTGTCAAGATTAAAATTCTATCCCCCTACGCGCCTTAACACCCTTTTTATAATAATGCCTTACCTCATCTATGCGGCTAACTAAATCTGCTATTTTAATAATCTGTAAAGGCGCATATCTTCCGGTAAGGACTATCTCCTTTTCTTTAGGGGCGCTCTTTAAGATTTCCAAAACTTCTTTTAAAGGGATTAATCTTAAGTTTAATGCAATATTTATCTCATCAAGTATAACTAAACGGTATTTTTTACTTAGAATAGCTTTTTTAGCAGATTCAAGGCCTTTGGAAGCAAGTTCAGCGTCTATCTTTTCAGGCCTCTTTTTTATAAAACACCTCCTACCGAACTGCTCTACCTTAATATTCTTTATCTTCTTTAAAATCCGTAACTCGCTATAATAACGACCTTTGGCAAATTGAGCAATATAAACATTCAAACCTGCGCCTGCCGCTCTTAAGGCAAGGCCTAAGGCAGCAGTTGTCTTTCCTTTTCCATTGCCGGTATATATTTGAATCATCCTGATACCGCCTTCCAACCCAATAACCCTAAAACACACAATAATGAAACAATTAAGCCTGCTAAAACTACTCCTAAGAAGATAGATATAAAAGCATACCTAAACTTTATTTTAAATAATGTAGCCGCAACAACCCCTGTCCAAGCTCCGGTCATAGGCAAAGGCACGGCTACCAAAGCAAACAACCCTAAAGCCTCATACTTTAAAATCTGTTTTGCGTTTCTTTTAGTACGCTCAAATACCCATTCAAAGAATCTTGCCCAGATTCTAAATTTTCTTAAATATGCTGATACCGGCTCAAGTAAAAAAAGAGCCGGGGCAATAAAAATAGTATTTCCTAAAAGCGAAAGGAAAAATACTTTTGCTAAAGGCATACCAAGATAGAGCCCTAAAGGTATTGCGCCTCTAATTTCAGAGATAGGCAAGCCTGCTAAAATTACTACTGAGGCCTCTGCAGGAAGAACGCTCAGCCAAGAAGTTACCAAGTTCAATGCTTTTTCCATTTGTAGATTAAGCGAAAGAACCTTAGCGTATCAGAGAAAGGGTTGATTCGGCTCTTCTCTTCTCCATAAATACTCTTTATAGGGATAGACCTTATTTTAAAGCCCATACGCGAAGCCTTAATCAATATCTCTGACTCTGTCTCAAACTTGCTCGTCTTTAATTCTATCCTTTCTAAAACTTTTCGTTTAATCAGCCTTAAACCGCATTGAGTATCAGGAATACGTTGCCTACCCATAAAGGATATAAACCACGACATAAATTTGTTAGTCGCTACCCGGATAAGAGGCATCCTTTTAACCTCTGTCATACGGTTTCCTATAACTATATGCACATCTTTATCTTCGGCTGCTTTAAGAAATAGAGGCAAGTCTTGAGGCTGATGCTGGCCGTCTGCATCCATAGTTATTACTGCTTCAAAATCATTTTCTAAGGCATACTTAAAACCTTTAATTAAGGAAGCGCCTTTACCCTGATTCCGTAGGTTAAGCATTACATTAACCTCTAAGCCTTTTGCGATATTGTATGTATCATCCGAAGAGCCATCGTCAATAACCAATATTTCAAAATGATAATTTTTAACCTCTTTAATCAAATTATAAATATGCCCGGCTTCATTGTAAGCAGGCATGACTACTAAAACCTTCATTCTCTCCAAAACCTCCTAAACATATACCATTGATCCGGGTATTTATATATGTATTTTTCAAATACTTTCGCGCATTTACTTATAATAGAATCTATATCTTGCCGGCGGCTAACCCCAAGTGTAAACTCCAAAGGTTTTTCAAAAATTAAATCATAACTATCATCTCTATTACGAAGCATAAAGCCAGGGATTATCAAAGAGCCTCTTTGCAAAGAGAGTACCGCAGCCCCTTCCGGAAAAAGCGCTATCTTTCCAAAAAAGTAAACAGGCCTACCTTTATCTGTAAAGTCCCTATCGCCTACCAAGGCTATCAAACGGTTCTCCTTTAAAGCCCTAAGGCAAGCCTTAGCAGCCCTACCTAAAGGAAAAATGTCTATCCCTTTACTTTGCCGCTTCTCATTAAAAAACTCATCCACCTTTTTAGATTTATGCGGTAAAGCAACGCTTAACAAAGGATAACCTAACTGAGAAAGGACTACCCCGCCTAACTCCCAGTTACCTAAATGCGCGGTTAATAAAATAACCCCTTTGCCTGCCTTAAGCCCCTCTTTAATATTTTCTATCCCCTTAAGGGTGACCTTGCTTTTTATATAATTCATATCTATTTTTTTAAAACGCAAAAAATCAACAAGATATTTAGCAAAGTTAAGAAAAACCCTTAATCGTATTGAAGATATCTCTCTTTTAGTTTTTTTTGGAAAAATTGCCCTCAGGTTCTGTGTAACTATTTTACGATCCTTAAAAGCAAAAATATAATAAGTAGCAGATATCAAAATAGCTACCGAATAAGCAAGGTTTAAAGGCAAGGATAATGCCAATACTTCTGCAAACCTATAAAAGGAATAACTTATCATACCTTTATTTCTTTTAGGATAAATTCTGCGATATCTATGCTCGCCTTAGGCTTTGCTATTTTTTTTGCGGATTCTCTTAACTTAGAGAATTTATCCGGGTTTTTAATAAGTTCATCCACGGCTAAATATGCCTCTTTAGGGCTATCTACCTTAATAGCCGCTCCTGCCGAAGTTAAATATGCGGCATTATTCGCCTCTTGCCCGGGCAGAGGTTTTATAATAATCATCGGCTTACCCTTGGAGAGTGCCTCTGCCGTAGTAATCCCCCCTGGCTTACTAATTATTATATCCGCTAAGTCCATAAACTCATTAATGCGATGGGTATAACCAAAGAGGAGTATCTTCTTTTTGTATCTTCTTATCCTTCTTTTTAATGTATTATAAAGCCTACTATTTGTCCCGGTGACTACAATCTCTTGTATCTCTTCCTTTACTCTCTCCAACGACTTTACAATCTCCTTTATCGGGCCTAAACCCTGCCCTCCCCCCATAATCAATATAATAGGAGTTTCGCCCTTAAGATTATAATTTTTTAGCAACTCTTCTTTAGGCCGCTGTTGGTTAAATTTAGGGCTAAAAGGAATGCCTAACGGCTTGACTTTTACTGAGGGCACCCCTCTTTTAATTAAAGTAGCGGCTATATCTTCCGTAGGGACTATATAGTAATCTACAGTATCATAAACCCAATAGGCATGTGGAATATAGTCCGTTAATACTGCAATTAGGGGGACTGAGGAAGAATAGGTCTTCTTGTAATCAGCTACCATTCCACAAGGAAAGGCCTGTGTACAGATAACTGCATCAGGGCGGTATCTATCGAAAAGCTTCTTTAATTTAGGGGAATTAGCCTTATGGATATTATTTTTTGTCCGCTCTACTCTTTTTAATACCTTAGGATTATCATAAAGGTAATCCCATATCTGAGGGGCAATCTTGATAATCCCCATATAAATACTATTAGTTATCTTTTCTGCTATAGGATTAGTGTAGTTAAAGGCATTGATATTTAATGTATCAATATCTGGCTTTAGGATACCCAATGCCCCCTCTATAGCTGTAGCAGCATTACGGTGCCCGGAGACCTCTGATATATACATCAAGATAATCCGCTTAGAAGGCATGATAAAATTACAAGGTTCCCTCAAGGCATAATTCCATAAATGCCTCGGTTACCTGAGGAGAGAATTGAAGATTAGAAAGCTTGCCTATCTCTTTAACAGCCTCATCCTTAGATAGTGCGGGACGATAAGGCCTATTTGTAGTCATAGCATCAAAGGAGTCAGCAACCGATATTATTGAAGCTATCAGGGGTATCTCCTTGCCCTTTAAGCCTTCGGGATACCCTAAGCCATCAGGCCTCTCATGGTGGTATTTTATTCCGACTACAGACTCTTCTAATTCCTCTATCGGCTTTAAGATAGTAGCGCCTATTAACGGATGCTCTTTAATCCTGTTTTTCTCCCCTACGGTAAGGCTACTTCTTTTATTTAATATATGTTCGGGCACACCAATCTTTCCGACATCATGTAAGAGGCTGGCTATATATAAATTTTCAAGAAACTTTTCATTTATGAGTTTTCTATTCTTATCTTTTAATTTATTAGCTATCTTAAGGCTAAAATTGCTGACACGTGTAGTATGCCCGTGGGTATAGTGGTCTTTAGCCTCAATTGCAGCTACAAGAGCAATAGTAGTACGCATAAAAAGTTGATGTTTTTTATTAAGTTCAGACTCTAAATCTTTAAATAGCTGGGCATTTCTAATAGCCATAGCCATATTTGAAGCAAGAGCAGAGAAGAAATCAAGCTCTTTAGGAAAAAAATCCTTGCCGTCTTTTTTCTTGCCTAAAAGAAATAGGCATAATAAGTCATCCCTAAAGTAACTAGGTATGCAAAGAGCCGTATCAAGCAACTTTGCCTGATAAAGCGCATCCTTCAAGAGGCTCTTTACCCTCTCTGAGAGAAGGCCTTTTTTAAGTGATTTTTCAGCAGAGCTAATGGTAAAGAGGTCATTGCCGAATATTAACCTATTATTACGTTCTCTAAAAAAACGTATAAGGGGATCATCCTTATCCAAAGAAGCAAAACCGACGGGAACTTTCTTTGATAGAGAGCCTCCGGAGAGGCTTAATACATACGCCTGGCGTTTAGGATCATAGAGAAGGACGCTTGCATGCTCTATCATCGCCTTTTCTACTAAAGCGCGGATGACCATCTTAATCAAAACATCCGGGTCATGCACTAAAATCATCCCACGCGCAGCATTCTCTAATTCTTTCTTATAATCAATAGGCATAGATAGTTACCTTTTTAATATATACTAACAAATTAGCCTATATTGTCAAGGCTTTAACTCTCTTCTATGACCGCTAAAAGAGCGCCTATCTGAACATCTTCTCCTACGGAAGCTACAATCTCAGAAAGGACCCCTTTGCAGGGGCTAGGGAGGTTAAAAGTTGTTTTATCTGTAGTAAGTTCTACTAAATCATCTTTTTCGCTAATCTGTTCTCCGGGTTTAAAAAACCAATGCGATACCGTTGCTTTTTTAATCCCTTCTCCAAGCTCAGGCAAAACCACCTTAACCATATAAAACCTCCAGGCTTTTATAAAAATTAATTTTGCTTAAAAACCTCTCCTATAGATTCGCTAATTGTCGGATGCGCAAAAATAGTTGAATGTATATCTTCTTCCTTTAAACCGGAAGAAATTGCCAAAGTTAAAGCTGCTGAGGCTTCAGAAGCCATAGGGGCAATCATTGAAAAACCTAGAAGTAGCCCCGTATTTTCATCAGAGATTATCTTAAGAAAACCTTTATTCTCGCCTAATATACGCGCCATCCCGGAAGCCATAAAATCAAACTTGCGCACCTTAAACCTTACTCCCCCTTCCTTGGCTTTATCCTCTGTTAATCCGGCTGAAGCTATCTGCGGATCAGTAAAAATAATATTAGGTATAGTCTTAGGGAAAGATTTTTGTTTATCCTTGCCTTTAAATATATTATCTACGGCGATCCTACCCTGATAACCGGCAAGATGCGCAAGCATAACCTCCGAAGTGCAGTCTCCGGCAGCATAAATATTCTCTACATCTGTTTTTAAAAAATCATCGGTTATAATCCTATCCCCTTTAGTCCTTACCCCTAATTCTTTTAACCCTCTAAGGCTAGAGACGGGCTTGCGCCCGATAGAGACTAAAACATAATTGTAATCCTCTAAATTTAAGGCTGAATAATCATAATCTGTTTTAAGATTAATATTTTTTTTCTTAAAAAAATATTCTAACCTAAAAGATAAATCTTTATCCTCTGAAGGCAAGAGCCGTTTTTCCTTCTCAACTATAGTAACTTCTGTGCCAAGCCCAGAGAATAAATCTGCAAACTCACACCCAATAGCCCCTGCGCCTATAATCAAGATAGAAGAAGGAATTTCGCTTAAACTTAAAGCTTCATTGCTAGATATAATCTTTTTATTATCAAATTTTAAAGTATTTAGCTCTAAAGGCATAGAACCTGTAGCTACAATAATGAATTTAGCCTTCAATAAATCTTTACCAACCTCTATTGAATTAGAAGAGATAAGCACTGCTTCGCCTTTAATAATATCTATGCCTTTAAGCATAAAAGCCATCCCGGAACGCAAACTATCCACCACCTCTTTTTTCCTCTTCATAGCTAAAGAGATATCAAATAAAGGGTTTAGATTAGATATGCCAAAAATCAAAGAATTCTTAAGTATATTTAAAACTTTCTTAGATTGCAACAATGACTTAGTAGGTATGCACCCTAAATTTAAACAAACCCCGCCTACTTCGCCTTTTTCTATAATAGCTACCTTAAGCCCCAATTCTTTAGCCCTGATAGCGGCATTAAAACCTGCCCAACCAGCTCCGATTATAGCTAAGTCATACATGGCAAACCCTTGAGGAGATTGGATATGGATTCTGCTGAAAGGAAAAACCTCTCTGACTCTTCTTTATTTAAATCCAACTCTATTATCTCCTCTATTCCTCCTCTTCCAATCCTACAAGGAACCCCTAAGCAAACCCCATTGACCTTATACTCTCCCTCTAAATAAGCAGATACTCCGGTAACCATCTTCCTATCTAAGGCAATAGAAGAAACTAAATCTGCTATTGCCGCAGAAGGAGCAAAAAAAGCGCTTCCTGAACCTAAGGCAGAGACTATTTCAGCGCCCCTGTTAACCGTCTTATTTACAATAAGCTCTGCTTTCTCTTCCCCAGCTAAGGTTAAAAAGTTTATCCCTGCTATCTTAGTATGCCTTGGTAAAGGCAGCATCCCTTCACCGTGAGGCCCTATAACTACAGGGTTAATTTCTTCTATTGGTATGGTCAACTCCCGAGAAATTATATTAGCAAATCTAGCTGCGTCCAAGCTTATCCCCATCCCAAAAACCTTATTCTTTTTAAAACCGGATTCTTTTAAAACAAAATACGTCATTAAATCCAAGGGATTAGTCACCACAATTATAATAGCATTTTCAGCAAAACTTTTTATACTCTTAGAGAGGGATTTTAATATCTGGGAATTCTTTAAAAGCAAATCCTCCCTAGTCATCCCCGGCTTACGGGAAAGTCCGGCAGTTATTACCACAATATCAGAATCAACAATGGAAGATATATTGTCCGTCCCTTTTACATTATAATCTAACCTTAATGTACCCCTTGCATCTTCTAAATCAAGCGCCTTACCTAAAGCCAAGCCTTTAAGGACATCTACTAAAAGAATATCCCCCAAAGAAAGTTGGGCCAAGCGCATAGCTGTAAGGCTGCCTACATTTCCTGCTCCAAGTATGGATATCTTCATCCTTTATCTATTTTATTTTTTTTATAATAGCATCGGCCATCTCCTGCGTGCCGCATGCTTGAGGGTCGTTGGGGGCGGATTTAAAATCGTAGGTTACACAAGCGCCTTCAAGGATAACTTCCCTTACCGCATCCTCTAATCTTATTGCGGCTTTCTTTTCGCCTAAGTAATCTAACATAAGTACTGCCGATAGTATCATCGCCGTAGGGTTTACCTTATTCATTCCTTTATACTTCGGGGCAGAGCCGTGAACCGCCTCAAATACCGCTATGTCGTCACCAATATTTGCCCCCGGGGCAATTCCTAATCCTCCAATTAAACCAGCACAAAGGTCTGAGAGTATATCGCCGTAAAGATTGGGCGTGACTAATACGTCATAATTATGAGGCTTTTGCACAAGCTGCATAGAGATATTGTCAACTATCGCCTCTTCAAATAAAACCCTGCCTGCATATTCTTTAGCAATTTCCCTACCTACCTTAAGGAATAATCCATCGGTAAACTTCATTATATTTGCTTTATGCACTATCGTAACTTTTTTACGGTTGTGCCTTAAGGCATACTCAAAGGCAAACCTTACTATCCTCTCTGAGGCAAATCTAGATATCGGTTTAATAGATATGCCTGAGTCAATACGAATCTTAGCCTTGCTTAAGCTATCTATCCTCTCTATTAAAAGCTTAGTTTCTTCTAGCCCCTCCTCAAATTCAATCCCTGAATAAAGGTCCTCGCTATTTTCACGTATTAAAACTAAATCAATATCTTTATACCTACTCCTTACTCCTAAATATGACTTAGCCGGCCTAACACAAGCATAAAGATTAAGCGCCTGTCTAATTGCTACATTTACCGACCTAAATCCTTCTCCTATCGGAGTTATAATCGGGCCTTTTAAGGCAACCTTATTTTTCCTTATGGAATCAAGCGTATTCTTAGGCAAAAGTTCGCCAAAGGCATTAAGCGCATCAGATCCTGCTAAGGCCTCTTCCCACTCAACTAAAACGCCTGTTGCCTCAACACATCTTTTTGCCGCTAAGACTACCTCAGGGCCAATGCCATCTCCGGGTATCAATGTAACCTTATAACTCATTTAACTTTTAACTCCCCGTGTTTTTTAAAATAGTTAATTATCCCTCCGGCTCTTAATAATTCCTGCATAAATAGAGGAAGAGGTTTTATCTTAAGAGTATCGTCTTTAGACTTATTAATAATCGTCCCACTGTCTAAATCTATTTCAAGTAAATCGTTATCGGATATTTTATCGGTATCCGCTTCTATAAGGCATAGCCCTATATTAAAGGCATTGCGGTAAAATATACGCGCAAAACTTTTAGCGATTACGGCATTGACTCCTGCCTCTTTTATCACTAAAGGCGCCTGCTCCCGTGAAGAACCCATCCCAAAATTATCTCCTGCCACAATAAAAGTCTTGCCAAAATCTATCTTAGAATAAAAGTTAGGGTCGATATCCTCCATAATGTGTTTTGCTAACTCTTTGATATCTGTTATGGCAAACTTATAGCGCCCGGATATAATAAAATCAGTATTAATATTATCCCCTAATTTAATAGACTTACCTAAAAGCTTCATAACTGCTTAAACTCCTCTGTATTTTTAACTTTAGACAAAGCGGTATCAACGGTAATCAGGCCTTTTTGTACTAAGCTTTTTAATGATTTATCCATTGTGCACATCCCATACTGCGAACCTGTCTGCATAAGAGTAGGAATCTGCTCTATCTCTTGTTCGCGTATCAAGTTTCTAATACCAGAGGTGGCCATCATAATCTCTGCGGCAAGAACTCTGCCATCACCTGTTGTATTCGGAAGCAAAAGCTGCGAAACTACCCCCTGAAGGCAATCTGCCAGTTGTAACTTAACCTGCTGCTGCTGATGAGAAGGAAAAACATCAATGATTCTTGCTACGGTTTGTGGAGCATCAGGAGTATGTAGGGTAGCTAAAACTAAATGCCCGGTCTCAGCCGCAGTAAGCGCAGTAGATATGGTTTCTAAATCGCGCATCTCCCCTACTACTATGATATCGGGGTCCTGCCTTAAGGCATGCCTTAAGGCTGAAGCAAAAGAATGGGTATCAGCATAAACCTCTCTTTGCTTATTTATACTATTATTGTTTTTAAAGATAAACTCTATCGGGTCTTCTATGCAAACAATTAGAGACTCCCTTTCGTTATTTATTAAATTAATCATAGCTGCTAATGTAGTAGTCTTGCCCATACCGGTAGGCCCGGTTACTAATACTAGGCCATTGGGCTTACGTGCAAGATCACTGATAATTGAAGGCAGGCCCAGCCTCTCTATAGTAGGGATCTGAAGAGGAATTCTTCTAAAAGCCGCTTCTACGCATCCTTTTTGTATATGAACATTGACTCTGAACCTATCTAATTCAGGGAGGGCTAAAGAAAAATCTAACTCTAAGTCCTTTTCGAATAACTCTTTTTGATAATTAGTAAGGACACTATAAATCATCCTCTTTAAGTCTTCTTTCTTGATAACCCCTGCTTTAGTCCTTAGGAGATTGCCATTTAACCTTAATATCGGAGGCTCATTTTCAGTTAAATGTAAATCAGAAGCCCCATGCTTAATAGACAAAAGCAATAAATCACGAATCTCCATATTAACCTCCGTTATAAAAATTCTTTAGGATCGGCAATAAAACCCTTTATAGCTGAGGCAGCTACGGTAGCAGGAGATGCCAAATAAATAAACGCGCTAGGATTACCCATCCTGCCTTTAAAATTCCTATTAGCGCTTGAGATAACTACCTCTTTATCCGCAGGTATGCCATTATGCGTACCTACACAAGGCCCGCATCCGGCAGCTACAATAACTGCTCCTGAACGAGTAAAGATATCTATTAACCCAAGCCTTAACGCCTCGAGAAAAACTTCCCGGGAGCTGGGAGCAATTATAAGCCTTACCCGAGGATTAACACTTCTTCCTTTTAATATTTTAGCAGCTACCTTTAAATCCTGCAAGCGCCCATTAGTACATGTCCCTAAAAAAGCCTCGTCTATCTTTACATCTTGTATTTCAGAAACATCTTTAGCGCTATCTACGTTATGCGGCAAAGAAACCTGCGAAGACAATTCTGATATATCAAAGGTTAATACCTGCTCATAATCCGCATCAGGATCGGCAAAATAAGGCCTTATATCTTCTGCCTTTACTCCTTTAGATTTTAACCAGCTCTTGGTAATTCTATCTACGGGCATAAATCCGGCTTTAGCCCCCATTTCTACTACCATATTACTTATAGTAAACCTTCCGTCCATATCCATACTATCAATAACCGGGCCAGAAAATTCTATGGCTTTATAAGTCGCTCCGTTGGCTTTAATTGCAGTAATTATATATAGCGCGATATCCTTAGCATAAACACCCTTCCTTAACTCTCCCTTGATGACTATCTTTAATGTTTTTGGAACCTTAAACCAATTCTTGCCGGTAGCCAAAGCAATACTTAAATCAGTAGAGCCTACACCGGTAGCAAATGCGCCAAGGGCACCATAGGTGCAAGTATGAGAATCTGCCCCTAAGACCAAAAAACCGGGAAGGATACTACCTGACTCAGGAATTACCTGATGGCAGACGCCACAGCCAATATCAAAAAGGGGTACTTTAAATTCAGCAGAAAAATTACGCATCTTCTTATGAACCCTTGAAACGCCCTCATTAGGAGAAGGAGCACTATGGTCTATTACCATACAAAACTTGGTATTTAATTCTTTTAATCCCAACTCCTTAACCCTATCAATAATAATCGCGCTTGTACCGTCTTGTCCAAAAGTAAAATCTACCTTACACAGCGCAAAATCACCGGCAGAAAGGTTTCTACCTGCATGAGCGCTTAATATTTTTTCTGCTATTGTCTTTCCCATCCCTACACCTATAAATTTATAGAATCTTTAAGCATAAGATACTTCTTTTAAAAACCCTTCCAGTCTATCCATCCCTTTTTTAAGTTCTTCCAGGTTCGTTGCAAAACTTATTCTTATATAACCATTCATTCCAAAACCTTCCCCGGGGATAAGGCTAAGATATTTTTCTTCCAAAATCCTATTGGCAAAATCAGCGGCTTTTAAACCTGTTTTAGTTATGTCGCAAAATATATAAAAAGCGCCTTTGGGAATTATGGGGGTAATTAACGGCATAGTACTTAACCTCTCTAAACAATAATCCCTCCTTGAAGCAAACTCTAAGAGAGTCTTCTTTAAAAAACCATTCTTATGGCTTAATGCTGCTACCGCGCCTTTTTGCGCAATAGAATTAGGGTTAGACGTAGAATGGTCCTGTACCCTTGATACTGCTTCGGCAATATCAGAGGCTGCGGCAATATAGCCTATACGCCAACCGGTCATAGAATAACTCTTAGATAAACCGTTTATAGTAATGGTAAAATTATAGATATCTTTATTTAATGAAGCTACTGAGATGTGTTTTTCCCCGTCGTAAATCAATTTCTCGTAAATCTCATCGCTTATAATAAAAATTTTATTTTTTAGGCAAATCTCAGCTATATCCGATAATTCCTCTTTACTATAGACGCTCCCCGTAGGGTTAGATGGGCTATTTAAGATAAGAACCTTAACCTGAGGGGTAATTTGCTCTTTTAACTGAAAGGGAGTGATTTTAAAATTGTTTTCCGGGGAGGCCTTTATAAAACGCGGCCTGCCCATACAAAGCCTTACCATCTCCGGGTAACTTACCCAATAAGGCTGCGGGATCAATACCTCTTCCTCCGGATTAAGAAGGGCAAAAAGCGTATTAAAGATGCTATGCTTTGCCCCGCAAGATACTACTATCTGGCTTGGCTCATAGACTAAAGAATTATCTTCTCTTAACTTTTCGGATATAAGTTGCCGTAACTCTAGGATACCGGCGGTAGGGGTATATTTGGTAAAACCTTGGCCTATTGCGCTTACAGCTGCATCTTTTACAAAATCAGGAGTGTCAAAATCAGGTTCGCCTGCGGATAAATTAACAATATCTAAGCCTTCAGCCTTAAGTTTCTTCGCCCTTGAGGTTATAGCTAAAGTCGAAGAAGGCTTGATTAATTCCAAGCGCTGGGCTAACCGGATATCTACACGCATTGTAATTTCTTTTTATAAAGAATCTCTCTTTTTCTTAAAAATCTTCTTTATCCCCCCGAGGAATTTCTTGGTAGGTTTTTTAGGTTCTTCTATTTTTTCTCTTGGTTGCTGGGCCTTTGTCTCTTCTGTATTTGGCTCAACTGTAACCTCTTTTATCTTTTTTTGTTTTTTAGGCTCTTTAGTTTTACGCTCAGTAAGCTCAAAGAGTACCAGCTGTGCATTATCCCCCCTGCGTCTCTTTAAAAGGATAATTCTGGTAAAACCGCTTGGCCTTTTATCAAACAAAGGGCCAATATCATTAAAAAGCTTTGAAACAAGCTTATGCGAACCAAGCACCTGAAAAGCCCGGCGCTTAGCAGTTAATGTATTTTTTTTAGCTAAAGAGATAAGCCTCTCAATCAATGGCCTTGAGGCCTTAGCCCTTACTAGAGTAGTAGTTATAGCTTGATGAATAATCATATTTCTCGCCAAACTATTTAAAGTAGCCTTATTCCAACTCGTGAAACGATTTAGCTTAAACCTCTTATCAGCGTGTCTCATCCTACCTTATGCCTTTTTTAGTTTTTTGGAGTCTACCTGCATCCCCAAGGTTAAACCCATAACCATAAGCAATTCTTTAATTTCGCCTAAAGACTTTTTACCGAAATTTTTAAAACTCAGCATCTCATCTTCAGTCTTTTTAACTAAATCCGCAATAATCTTAATTCCTGCTTCCCTTAAACAGTTAGAGCTACGGACTGAAAGCTCTAACTCTGAAATAGGCAGTCTTAACTTTTCATAAATAGCGGCTTCTTCCTTTGTCAACTCCGGCTCTTCTTCAGAAACATCCTCCGGAAGATGGCCATAGTTGACAAATATATCCAAATGCCTCTGCAAGATATTTGAGGCATAAAGAAGCGCATCCTTAGGGGTAATTGAACCATTAGTAAAAATTTCTACTATTAATTTATCGTAATCCGTCTTTTGCCCTACCCGAGTATTCTCTACGAAAAAATTAACCTTTTTAACCGGGGTAAATACTGCGTCTACAGGAATTATCCCGACAACCTTCTCCTCTTTTTTATTTAACTCCGCAGTTATATATCCGCGGCCGCGGGAAACCTCCATCTCAATATTTAATTTTACATCCTTGGTTAAAGTAGCTAAGTAAAGATCAGGATTAATTATCTCTATTGTATCGTCGGTCTTTATATCTTTTGCCCTAATCTCTCCCTTCTTATCAACAGAAATAGTTATAGTTTTTGGGATCTTAGAATGAGAATTTAAAATAAGGCTCTTAATATTAAGGATAAGCTCCGGAACATCCTCAAGAAGCCCGGGCACTACAGAGAACTCGTGTGTGACGCCTGCTATCTTAATGCTTGTAACAGCGCTACCCTCTATAGAAGAGAGCAAAACTCTACGCAAGGAATTACCTAAGGTAACTCCATAACCTCTTTCAAAGGGGGCTGCTGAGAATTTGCCGTAAGTATTAGTGTAGCTTGATTCATCGCATTCCAACCTCTTTGGCAACTGAAAATCTCTCCATTTTATACCCATCTATTCCTCCTTAAATAAAATTAAGACTACTTTGAATACAACTCAACTATAAGCTGTTCCTGTATATTCTGCATAATATCTTCTTTTTCAGGGAGCCTTAAAATCTTAGCAGACAACTCATCAGCCTTAAACTCTAACCAGCTGGGAACAGTCCTATCTTTAGAAAACTCTAAATTCTCCTTAAGTTTAGTTAAGGCTTTATCCTTGGCCTTAACCTGCACTAGGTCATCCTTAGAGATTAGAAAAGAAGGTATATTAACCCTCTTTGAATTAACAAAAACAAAATTATGCCTTACTATCTGCCTAGACTGAGACCTTGATAAGCCTAAACCCATCCGGAAAACAACGTTATCTAACCTTCTCTCTAAAAGTTGTAACAAGACCTTACCCGTTACGCCTTTAGACCTTGAGGCTATGTGAAAATATTTACGGAACTGCTTCTCTAAGACCCCGTAAGTCCTTTTAACTTTTTGCTTTTCTCTAAGCTGTAAGCCGTAATTAGAAAGCTTCTGCCTCCTGCCTTTACCTGCGCCGTGTTGCCCTGGGGCATAAGGCCTCTTTGCAGCAGGGCATTTTTCAGTATTGCATTTAGTGCCTTTTAAAAATAATTTTTCTCCTTGCCTACGGCATAGCCTACATGCCGCATCTATATAACGCGCCATAAATTACACTCTCCTTTTCTTCTTAGGACGGCACCCATTATGCGGGATGGGGGTTACATCCTTTATTAATGTAATAACTAAGCCTGCTGCCTGAAGTGCCCTGATAGCAGATTCCCTGCCAAAACCCGGGCCTTTCACTCTAACCTCAACTTCCTTTAATCCTATATCCTTTGCCTTCTTAGCAGCATCTGAGGCTGCTACCTGAGCAGCAAAAGGAGTAGATTTTTTAGACCCCTTATAACCAACTATCCCCGGGGCAGACCATATCAAGACATTCCCCTGCTTATCCGTAATAGTAATAATAGTATTATTGAAACTAGCTTGGATGTGCACAATCCCTGAGGTGATACCTTTTGCTAACTTTTTTTTCTTTGCTTTATCTTTTGTTGCCATTAATTATCTCCAGCCTTTCTTTTAATTATTTAGCGGGTTTAGCTGACTTAGCAGGCGCAGCTTTTTTAACAACAGCCATGCTCCCCTTACGCGGGCCTTTACGGGTCCGGGCATTGGTCCTAGTGCGCTGGCCCCTGACCGGAAGCCCTTTTCTATGCCTAGAGCCCCTCCAAGAACTTATATCCATCAACCTTTTTATGTTCTGGGAGATATCCCTGCGTAAATCTCCCTCCACCCTTAACGACCCTTTTTGAAGATGGTTGGTTATCCGCGCTACCTCTTCTTCGGTTAAGTCCTTAGCGCGTTTAGCAGGATCAATATTTATCTCTTTAAGCAACTTGGTTGATGACGCCCTGCCTATACCATATAGATAAGCAAGTGATATCTCTATTTTCTTTTCTTTAGGTAAATCAACACCTAGGATTCTTGGCATTAAAACTCTCCCTGCCTGCCTTAAAAGCAGGCTTTACTATAGTTAATAAATTACCCCTGTCTTTGTTTATGTTTAGGGCTAGAACAAATCACCCTAATAACCCTGCGCCTCTTAATAATTTTACATTTATCGCAAATCTTCTTTACCGATGCTTTTACTTTCACCTCTTAAGGCCTCCGTCTATTTTACTCTAAAAGTTATCCTCCCCCTGGTTAAATCATAGGGGGACAATTCAAGCTTTACCTTATCTCCGGGAAGAATCCTTATAAAATGCATGCGCATCTTTCCTGAGACGTGCGCTAAGACAATATGTCCATTTTCAAGCTCTACCTTAAACATCGCATTTGGCAAAGCTTCCAAAATCTTTCCTTCGGTCTCTATAAGTTCTTCTTTAGGCATAATCAGTAAGTATCTTTGGCCCTTGGGGAGTGATAGCTACAGTATGTTCAAAATGGGCTGAGGGAGACTTGTCTTTAGTCACCGCAGTCCAACCATTATCTAAAATATCCGCTTCCCAACCACCCATATTAACCATAGGCTCTATCGCAAGCACCATACCACTCTTTAAAAGCGGGCCTTGTCCGGGGACACCGAAATTGGGAATCTCCGGCTCCTCATGAAGGCTAAAACCAATCCCGTGCCCTACAAACTGCCTGACAACCGAAAACCCATTAGCCTCAACAAAGCTTTGTATATAACTTGAGATATCCGAAAGGTTATTTCCGTCAATAGCCTTGCCTATTGCTCCCTCAAGCGCCTTACGAGAGACATCAATCAACTTACGGAGTTTAAGGCCTACATCTCCTACGGCTAAAGTTAAAGCTGCATCCGTAAAATAACCCTTATAATTTACCCCAAGATCAATCCCTATTATATCCCCTTCTTTAAGCGCCCTTTTGCTAGGAATCCCATGCACTATCTCCTCATTAACAGAAGTACATACTGAAGCCGGGTATCCTTTATATCCTTTAAAAGCAGGCAACGCCCCTTCCTTAGTTATCAAATCTTCGGCAAGGGAATCTATATCCCGGGTTAAAATACCGGGGGCTACCATAGCCTTAAGCTTACTCATAACCTTGCTTAAAATTTCTCCTGATTTTTCAAGAACCTCTAAATCCTCACTAGACTTTAAAGGAATCATGGCATTATTTAGCAAGAGCAGCTATCTGGTCAAGGACAAGACTAGCTTCGGAATCTGCATCTAAACGTTGAAACTTGCCCTGGTCTTTATAATAATCAATTAACTCAGCAGACTCTTTTCTATAAACCTCTAAACGCTTTTTAATAGTCTCTGCTTTATCGTCGCTTCTTTGGTAAAGAACGCTACCGCACTTATCGCAAATACCCTCTTTTTTAGGGGGCATGTTTTTAATATGGTAGTTTGCTTGGCACTTAGAACAGACCAATCTTCCTGATAATCTTTGTATTATAACCTCTTCACTGGAATCAAGATATACTATCCAATCAACTTCTATGCCTTCTAGTAAAAATATCTCTTCTAAAGTCTTTGCCTGAGCAAGGTTCCTTGGATAACCATCAAGTATAAATCCTCCTTTAACATCGGCTAAAGAAAACCTCTTCTTTAACATCTTTGCCATAAGCTCATCCGGAACCAATAGCCCACGCTCCATATAATCTTTAGCCTCCTTGCCTAACGCAGTCCCTTCTTTAACATTCTGCCTTAGGATATCTCCGGTAGAAATATGGGCTACCTTTAACTTTTCAGCCAAAGCCTTTGCCTGTGTTCCTTTGCCTGCTCCCGGAGGGCCTAATAAAATAATACGCATCACCTTCTACTCCTCATCTGCCCACCCTTTATAAACCCTTCATAGTGGTGGGTTAAAAGATGCGACTCTATCTGTTTTAATGTATCTAGCATAACCCCTACGATAATTAATATACCCGTACCTCCGAAAAATGAAGCTACCAAATAGGGGATTTTAAGCCAAGCCATTATAAAATCAGGGAAGATAGCAATAAAAGCAATGAAGAGCGCTCCGGCTAAGGTAATCCTCGTCATCACATAATCAAGAAACTCTGCTGTTGGCTTCCCCGGCCTTATCCCCGGAATAAACCCTCCGTATTTCTTCATATTTTCTGAAAGGTCCACAGGGTTAAATACTATCGCAGTATAAAAATAACAAAAGAAGATAATCAAAAAAGCATAAGTAAGGGTATAAGGCAACTGTCCGCGCATTAAACCTTGAGCCAACCTTTGAAATCCCGGGTTAGGAATAAAAGAGGCTAATGTCGCCGGGAAGAGAATTATTGATTGGGCAAAAATAATAGCTATAACGCCTGCGGTATCTACTTTTAAAGGTATATAGGTAGATTGCCCCCCGTATATCTTTCTGCCCACTATTCTTCTTGCATATTGCACAGGTATCTTTCTTACCCCTTGAGTAATAAGTATTACTGAAAAGACTACCGCTATTAAAAATATAGTCATTATTACCAAAGTAAAAGGTTGTATCTGCCTACGGCTGGGGGCAAAAGGAGAAACCAAGATAAATAGCTGATGAATAGCCGCAGGTATCCTTGAAATTATACCTGCTGTAATAATCAAGGATATTCCATTCCCTATCCCTCTTTCTTGAATCTGCTCTCCTAACCACATTATAAAGATTGTCCCGGTAGTAAGGGTCAATACCGTAACTATCCTAAACCCCCATCCGGGGCTTAAGACTATCTTTAGCCCTTCAAAACGCGCAGGGTTCTCAAGCCAAAGGGAGATAAAAAATGACTGTATTATTGCAAGGCCTACGGTCCCGTAACGAGTAAGCTGATTAATCTTTTCATACCCGGACTTACCCTCTTTGGATATCTTTTCTAAGGCGGGAATAACAGCGGTTAATAACTGCATGATGATTGACGAGGATATATACGGCATTATCCCTAACGCAAATATTGTCAATTTCTCCATAGCCCCACCAGAGAACATATTCATTATGCCAAAGAGCGTCCCCCCTTGAGTGCGCGCTACGCGGGCAAAAAACTCCGCCAAAGCCGCTCCGTCTATGCCGGGGGTGGGTATATAGCAACCTATCCTATATATAATAATCAGAATCCCGGTTATTATGAGGCGCTTCTTTAAATCCGGAATCTTAAAAGAATTTACTAAAGGACTAAGGTCAACTAATGCCATTAATTTATAACTTCTATCTTACCGCCTGAGTTTTTTATATTAAGCGCTGCCTGCTTTGAAAAAGCATGCGCCTTAACCGTAAGAGAAGATTTTAACTTACAACTTCCTAAAACCTTAACAGGCTTTTCCTTATCTTTTATTAAACCTTTATCTTTAAGAAGTTGCGGGTCTATAATAGGCTCTTTTAATTTGTCAAGCGAACCTAAAGGGACAATCTGATAGCGTTTTTTATTTATGCTTACAAATCCTCTTTTTGGAATCCTGCGTATAAGTGGAGACTGCCCTCCTTCAAGCCCCGTATAAAAATGCCTGCCTGCGCGGGAAGTCTGCCCTTTGCTTCCGCGGGTAGATGTCTTACCGTGCCCTGAGCCTGAGCCACGTCCAAGGTATTTCCTTTTCTTTCGGGAACCTCGTGGCTTTGATAAATTAAATAAGCCTATTACTTTATTGTTATCTGTCTTATCCATCTTTTTTAAGATTTAAGGTTTTTTAAGCCCTCCATCGTAGCCTTAATTACGTTAATCGGATTATTAGAGGTTAAGCATTTTGTCAGTATATCTTTTATGCCTGCGGCTTCACAAATGGCGCGCACCGGTCCGGCAGCTATAACGCCTGTCCCTTCTGAGGCTGGCTTTAACATAACCTTAGCAGCGCCGTATTCGCCTATAATCTCATGAGGTATGGTCGAGCCCTCAAGGGGGACTAAAAAAAGGTTCTTCTTGGCTTTAGTCAAAGACTTTCTGATTGCATCTGCAACTTCATTTGCCTTATCCAAAGCAAAACCTACCCTACCCTTTGTATCTCCGACAACGACAAGGGCGCTAAAATGCAGCTTCTTGCCTCCCTTGGTAACCTTTGTTACGCGGTTAATGGTAATAACCTTTTCTATTAAATCCGGCTGTTGCTCAATGCTTAATTCACGCATATCTTAAAACTCCATTCCGTTTTTTCTTAAAGATTCGGCAAACGCCTTAATCCTCCCATGATAAAGATAACCTGCGCGGTCAAACACTATCTTAGTAATCCCTTTCTCTTTAGCCTTAGAGGCAAAAAAGTTTGCAAACTCCTCGGCTGATTTTACATTACCGGCATTCTTAACCTTTTGCCTAAAATCCTTATTTGCGCTAGAAAAAGAAAGAAGTACCTTATCCTGCGTATCATCAATTACTGTCGCGGATAAATTATTCAGGCTCCTCTTCATTACCAATCTAGGGCGCACTTCAGTCCCTCGCATCCTAATCCTTATCCTACGGTGCCGCTTAAGCCTAGAAAGTTCTTTCTTATTCACCTTAACAAAAACCTCCTCTTATTTACCTGCGCCGGTGGCTTGGGCTTTCCCAACTTTCTTCTTTACAACCTCTCCTAAAAATCTTATACCTTTACCCTTATAAGGCTCAGGAGGGCAAATAGAACGGATTTCAGTTGAGACCTTGCCAATAAGCTCTTTGTCTATTCCTGTAATTATTAATTGCGTAGGCTTAGGTATCTCTACTTTAATGCCTTCAGGTATTAAATATGTAACCGGATGAGAAAACCCTAAGTTAAGGTTCAAGGTATTTCCCTGTATAGCCGCCTTAAAACCTACCCCTATAATCTCAAGCTCCTTTTTATAGCCTTCGGTTACTCCTTTTACCATATTTACTAATAACGCTCTCGTTAAACCGTGTAAAGCCCTATCCGTCTTTGCATCAGCAACTCTCTTAACTAAAAGCTGTCCCTCTGTTATCTCTAAATTAATCCTCGGGGACAAAGGCATATTCAACTTCCCCTTAGGGCCTTCAACAAAAACAGAGCTATCCTTAACCGTTATCTTTACTTCTTTTGGATAAATAACTGCCTTTTTCCCTAATCTTGACATAAAAAACCCCGATTTAATAAACTACCAAACATACCCTATGACTTCTCCGCCTAAACCCTGCTTACGCGCATCATTATCTGTCATCAACCCCTTAGGGGTAGATATTATTGCAAGCCCCTTTCCCCTTAAAACTACCGGAACTTTTTTATTCCCCACATAAACGCGTAGCCCCGGACGGGAGACCCTTTTAATATTCCTTATCGCAGGCTTTCCTGCAGTATATTTCAGGTAAACCCGCGCTATCCCCTGTTTTTTATCCTCAATTAACTTTAAGTTCTCTATATACCCTTCATTTTTAAGTATAGAGAGTATAGCCTTGACCGTATTAGAACAGGGTAGATCTACAATATCCTTTTTTATCATAACCGCGTTTCTTATTATTGTAAAAACATCGGCTATTAAATCGCTCCTAGACATTTATTCTCCTAATCTTTTAAAATTACCAGCTCGCTTTTTTAACCCCGGGTATTGCCCCCTGCCAAACCAATTCTCTAAAGCAGATGCGGCAGAGCTGGAACCTGCGCAGATACCCTCCTGACCTACCGCAAATAGCACATCTATTATGCTTACGGGTAGAAAATTTTGGTTTACGGCTCCATCGAGCTATCTGTGAATTTTTTGCCATAAATTTTAAGGTTTATTCTTTCTCTGTCTTAAAAGGCATGCCAAACATCTTTAAAAGCGCTACTGCCTCTTCCTTTTTTCTGACATTTTTAACAACAAAAGTAATATCCATCCCCTGGGTCCTGGTTAATTTATCATACTCTATCTCAGGGAATATCCCTTGTTCGGTTAATCCTAAGGTATAATTTCCTGCCTTATCAAAAGCATTTAACGAAACTCCGCGAAAATCACGAATACGCGGCAAGGCTATACTTATCAACCGGTCCATAAACTCATACATCATACTTCTGCGTAAAGTGACCTTGCAGCCTATAGGAGCCCCCTGTCTGATTTTAAAATTTGCAATAGCTTTTTTTGCCCGGCGCATAACCGGTTTTTGTCCGGATATAAGAGCCAGCTCATCCATAGCCTTATCCAATATCTTTATATCCTGCAATGCTTCGCCTACGCCCATATTAATAACTATCTTTTCTATTCGCGGAACAGCAAGCCTATTTTTAATGCTAAACTCTTCCATCATCTGCGGGATTATCTCTCTTCTATATCTTTCTAATAACCTAGGTATCATCTTATAGCGCCTCTTTGCAAGATTTACAAATTCTAACCCTTGTCCCGTCTTTTAACTTTTCAAAACCTACCCTTGTCTTACGGTTACACCCCTTACAAAACAAGGCAATATTTGATATTGATATCGGCATCTCAATAGAGACTATGCCTCCTTTTTCATCTTGGCGTGTCTGCCGCTTGTGTTTTTTAACTAAGTTAACCCCTTCCACAAGGGCTTTTCCTGAAGATAAGTTTATACTCAAGACCTTTCCGGACTTACCCTTATCCTTGCCTGCTGTTACCTCTACTGTGTCGCCTTTTTTTATCTTAAGCATCTATATAACCTCAGGGGCTAATGATATAATCTTTGTAAATTTTTTTTCCCTTAATTCCCTTGCTACAGGCCCGAATATACGGGTTCCTCTAGGGTTAGACTGGGCATCAATAAAGACTATGGCATTGCGGTCAAACCTTAAAACAGAGCCGTCCGGCCTTCTTATAGGATGCTTAGTCCTTACAATAACTGCCCTTGCCTTTTCCCCTTTTTTTACTGTTGCGCCGGGAGCAGATTCTTTAACATTGACATTAATAATATCCCCGACAATAGCAAAAAAGCAATTTTTTTTATTCAAAACACCTATCATTGAAGCTTTTTTTGCTCCGGTATTATCCGCAACATCTAATATACTGCGAAGCTGGATCATTCTTTTGTCTCCTCAGATTTTTCTACAATAAAGGCTTGAGCTTTTTTAACAACTTCTACCACCCTAAACCGTTTATCTTTAGAGAGCGGCCTAGTCTCTTCTATACGCACCGTATCGCCTGCTTTAGCTAACCCGTCTTTATTATCAGCTTTAAACTTATTATAGATCTTAACAATGCGCGAATATTTAGGGTGTTTACTCATCTGCATAACACGTACCACTACGGTCTTTTGCATCTTATCACTTACTACAGTTCCGATATACTCTCTTCTTTTGCCCATATTACTCTTCCCTCTTTTGATTAAGGGCAGTTTTAATACGCGCTATATCTTTTTTAATCAACGAAAAGACATGTGGCTTCTCAACCCTGCCTGCATAACGGGATAAATTAAGTTGATAGAGCTCTTTTTTTAAGGACTTTTCTTTATCTAAGAGTTCCTGCTTAGATAAACCCATTAAATCTTTAACCTTTTCCCTTTTTCCCATTTTACTTATGCACCCTGCTTATAAATTTAGTCCTTAAAGGAAACTTGTAGGCTACTAAACTAAAACACCTACGCGCATATTCTTCCGGAACGCCTCCTATTTCAAATAACACTCGGCCCCTCTTTATCACCGCAACCCAATGATCCAAATCGCCTTTGCCCTTACCCATACGCACCTCAGCAGGTTTCTTGGTAATTGATTTATCGGGGAATACCCTTATCCAAAGCTTTCCTCCTTTATGTAACTGACGGGCAATAATAACACGCGCGGCTTCAATCTGGTTATTTTTAATCCAACCGTTGTCTAAGCTTTTTAACCCAAACTCGCCAAAGGCTAAATCTGCTCCCGTAGTAGCAACACCCCTACGCTTTCCTTTCTGAAGCTTACGATATTTAACTCTTTTAGGCATTAAGGCCATTACTTTGCCTCCTGTGGATTAAGGCCATCCTCTTGCTGAACAGGCTCCTCTACAGACTCTTCTTTTTGTTTCTTTTTACGTAAAATATCACCCTTATATATCCATACCTTTACTCCGATAAGCCCGTAAGTAGTTAAGGCCTCTGCAAAACCATAGTCTATATCAGCACGCAGTGTCTGCAACGGAACCTTTCCTTGTTTATACATCTCTGTGCGCGACATCTCTGCGCCATTAAGCCGTCCGGAACAAGAGACCCTTATCCCCTTAACTCCGGCATTAATAGACTGCTCCATAGCCCTTTTAACTGCGCGGCGAAAAGCAACCCTCTTCTCCTGTTGAAAAGCAATATTCTCCGCTACTAACTGGGCATCCCAAGCCGGATTTTTTATCTCTTCTATATCAATCGCTACTTCCTGCTTTAACATGCTATTTAAATCTTCTCTTAACCTCTCTATGTCAACTCCGTGCCTTCCAATAATTATTCCCGGCCTGGCAGAGTATATACGGATTTTAATCTTATCCGCAAGCCTCTCTATAACTATATTAGATACTGCGGCTTGCTTAAAGCGTTTCTTTATAAACTTACGTATCTTATAATCTTGGTGGATGAACTTAGGGTAATCCTTAAAATTAACAAACCAACGGCTATTCCAGTTACGTATAAAACCTAATCTTAATGCCAAGGGGCTTACCTTTTGACCCATTATTTTTTCTCCTGATCTTTTAAATCTAATTCTATCACTATATGCGCAGTCCTTTTTAATATCGGCTGAGCCCTGCCAAATGCCGCAGCCCTAAATCTCTTCCACCTCGGGCCCGGGTTGCAGGCAATCCTAGATACATACAACTTTTCAATATCAAACCCTTTAACTTTGGCATTAGCAATAGCACTTTTTAATATCTTAATCAAATGCTCTTTAGGGCGCTTATTAAGGTTAAAGAGTATGCTTACCGCTTCTTTAGCGTCTTTGCCCCGGATTAGGCCAATAACACCAGAAACCTTCTTAGGAGATAACCTTAAAAAATTGCCTTTTGCTCTACTTATCATTTTTTTTAAGTCTTATCAGGGGCTTTCTTTGCCTTAACCCCGCCATGCTTTCTAAATACCCTAGTAGGCGCAAACTCTCCGAGCTTATGCCCCACCATATTTTCTGTTACAAATACAGGAGCGTGCTTCTTGCCGTCATAAACGGCAAAGGTAAGCCCTACAAAATCAGGAATAATAGTTGAACTCCTTGACCAAGTCTTAATTGCCTGGCGAGTCCCTACTTTACGTTGCTTCTCTACTTTTCTTAACAACCTCTCCTCAACAAAGGGGCCTTTTTTTAATGACCTTGGCATATCTTACTTCCTTCTTTTTAAAATGAATTTATTAGAATACCTATTAGGCTTCCTTGTCTTATAGCCTTTTGTCGGCTTACCCCAAGGAGTGGATGGATGGGGGTTTCCTTGCGGAGTCTTGCCCTCTCCTCCGCCATGCGGATGGTCTATGGGGTTCATAGCTACACCCCTAGTTTGAGGTCTAACACCTAACCACCTTCTCTTTCCCGCCTTACCTAAATAAAGAGACCTATGTTCTACGTTACCTATTTGTCCGATAGTAGCATGGCAATCAAGATTAACCAATCTAACCTCTCCTGAAGGGAGTTTAATATGCGCATAATCCCCCTCCTTAGCTGTAATCTGCGCACTCGCTCCTGCAGAACGGACAATCTGTCCACCACAACCTTTTTTTAATTCTATATTATGAATCATAGTACCTGAGGGTATATACCTTAGAAGAAGGCAATTCCCAACTGCTATCTCAGCATCCTTACCTTTAGTAGAAATCAAAGATTGCCCTACAGTTAAACCTAAAGGGGCTAAGATATACCTCTTTTCTTTATTAGGGTACTCAACCAACGCTATTCGAGAAGAACGGTTAGGGTCATACTCAATAGCTAATACCTTACAAGGAATTTCAAATAAATTACGCTTAAAATCAATTATTCTAAACATGCGCTTATGTCCGCCTCCACGATGGCGCGAAGTAATCCTGCCATAAGCATTCCTCCCTCCGGTCCTTTTTAAGGGGGCTAGAAGAGCTTTCTCAGGCTTCTTCTTGGTAATCTCCTTAAAATCCGGACCTGTCATGTTCCGGCGCGAAGGTGTAGTTGGTTTAAAATATTTTATCCCCATATTTTTCTTAAGATAATGTTATCTTTTGTCCCTCTTTTAATGTGACTACGGCTTTTTTAGAGTTTGCGGTCCTGCCTAAATGATAACGCACTCTTTTTAATTTACCAGAAGAGACAAAAGTATTCACCTGACTTACCTTTACTTTATAAAGCTCTTCTATTGCTTTTTTAATCTGTATTTTATTAGCCCCGGTATTAACCAAAAAGAGGTATTTTCTTTGCGGTTCATATAGAGTTGACTTCTCCGTACGTATCAAAGCTTTTATTATATCCTGAGCGTAGTTCATCTTTTAAGCCTGTCTATTAATTTATTTAAAGCAGCCTTGGTAATTATTATCTTTTTGCTTTTTAATACCTCGTAGGCATTGGTATTCTGAGAAAGATTAAAATCAAGAAAATCTATGTTTCTTAAAGAGAGCCTTAAGGGAAGATCAATCTTATCTAAGAGCAAAAGCAGTTTTGCTTGTTTTTTAAGCTTATTATTTAGCTTCAGGTTAGAGAAAATATTCATAGCCTCTTTTACTTTTGGCTTATCAAGTTTAAAGGTATCTAATACTATAAAATTATTTTCCCTTACCTTGGCATTTAAACTTGAAATTAAAGCAAGCCGCTTAATCTTCTCCGGTATTGTATAGGAAAAGTCTCTTGGGAGAGGCCCAAAGGTAACCCCTCCATGCTTCCATAAAGGAGAACGGGATGAGCCTACCCGCGCCCTACCCGTGCCTTTTTGCTTCCAAGGTTTTTTGCCTCCGCCGGAGACCTCGCCTCTAGTCTTCGTAGATGCAAGCCCTTTTCTGCTATTAGCCCTATAAAGATTAACAGCCTGATAAATAGCGTCTGAATTTACAACACCGTTAAAAACCGATGAATGCAATTTAAAGGTATCAACCTCTTTTCCCTCTAAGTTATAAATTGGCAGAGTTTTAGCTTCCATATATTACTTTTTTACCTTCTTATCTTGCGCTACAGAAGCTTTAAGGGTTTTATTTAGTTTCTTTTTAGCCTTCCTAATAACAAGATACCCGTTCTTAGCTCCCGGAACAGCTCCTTTTATCAAAAGTATATTATTATCTATATCAGTCTTTATTACCTTCAAATTTTGTAATGTAACTTTCTTGTTACCCATATGCCCAGGCATATGAAACCCCTTCCAAACCCTACCCGGGGTAGAAGTAGCGCCTATAGAGCCTACCCTACGATGAGAAGTAGAGCCGTGTGTCTGAGGCCCGCCGCTCCAATTCCAGCGTTTCATCCCTCCTTGAAACCCTTTCCCGATAGATACACCTGTCACATCTACATAATCTCCCGGAGAAAAGATATCAACTTTAAGCTCATCCCCAACCTTGTATTCCTTAGAAGCATCCTTTGGAAGCTCTTTGATTAATCTTCGGCAGGGAATATTAATCTTTTTAAAAAACCCTGAGAGCGGCTTTGTGAGACGTTTTTCATTAACCTCTTCAAAACCTAACTGAAGGCTCTTATCTTTTACCGATAAAACCAAGCAAGGCCCTGCCTCTACAACAGTAACACTTACCATAGCTCCGTCATCGGTAAAAACCTGCGTCATCCCTATTTTTTTACCTAAAATCCCAATCATCTTATCTCTACATCTACCCCTGCAGGCAAATTTAGTTTTCTCAATGAATCAATGGTTTTTGCCGTAGGGTCAAAAATATCAATGAGCCTCTTATGAGTTGAAAGCTCAAATTGCTCACGGGACTTTTTATCAATAACAGGAGAGCGTAAAACAGTATATACCTGCCTCCTCTTAGGCAGAGGTACGGGACCGGAGATCTTAACCCCTGTCCTTTTTACCGCTTCAACAATCTCTACAACCGCCTGATCTAAAAGCCTATGATCGTAAGCCTTTAACTTTATGCGTATCTTCTGCTCTTTTGACATATATTCTCTTTAAGCAATAATCTCAGTAACTACTCCTGCTCCGACCGTACGCCCGCCTTCACGTATGGCAAAACGCGACTCCTTCTCCATAGCAATAGGTATAATCAACTCTACCTCTAAATTAACGTTATCCCCGGGCATAACCATTTCAACCCCTTCGGGTAAAGTAACATTTCCGGTAACGTCTGTTGTACGGAAATAGAACTGCGGTCTATACCCTTTAAAAAATGGGGTATGCCTTCCGCCTTCTTCTTTGTTTAAGATATAGACCTGCGCCTTAAACTTTGTGTGCGGAGTAATTGACTTTGGCGCAGCTATAACCATACCGCGTTCAATGCTCTTTCTATCAACACCCCTTAGAAGAAGACCGACATTATCCCCTGCTAAACCCTCTTCTAAGAGCTTGCGGAACATCTCTATACCGGTAACTACCGTAGAGGTAACTTCAGGCCTTAAACCTATCAACTCTACCGTATCATTAAGCTTTACCTTACCGCGTTCTATTCTTCCCGTAGCTACAGTACCTCTTCCTTCAATACTAAAAACATCCTCTACTGCCATAAGTAAAGGTTTATCCAAATCCCTAGCCGGTAAAGGGATAAAATCATCACAAGCTTTTACTAGATCAAGTATCGGCTTGCAATCCGGGCTATTCGGGTCATTAGCAGCAGCTAAGGCCTTAGAAGCGCTCCCGCGGATAATCGGGGTCTTATCTCCCGGATAACCATACTTAGTAAGCAGTTCCCTAATCTCCATCTCAACTAATTCCAAAAGCTCATTATCCGTAACCAAATCAACTTTATTCAAAAATACAACCATAGAAGGAACATTAACCTGCCGAGCTAAAAGAATATGCTCTCTTGTCTGAGGCATGGGGCCATCTGCCGCAGAGACAACAAGTATTGCTCCGTCCATCTGCGCTGCTCCGGTAATCATATTTTTAATATAATCAGCATGCCCGGGGCAATCTATATGCGCATAATGGCGCGAATCAGATTCATACTCCACATGAGCAACAGAAATAGTAACAACCTTTGTTTCATCTCTAACTGTCCCGCCTTTAGCTATATCCGCGTACTCTCTTGCGGTAGCCATCCCCATCTTTGCCAGAACATTTGTGATTGCGGCAGTTAAAGTAGTCTTACCATGGTCAATATGCCCTATGGTCCCAATGTTTACGTGCGGCTTACTTCTTACAAACTTTTCCTTAGCCATATCTTTTCCTCCTTATTTTTAAAAACTCTTTCTAGTGGACCCAGAAGATGCAAAGCCTGCAATAATCTTTTCTGATATATGTGAAGGCACTTCCGTATAAAAAGAAGGCTCCATTGTATATGAAGCGCGCCCCTGTGTCAAGGATCTTAATATTGTAGCATAATTAAAGACTTCAGCCAACGGAATATTCGCGCGCACGGTCCTTAAGTTAAGCCGTTGCGCAAGAGAAAGAATCTTTGCCCGTCGGGAACTTAGGTCTCCGATTACCTGTCCCATAAACTCTTCGGGAACAACAACCTCTATATCCATAATCGGCTCTAATAGTATCGCCCCTGCTTTTTTCAACCCATCACTAAAGGCAAGGGAGCCTGCCATCTTAAAGGCTAATTCAGAGGAATCAACCTCATGAAAAGAACCGTCCACTAAAATACATTTTACGTCTGTAACCGGATACCCGGCTAAAACGCCGTTCTTTGCCGAACTTAAAATACCCTGCTTTACCGCAGGAATATACTCCCGCGGGATAGCCCCGCTTTTTATCTTATCCTCAAAAGTAATGCCCGTTCCCGGGGCCTCTTGCGGTTCCATCTCTAATACGCAATGCCCATATTGCCCGCGGCCTCCGCTCTGAGATATAAATTTACCGACTGAACGGACCTTCTTAGTCAAAGTCTCTCTATAAGCAACCTGCGGCTGCCCTACAGTAGCCTCTACATTAAATTCGCGTAAAATCCTATCAATGATAACCTCAAGGTGCAATTGCCCCATACCGGCGATAAGAGTCTGCCCTGTCTCTTGATTATAACTTACTCTAAAAGAAGGATCCTCCTCTTCTAATTTATGCATAGCCAAGCCTAATTTCTCCTGCGCATCTTTAGACTTTGGCTCAATCGCCTGCTGAAGGACCGGTTCAGGAAAACGTATTGCTTCAATAAGTATAAGGTTTTTTTCGGTACATAAGGTCTCTCCGGTCTTAGTCTCTTTTAAGCCTACTATTGCGGCAATCTCTCCGCAGGTTATACTATTTACTATCTCCTGATGATTAGCATGCATCTTAACTATTTTAGTTACCCTCTCCTTACATCTTTTAGAGGCATTATATATATATGTCCCCGAATCTAACTTCCCCGAATAAACGCGCACATAATTAATCTTTCCTACATAAGGATCGGTTGCCACCTTAAAAGAAAGAGCGCAAAAAGGAGCCTTCTCTGAGGCCTCAATCTCTTCAAACTCTCCCGTATCAGGATTAGTCCCTTTTATAGGAGGGATATCTAACGGAGAGGGAAGATAATCCTTAACCGCATCCAAAACAAGCTGAACCCCTTTATTTCTAAAAGAGGAACCGCAAAGAACAGGAACAAGCTTATTGGCGATAACGCTCTTTCTGATAGCTGCTTTTATATCAACTACACTTATCTCCTTTCCTTGAAGATAATCCTCCATAATTTTATCATCAACCTCAGCTATCTTCTCAAGCATTAGTGTCCGGTATTTTAATACCTCAGAATCCATCTCAGAAGGAATCTCTTTAACCTCAATTTGCTTTCCTAAATCATCCTTATAGTGGATGAACTTCTTTTCTATTAAATCAATAATTCCATTAAAACCTGCTTCCTTGCCAAAAGGAATCTGTATAGCAGCGGCATTAGCCCCAAGCCTCTTATGTATTTGCTCAACAACTTCATGGAAGTTAGCGCCTGTCCTATCCATCTTATTTACAAAAGCTATCCTAGGGACCTGATAACGATCAGCCTGCCTCCAAACCGTTTCAGACTGAGGCTCAACACCTCCTACTCCGCAGAAGACTACTACTGCCCCATCTAAAACCTTTAATGACCTTTCAACTTCAATCGTAAAATCTACGTGTCCGGGGGTATCAATAAGGTTGATCTGGACGTCTTTCCATTTACAGGTAGTTGCGGCAGAGGTAATAGTTATCCCTCTCTCCTGCTCTTGAACCATCCAATCCATAGTAGCGGTCCCATCTTGAACTTCGCCTAACTTATAGTTCTTCCCCGTATAAAACAATATACGCTCGCTGGTTGTAGTCTTCCCGGCGTCAATATGCGCTATTATCCCTATATTTCTTAATTTATCTAAAGTTATCTTTTCCATTTTTTAATTATGCTTAATTACCACCTAAAGTGCGCGAATGCCTTATTAGATTCAGCCATCTTATGGGTATCATCCCTCTTCTTTATCACAGAACCCTCTCCCTTATATGCTGCAATAATCTCTTCGGCTAACTTTTGCTCCATTGGTTTGCCCTTTTTATTTTGGGCAAAATCCCTTATCCAGCGTAATGCTATAGAGGTCCCTCTTTCTTGACGCACCTCTACCGGAACCTGATAAGTCGCTCCTCCTACGCGGCGCGGTTTTACTTCTAACCTTGGCCTTGCATTATCTAAAGCTTTATAAAAAACCTTTAATATATCATGCTCATTAAGGTTCTTTTTTACAATCTCAAAGGCGTCGTAAACTATTCTTTCGGCAATAGACTTTTTTCCTTCAAGCATTACCATATTAATAAATTTAGCGACAACCTTGCTATTTAATTTAGGATCAGCTAATATTACTTTTTCCTGCGCTTTTCTTCTTCTCATTCTTAATAACTCCTATCCCCTAACTACCGACTACTAACTACTAGATACTATTTTGGCCTCTTCGCCCCGTATTTAGAACGCCCTCTTCTTCTGGCGCTTACCCCGGCTGTATCCAAAGCACCCCTTACTATATGATACCTAACACCCGGTAAATCTTTAACTCTTCCACCCCTTACTAAAACTATTGAATGCTCCTGTAAATTATGCCCCTCACCCGGGATATAAGCACTAACCTCTATGCCGGTAGTAAGCCTAACCCTGGCAATCTTGCGCAAAGCTGAATTAGGTTTTTTAGGGGTCATGGTACGCACCTGCAGGCAAACCCCCCTTCTCTGAGGACAAGCCTTTAGCGCTGGAGACTTAGTCTTTTTATGTTTTGATATCCTTCCTGCTCTAATTAACTGTGAAATTGTAGGCATATTATTTTCCCTATCCTTCTTCTGCCGCTGTTACGGCTTCTTTAATTACCTCTATATTACGATGGGAAGAAAAACCAGTCCCCGCAGGTATTAAATGGCCTACGATAACATTCTCTTTAAGGCCAAAGAGTTCATCGCGCTTACCGGATGTAGCTGCCTCAGTTAATACCCTGGTAGTCTCCTGAAAGCTCGCCGCAGAGATAAAACTCTCAGTAGTCAAAGAGGCCTTAGTTATACCTAACAATAAAGGAGTAGCAACTGCCGGTTTTCCTCCTTTTTTAATTACGCGCGAATTCTCTTTTTGAAATACCCATTTATCAACCTGTTGTGTTGCTAAAAACTCCGTATCCCCGGGGTCTTCAACCCTTACCTTTTTTAACATCTGCCGGATAATAACTTCTATATGCTTGTCGTTTATACTTACTCCCTGCAAGCGGTAAACCTCCTGAACCTCATTAACAAGGTATTCCTGCAAAACTTTATCGCCGCATACCCTTAAAATATCCTGCAAGACCACAGGGCCTTCAGTTAATTGCTGTCCGGCGACCACTTTATCTCCTTTATAAATATTAGGGTGTTTACCGTGAGGTATAACATACTCCCTTTGCATACCGGTAGTAGATTTTACTATAATAACCCTTTGCCCTTTTTTAGTCTCGCCGAATTCTACAAACCCGTCAATCTCGCTTACAACCGCAGGATCCTTAGGCCTACGCGCTTCAAACAATTCCGCTACCCTAGGAAGGCCTCCAGTAATATCCCTGGTCTTAACTACCATTCTCGGTATCTTAGCCAAAAGATCACCACCGCTTATCTGTTCACCATCTTTTACCAAGATATGCGCCCCTATAGGAATAGGGTATATGCCTGCTACCTGATTAGAGGTATCAAAGATAACTATCTGAGGATGGTACTCCTGCTTATGCTCAACAACAATTCTTTCAACAAGCTTAGTTACCGGATTTAACTCTTCTTTAATAGTAACATCATCTTTTAAATCTTCGTATTTTACTGTCCCTGCAACTTCGGTAAGGATGGGGATAGTATACGGATCCCAATGAATAAAGGTAGCATCCTTATTAACCTCTCCGCCGTTAGCTACGCCAATATAAGCGCCTTGAGGGACCGCAAAACGCTCTAACTCCCTTCCTTGGGGGTCATTGATACTGATAGCTCCGTTTCGGTTTAAAACTACAAATTCTTTATTCTTTGGAGTAACCCTTAAATTATGATACTTAACTATACCCTTATTTTTAGACTTAATAAAAGATTGCTCAACTTTTCTTGAAGCAGTCCCACCAATATGAAAGGTCCTCATAGTAAGCTGTGTCCCGGGTTCGCCTATGCTCTGGGCTGCGATAACCCCTACTGCCTCGCCTAACTCAACCATCCTACCGGTAGCTAAGTTTCTACCGTAACATTTAGTGCACACCCCTCTGCCGTTTTCACAAGTTAAAACGCTACGGATACGAATCTTTTCAATTCCTAAACTCTCTATCATATCCGCCCGCTCTTCAGTTATCTCCTCGCCTGCGGTAGCTATCACCTCATCTGTTATGATATCTACTATATTATCTAACGCCACCCTTCCTATTATACGGTCCTTAAGGGATACTACCTCTTCATCACCCTGTATAATTGCCGATACGGTAATTCCGTTTAATGTGCCGCAGTCCTCCTCTGCTACGATAATCTCTTGGGCTACATCAACCAGCCTACGGGTAAGATACCCTGCGTCCGCAGTCTTTAAGGCGGTATCAGCCAAACCCTTGCGCGCGCCATGGGTAGAGATAAAATACTCCAAGACATTTAACCCTTCCCTAAAATTAGCGGTTATAGGGCTTTCTATAATTTCTCCTGAGGGCTTTGCCATAAGCCCGCGCATCCCGGCTAGCTGCCTTACCTGAAGCCTTGAACCGCGCGCGCCTGAATCAGCCATCATAAAGATGGGATTAAACCTATCCATCCCTTTAAAAAGAAGGTCAGAGATTTCATCGGTAGCATACGTCCAAATATCTATTATCTTTGCTTTTCTTTCGCTATCTGTAATGACGCCCTTACGATACTGCTCCTCAACTTTCAATACTTTTGTCTTAGCCTCAACTAAAACACTCTCCTTATTCGCAGGGATACAAAGGTCATCAATACCTATGGATATTCCTCCTAACGTCCCCATTTCAAAACCAAGCTTCTTTATATTATCTAAAAGGTTTATTGTAGCTGCATGGCCAAACCTCTTATAGCACTCTAAAACAATATCAGATACCCTTGATTTATTTAACTCTTTGTTAACAAATCCAAATTCAGCAGGAAGCGCTTGATTAAAAATAACCCTTCCAACAGTAGTAGTTATCCTCTGCTTTGAAACTATCAACTTCTTATCATCAAGGTCAAAAAAGCTCTCTACCCTCAGCGATATCCCTGTATTAAGGCTAACTACTCCATCATTGTATGCTACTATAACTTCGTCGCTATTTGAAAAGGTCATCCCCTCTCCCTTTGCCCCAAGTTTTTCTTTAGTTAAATATGAAATCCCGAGGATGATGTCCTGTGTAGGTGCAACCACAGGCCTTCCGTCAGCAGGAGAAAAAACATTATTAGAGGCAAGCATAAGAATCTTTGCTTCAATTTGTGACTCTAAAGATAAGGGGACATGGACAGCCATCTGGTCGCCGTCAAAATCAGCATTAAAGGCAGTACAAACTAAAGGATGAATCTTAATAGATTTTCCTTCTATTAAAAGAGGCTGAAAAGCCTGTATCCCTAAACGGTGCAAGGTCGGAGCACGGTTTAAGAGAACCGGATGATCCTTAATAACCTCGTCGAGTATATCCCAAACCTCAATCTTGCCTCTCTCTACCATCCTACGAGCGCCTTTAATTGTATGCACAAATCCTTTTTCCCTTAGCTTCTTTATTATAAAAGGCTCAAATAATTCTAAGGCCATCTGCTTCGGCAAGCCGCATTCATGTAGTTTTAGTTCAGGCCCAACAACAATAACCGAACGCCCTGAATAATCAACACGCTTTCCTAAAAGATTCTGCCTAAACCTACCCTGCTTTCCTTTAAGCATATCAGAAAGGGATTTTAACGGCCTATTATTAGCCCCCATAACTGCCTTGCCATGCCGGCCATTATCTAAAAGCGCATCAACGGCCTCTTGAAGCATGCGTTTTTCATTACGGATAATTATCTCCGGGGCGCTTAAATCTATGAGTTTTCTTAAGCGGTTATTCCGGTTAATCACCCTACGATATAAATCATTAAGGTCTGAGGTAGCAAACCTTCCTCCATCAAGCGGGACCAAAGGCCTTAAATCCGGAGGGATAACCGGTAGGATATCCATAACCATCCATTCAGCCTGATTACCCGATTTCTTAAAATCCTCTATTACTTTAAGGTTTTTTAATACCTTACGGTTACTTAAGGCATCCTTGGATTTTTCTAAGCTCTTTCTAAGCTTCCTACATTGAGCATCCATATCCATCTCTTTTAATAGGTCCCTTATCGCCTCTGCGCCTATCTTTGCCTTAAAATTAGACCCATATTTTTCCAAGGCTTCTTGAAATTTATCTTCGGAGAGAAGTTCTTTCTTTTTTAAAGGGGTAGTCCCCGGGTCAACAACAACATACTCTTCATAATAAATAATCTTCTCTAAATCGCGCAAACCTATATCCAACAACGCAGCCATGCGCGAAGGGACAGCCTTAAAAAACCAGATATGTGTTACCGGAGCAGTTAATTCTATATGCCCCATACGTTCCCTACGGACACTTGAACGGTCCACAGTTACTTGGCAACGGTCGCAGGTAATGCCCTTGAACTTAATTCCTTTATACTTACCGCAGTTGCACTCCCAATCCCTAACCGGGCCGAATATCCTTTCACAAAAAAGCCCATCCTTCTCAGGCTTTAGTGTCCTGTAATTAATAGTCTCTGCTTTCTTGACTTCTCCCCTAGACCAAGATTTTATAACCTGACTAGAGGCAATCTTTATAGATATACTATCAAAGGATACTATCTCGTCCATTATTTAGCCTTTTCTGTCCGGATATCTAAACCCAGACCCTGTAATTCTTTAATTAATACATTAAAAGACTCCGGTGTGCCATGAGTAAGCCTCTGCTCTCCCTTTACAATCGCCTCATATATACGCGTCCTACCGGAGACATCGTCGCTTTTTACCGTTAACATCTCTTGAAGGCTAAATGCTGCCCCATACGCCTCTAATGCCCAAACTTCCATTTCCCCTAGCCTCTGCCCTCCGAATTGAGCCTTCCCTCCTAATGGTTGCTGTGTAACTAGTGAATACGGGCCTATGGAGCGGGCGTGTATCTTCTCATCAACCAAATGTATGAGTTTCATAATATATAGGTAGCCTACCGTTACCTTATTATGAAACGGCTCCCCTGAATAACCATCATAGAGAATACTCTTACCGTCTTCGGGAAGCCCTGCTTTCTTTAACAACTCTTTTATCTCGCTCTCTTCTGCACCGTCAAAAACCGGAGTACCTACATGTAACCCTAGCATTTTAGCTGCCCAACCTAAATGGCACTCTAAAATTTGCCCGACATTCATACGCGAAGGGACCCCTAAAGGATTAAGGACAACTTCCACTGGAGTGCCATCGGGAAGATAAGGCATATCTTCTTCTGGGACGATTCTTGCTACTACGCCCTTATTGCCATGCCTACCTGCTAATTTATCTCCCTCAGCAACTCTACGTTTAGTAGCAACATAGACTACCACTCTTTTTAAAACCCCTGCCGGCAATTCGTCTCCCCTACGGACGTTCTCTATTTCCTGTGCCTCTTCGGAGATTAGCTCCTGTACCTGCTCGTCAAAAGAAGCAGCTAAAATTTTAGCTTCTTCATGGTCTGAAAAATCATACCTCTCTACCTTCTTTTTATCTATCCCCAAAAGCTGGGCTAATCTTACCATCTTTTCTGCCTGCACAAACTCAATCTCCTGCTTATAGTAAGCCTTAAGTTCACGAATCTTAGAGAGTTCTTTGACCTTCTCTTCTTTTGTCTTCCTGCCGCGAGCCTTACGCGCAAAAACATTTACGCCGATAACAACACCTTCAACTCCCGGAGGAACAATTAAGGATGTATCGCGCACATCCCCTGCCTTCTCCCCGAAGATTGCTCGCAAGAGGCGCTCTTCCGGCGAAGGCTCAGAGTCGGTCTTAGGGGTAATCTTACCTACAAGAATATCTCCCGGAGCGACTTCCGAACCAATGCAAATAATTCCGCCCTTATCTAGGTTTGCCAATGCTTCTTCACTCACATTAGGTATATCACGAGTTACCTCTTCATTGCCTAAGCGTGTTTCAGTAGCCTCTATCTCAAACTCTTCTATATGTATAGAGGTAAAGGTATCCTCCTTAACTAACTTTTCGCTTATCAAAATAGCATCTTCAAAGTTATAACCCCTCCAAGGCATGAAGGCTACTAAAACATTCTTACCTAAGGCTAATTCCCCGCCCTTGGTGCTAATCCCATCGGCGATGATATCTCCTTTTTCTACTTTATCTCCGAGCTTTACTATCGGCCTTTGATTTAAACAAGTATCATTATTAGTGCGCAAAAATTTCTTTAAATGGTAGATCCTTTTACCGACTGTAATTGAAGAGGCATCTACGCTAGTTACCTTTCCACTTTCTTGCGCAACTACAACCGTACCTGAGTCGCGCGCAACCTTCTCTTCCATTAGCGTTCCTACAACCGGTGGCTCAGTAATCATAAGCGGAACACCCTGCCGCTGCATATTAGAACCCATCAATGCCCTGTTAGCATCATCATGCTCTAAAAATGGAATTAAAGCAGCTGCTACTGAAACGAGTTGCTTAGGAGAAACATCCATATATTGGACTTGCGAAGCAGGGACTTTTGGAAAATCATCCTTGTAGCGGCAGGAGATATCTTTTTCTATAAAATGCCCGTTTTCATCCAAGGGGACATTAGCCTGCGCAATAATCTTATCTTCCTCTATATCGGCAGTTAGATATTCTATTTTTTTTGTCACCTTGCCTTCTTCAACCTTACGGTAAGGAGTCTCAAGCAACCCTAAAGGATTTACCCTTGCAAAAGTACTAAGAGAAGCTATCAACCCGATATTAGGCCCTTCCGGAGTCTCTATAGGGCATACCCTGCCATAATGAGAGGAGTGAATATCTCTTACCTCAAACCCTGCCCTCTCCCGCGATAATCCACCCGGGCCTAATGCGCTAAGCCTTCTTTTATGCGTCATCTCAGCAAGGGGATTTATCTGGTCCATAAATTGAGAGAGCTGAGAACGGGCAAAGAAATCGCGAATCTGGTTGGATAATAGCTTTGAATTAATGAGGTAGTGCACATTCAGGTTATCATATTCCCCCAACAAGCTAAGCCTCTCTTTAATTGACCTCTCAATCCTGCTTAAACCAATCCTAACCTGGTTCTGCACTAACTCACCAACAGTCTTTATACGCCTATTGCCTAAATGGTCAATATCATCAATCTTCCCTTGGTCATTATTTAAATTAATCAAATATTCAATTACCTTAATCACCGTATCTGAATCAAGTATCCGTTTCTCTAAAGATACATTCATCCCAAGTTTCCTATTTAATATAAACCTGCCTGCCCTCTCTAAATCGTAGCGCGCAGGGTCAAAAAATAGCCTGTAAAACAACGCTTCTGCCGCTTCTTTTGTAACCGGTTCAGTAGGCCTCATCTTACGGTAAAAATCTATAAATGCCTCTTCTTTATTCTTTGTGTAATCTTTTTTTAAGGTGTTGGCTATTTCAGGATACTCTTTGCCAAAAGCAGAAATTATATCTTTATCCTCAGAAAAACCGAGTATCCTTAATACCTGAGTCGCGGGAAAGTTCCTTCTACGGTCAACATAGGCAAGTATTGTTTCGGTAAGGTCGTATTTAAATTCAAGCCAAGCCCCACGGTAAGGAATAATCCTGCCATAAAATATCTTCTTGCCCGTAGGATGGTCTTCTTCTTCGAAGGATACGCCCGGAGACCTTTGTAGCTGGCTTACTACCACGCGCTCGTCTCCGTTAATAATAAAAGTCCCGGTCTCTGTCATCAGGGGTATCTCGCCAAAATAAGCGTCCTGCTCCTTAGTCTCATTAGGCGTTGAAAGACGGAATTTTACCTTTAAGGGCAAAGCATAGGTAAAACTGCGCATCTTAGACTCAGTAATATTATACTTTGGCTTTCCTAAGGAATAACTTATAAACTCTAACTTAACTGCACGATTTGGGCTTTCTATGGGGAAGATCTCTGAAAAAACCTCTTGTAAGCCCTGATTCTTCCTCTCTGAAATGGGAGTGTCTAACTGCAAAAAATCACGAAAAGACTCTAATTGAATATCCAAAAGATTAGGGATACTATAGACCTCTTTGAGCTTCGCAAAACTTTTACGCTTAATCATTGGTCTCTTTCCTTATACTAACTGCCAAAGGACGGCTTTTTAAAATTAGCCATACTGACAGGATAAATAATTTATTATTTTAATTCAACAGTAGCGCCTGCTGCTTCAAGCTTTTTCTTTATCTCTTCTGCCTCTTCTTTTGTCGCCCCTTCCTTAACCGGCTTAGGAGCGCCGTCAACTAAATCTTTAGCCTCTTTTAATCCAAGGTTAGTTATAGTACGCACCTCTTTAATTACGGCAATCTTATTTGCACCGGCAGCAGCCAATACAACCGTAAAGGTAGATTTTTCTTCAGCTGCAGCAGAAGCGCCAGAAGCAGCCCCGGCAACCGGAGCAGCCATCATCGGCATATTTGCTTTAACTCCGAATTTTTCCTCCAAGGCCTTAACTAAATCCGCCAACTCTAAAACCGTCATCTCCTCTATGGATTTAATCATATCATCTAACTTTGCACTCGCCATCTGATTCCTCCTTTTAACTTGATTTCTTATTTTTTATCTGATCTATACAATAAACAAATTTCGCCAATATCTGATTTAATGTAATTGCTAATCCGGATATAGGCGAATTTAATGCCATCACCACTTGGGCTCTTAAAATTTCCTTGGGAGGCAACTTAGACATAGCCTCTATCTCTGTGCTTTCTAATAACTTATCCCCTAAAATGCCTCCTTCTACCTTTAGTTGCCCATGCTCTTTTACAAAATCAAATAGCGACTTAGAAATTAAAGCCGGCTCGTCTTTTATAAATACCATGCCGCACGGGCCGTCTATATTGCTAACCAAACCTTCCAATCCTGCTTCCTTTAGCGCCCTGCGAGCAATACTATTTTTAACTACAAATAAAGAGGCATTGGTTTTTTTCAAATTCTGCCTTAAGGAAGATAACCCCGCGCTAGCTACCCCGGAATACTTAATTACAAAAACCCCCTCAGACTCCTTAAGAGAACTTTTAATCCTATTCTCAGATGCTTCTTTAAATATCAATCCTATCTTTTTCATATTTTATACTGCCAAAGCTAAACCGGGATTCATAGAAGTGGCTATTGAAAGGCTGCGTATAAACTTACCCTTTACAGATGCCGGCTTAGAATCATTAAGCGCCTCAATAACCTTTAAGGCGTTATCATATAACTTATCCTCGCTAAAAGAGAGCTTACCTACTGCTAAATGCACCCCGCCCTGCTTATCAACCCTAAACTCAACCTTACCCCTTTTAACATCCTCTATTGCCTTTAAAATATCGTTTGTTACCGTTCCTGTCTTAGGGCTCGGCATAAGCCCCCTAGGCCCTAACACCTTCCCTAATTTACTTAAATCTTTCATCATTTCCGGAGTAGCTATAGCACAATCAAAATCTAAAAAACCTCCGGCAACTTTATCTATGAGCTCTAATCCTCCGACAAAATCTGCATTAGCGCCTAAGGCTATTCTTTCATGCTCCCCCTTGCAAAAAACCGCTACCCGTACTTTCTTGCCCGTGCCGTGAGGTAGTATTACTGTCCCGCGGACCATCTGATCAGACTTCTTGGTATCCACCGAAAGATGAAAATGTAAATCTACAGAGCTATCAAATTTTACAGGAGACATAGCTTTCAGCAAAGAGATGGCTTCTTTTAACTGGTAGGTCTTAGCCTTGTCTATTTTCTTTTCTGACTCCTTATACCTTTTGCTTCTTAGTTTCATCTACTACCCCTCTAACCTTCAACAACAATGCCCATACTCTTAGCTGTTCCGGTTATAGTCTTTATTGCCTGCTCCATATCTAGAGTATTCAAATCCGAGGCTTTTTGTTTGGCTATCTCTTCAATTTGTTTTTTAGTAACCTTGCCTATTATCTCTTTTCCGCTGATACCTGAGGCCTTAGCTAAATTTGCCGCGCGCTTAAGGAGGACTGAAGAAGGAGGGCTTTTGATAATAAAAGTAAAGCTCCTATCTTCGTAAACATTTATTACTACCGGCAGTATAAGCCCGTCCTTGCCTTTAGTCTGGTCATTGAATTGCTTGCAAAACTGCATTATATTTACGCCGTGCTGGCCTAAGGCCGGGCCAACAGGAGGCGCAGGATTAGCCTGAGCCGCGGGTACATGTAATTTAATCTGTGCTTTTATTGCTTTCTTTGCTGCCATTATACCTTCTCCACTTGCCAATACTCAAGTTCAACGAGTGTAGCCCTGCCAAAAATAGAGACACTGACCTTAATCTTTCCTTTTTCCGGATAGACCTCTTCAATGCTCCCGTTAAAATTCTGAAACGGCCCGTCAGTAACCCTAACCTGCTCTCCTCTTTCAAAAATAACCTTAGGGCTTGGCTTTTCTTGAGTATCCTTTGTCTTCCTTAAAATATTATCTACCTCTGACTGGGGCAGAGGCATAGGCTTTCTGCCCAGTCCGATAAAACCTGTTACCCCGGGAGCAGTCTTGATAAAAAGATAGGTCTCTTCGTTTAATTCCATCTCTACCAATATATAACCGGGGAAGAATTTCCTCTGCGAAATCTTCTTTTTCCCTGAACGTATCTCGGATACCTGTTCGGTAGGGATAACAACGTTTGATATTAATTCCTGCAAGCCTAATGCCGAGATTTTATTCTCTAAGGTAGTTTTTACTTTATCTTCTAGGCCTGTCTGCGTATGGACTACGTACCAATGTTTCATTATTTAAAAAGCAAGGTTAATAATTTAGAGAGCCCTGCGTCAATTAAGCCGACAAAGATAGCAAGTATAATAGTTACTATAATCACGATAATTGTAGAGGCCAAAAGCTCCCTGCGCGTACTCCAAGCTACTTTACTTAATTCCGCCTTTACTTCTTTTATAAAATTTACCGGTTTAGCAATAATACTCATCTTTCTTTCCGTTGCCCTTAATCTACAGGAGCGGCAGGACTTGAACCTGCAGTCACGGTTTTGGAGACCGTTGGTTTGCCATTAACCGACGCCCCTATCTATTAGTTTGCCTGTTTGCTAGTTTGCCTGTTTACCTGTTAAAGAAAAATAGGTAAACAGCCGGCCGGCTCACTATTTAATTTCTTTATGCGGGGTATGCTTATGACAGGGCCTGCAATATTTACTTAATTCAAGCCTATCCTGATGCAATTTTTTATTTTTTGTCGTCGTGTAATTCCTGTTCTTGCAAACCGTACACTCTAAAGTAATTATCTCTCGCATTTATCTTTTAAAAAGCTGGAGACGAGAATTGAACTCGTGACCCCGTCCTTACCAAGGACGTGCTCTGCCAACTGAGCTACTCCAGCAGACCTGCTAAAAGCGCCTTAGTCGGCAAATGTTGTAAATATAAAAAAATCCCCATTTAAGAATTCTTTTAAAAAAGGATTCTTAACTCTTATCTTCTTACGGTTAAAGTATTGTAACTACGGAAATTTACGTAAGTAATAGAATATATACTAATTTGGCAGGATTGTCAAGTATTTTTTAATCTTTTTTTCCCTGGTTCTTCCAATAATCAATGGTGGCAACTAAACCTTTGATAAAATCAAACTTTGCCTTATACCCTAAAATTTTTTTTGCCTGCGATAAATCAGCTAATGTCTTAAATACATCTCCGGACCTTTTATTTAAAAATACGGGTTTAATATTTTTATCTAAAATACGGCTAAGTATTTTTACAAGCTCTAATATGCTATAATCCCTGCCTGAGGCAATATTAAACACTCCGGATCTTAAAATAGGCGCCCTTATTGCTAGAAGATTCGCTTCTACCACATTTTTAACATAAGTAAAATCGCGCGATTGCCTGCCTGAACCATAAATAGGCGGAGGCTCTGCGTTAATAAGGCAATTAATAAACTTAGGGATAACTACCGAGTATTCGTCATCTAATGATTGCCTAGGCCCAAACACATTGAAGTAACGCAAGATAACTGTTTTTAATTTATGATAGTTACTGAATATACTACAATAGTACTCCCCTGTAAGCTTTGTCAAAGCATAGGGGGATATCGGGTTAGGAGAAAACACTTCTTTTTCAGGGAAACTCTTTACATCTCCATATACTGAACTTGAAGAAGCAAAAACAAAACATTTTACCTTATTCTTTTTAGCAGCCTGCAACATATTAAGGGTTCCGGATATATTAACGTCATTATAATCGGAAGGGCTCTCCATTGATTTCGGAACACTTCTTAAAGCCGCCTGATGCAAAACAAAATCAACTCCCCTGCAAGCCTTAAAACACGCCTCTTTTGAACGTATATCGCCTTTAATTAGCTCAATTTTACTAATAAAATTCTTGAGATTATTTTTCTTGCCGCTTGAAAAATTATCTAAGACACAAACCTTCTCTTTTCTTTTTACTAATTCTTCGGCGATATGCGAACCAATAAACCCTGCTCCACCGGTAACAAGAAATTTACTCATAGCCTTATAACCTTATCGTTCTTCTTACCTATATATATATTACGCGTATCAAATATCAACTTGGATTTCTTTAAAATTAATCCGTAATCTACCTTAGAGTGGTCGGTAATTACTACCACGCAATCAAAAAAAGCTAAATCCATTTTTTTAATATCTATTGACTTAAGATTAAACCTAGAAAACTTTAAATAAGGGATTAAAGGATCGTAGTAAAAGACTTTAGTTTTTGCTTTTTTTAAAAAGCTTATGATATCTAATGCGGGCGACTTTCTTAAATCCTTAACATCCTTCTTATAAGTAACGCCTAAGACAAGGATTTTAGCTTGTTCAATCTTAATGCCTTTCTGTTTAAAGAGAAGCTTAATTCTGTTAACTACATACTCCGGCATAAAATTAATCAAATCTGATGCAAGCTTAATAAACCTTGAATTAAATCCAAATTTTTTTGCTTTCCAATAAAGATACAAAGGGTCCTTAGGAATACAATGGCCGCCAACCCCAGGCCCGGGATAAAATGGCATAAAACCAAATGGCTTAGTAGAAGCAGCCGCAATAACCTCCCAGATGTCTATTCTCATCTTATGCGCCATCATCGCTAATTCATCTATTAAGCCTATATTTACAATACGAAAGGTATTCTCTAATAATTTAGTTATCTCTGCTACACGCGTAGATGAAACCACTACTACTTTATTTATTATGGCCCCATAAATAGCCTTGCCTAATAAAGCTGCTTGGTTATCTATGCCTCCGATAACCTTAGGTATCTTAGAAAGGGTATATTTAGAATTGCCTGGATCTATCCTCTCCGGAGAAAAACAGAGATAAAAATCTTCTCCATGGCGCAATCCGTTCTTTTCTAATAAAGGCAGGATTACCTCTTCCGTAGTCCCCGGATAAGTTGTACTCTCAAGGATAACCAAACTTCCTTTTTTTAAATTTTTAGCAACAGAGGTTACCGCTCTCTTAATAAAGGATATGTCCGGCTGATCTCTTTTCTTTAAAGGAGTAGGCACGCAAATAATAACAACATCAGCATCTTTTAAGGCCTTAAAGTCTCCATGGGGGATTAACCTTCCTGAGGCTAAAGCCTTTTTTAATTCTGTGGAGGAGACATCGGTTATATACGCTTCTTTATTTTTAAGGCTGGCCAATCTATCCTTATCAATCTCTACCCCAAAAACGGTAAATCCTTTTTTAGCAAAAGCCAAGGCAATAGGTAACCCTACATACCCTAACCCAACAACCGATACTTTTATTTTTTTTTGTTGTATCTTTTTCTTAAAATTATCTATCAAATGCTTAAACATATTCTCCCCTCACTTACCTTTTCTTTTACAGGCTGATTTAATTTTTTATTATATGGGTATTAAAACTGCTACTGCGCTCCTGATTTAGGTTTATTATAACTCTGATCAAAACCAAACTCTGCCTCTGGGAAGGCCTTTAACCTGAAGACCACATATATGCCGGAACCATGGTTTTTCTTATGATTTAATGTAAGATCCATCTCCCAACAGTGTAAATCCCGGGATACGGTAAACTCCTGCTCAAGTGTTCCTCTCTCAATAAAGGCATTACTGGCATCTGTATAAGATTTAAGGTTATACCTTTGATAAACAAATAATCTCCATTTAGGATTAAGCCTCCAGTTAAAACTCGCTGTAACTTGGTTCCCTCCTTTTCTCTCATAACGTTGGCCTATCCCTAAAGAACGCTCTTTAGCAAAATCAAAATTTATATCATAATTTACTTGTGTAAAGCGGTTGTAGCTTCCAAAATCAGGGTCATCCTCTATACCGGAGTGCTTATAAGTAGCATCCCCTTCTATGCGTAACCAAGAATAAGGGAGTATCTTATATTTTATAAAAATATCAGAGAAGGAAGCCCCCGTCTTTTTAGGTTCACCAGGTTTAATCATTAGTGAACGCGTCTCATTCTGCTCTGTATAATAATATTTTCCATAAACATGATTAGGACCAAGAGAATACTTAGTGCTTATATTAAGGTCTAAAAAGTCTATTGTCTTTTCTATGCCATCGGCACCCTTTCTCTTTGTCTGCAGTTTATTAGATAACCCTAAAGTAAAAGCATTACTAGAAGTAAGTAAATCCACCTCATCAATATACTTTAATTTTGTTGCACTAATTGTAGGAGAATGGTTATATGAATACCCTACAGTCGGAGTAATTATATGCCTTAACCCGTTAAGATGAATCCCTAAAGAATCTGCCTTTATATTATAAATGCGGTAGAATTTTGTACTTAAATCTGCCCCGGCATAAAAAATAGTATTAACCGGCAGGCTCTTGCCAAAAGCCCCTTTATCATAAATAACCTGCCTATCTTTTAAAAACGGCGTAAAATCCAAAAAAGCTACTTTCATCGGCATTGAAACTTTATTAATGATATCCAACCTACTCATCTTTAACTCTTCGGCTGTCACAGGATACATAGGGCCCTTCTTATTGAAATTGGCAAATACAGAGCTATTCTCAAAATAAAGAGGTGTATCCCAAAGCTTTATATTAGGTAAGATATAGGTTATCTGCGGAAGTTTATCTAATTGGTCAAACCAACGGTTAACCCTTTTTTGCGCCAGTATATTTATACTGGAGTATTCAAAGTTATGATGGAACAAGGCATAGGAGAGGGGCTGCGAATCTTTCTCATACTCTCTAAAGAAGTAATCCTTTAATATATTCTGATTTATATCGTTATATTTTCTCCGGTCATCGCCTATCTTATACAACTCTGCAACAAAATTAGTATGTTCGGATATATCCCATTTATGGCGCAAGCGGACTAAATACCTTTGAAACTCTGTCCTCTCTGCTTTAGAAGAAAGGGTGCTACGCTTAGGATCTTCATGCGAATAATAAAACTTAAAATCGCCCTTGCCAAAATAGGGTATATGATAATTTGAGCCAAACCCCTCAGCAACCCCTAACTTGCTACGGTAATCTAAATATATCCTCCCGCTTATATAATCAGTAAGGTTATACTTCCATCCTGACAATACATAAGGCCCCCAGTCTTTGCTCTTGCCCGGCATAACCCTAACATGCATCAAAGGATCGCCAAAGACATGGCTAAGCTTAGGCAAATACAAAAACGGAACGCTCCCTAAATACGAGACATTCTCTCTTGTTAAAACTTTATCCCCAGGGAGAATATCCATCTCTTTAGATAAGATATTATAATGTGGGCGGTCAAAACTACAGGTTGTAATACGCCCATACCTAGCAACAAACTCCTCTTCGCTTAATCGGTCTATATTCCTTGCACTGCCAAAATAGGGATTTGCCCTAAATTTAGCATTTAATATTACCCCAGTCTTATTCTGAAAATCATACGTTACCCGTTCTCCCTCAACTATCCCCTTCTCATCCTCAAGACGGACATTGCCTTCAGCTACCCCCTGCTTAGTCTTTGTATTTACTGTTAACTTCCTACAAGTTAATTTAGTCCCCTCGTAAATTATCTCAACATTACCTTCGGCTACTACTTCCTGCCTTTCAGTAAGATACTCAACATTATCGCCATTTACAACTATGGATTGAGGGACACGCCCCCTAGCGTCTGCCTCTTTAGCTGTCCCTAAGGGTAAATATAAAAATAACTGCAGAAATAAAATTGCTAAAAAAATAAGGCTGAATCTTTTAAACATTATTTAAAGGTTACCCCTTCCCTTGCCATAATCGCCGCGCCGATTAACCCCGCGTTACTGCCAAGCTTCGCCCTCATTATCTTCACGCGCCTACCCTGAACGCTCATCGCCTGCTCTTTTAAGGCATCTTTTGCGCTATCAAATAAAACCTTTCCCGCATTAGCTACGCCTCCACCTATTACTACAGCGTCTAAATTTAAAATATTTACTATGCCTGCAAGCCCGAATCCTAAATGCTTGCCTACGCTTCTCCAAATCTTTACTGCCTGCCTATTCCCCTTGTTAGATAAAAAACTTAACTCTTCAAGCGAGATATTACGCTTAAACTCTTTGCGTGCAAGTTTAATAATCCTGCTGTTTCCTATATAAGCCTCTAAACACCCCGAACTTCCGCAATTGCAAGGCAGGCCTCTTTCATTAATCGGTAGATGCCCGACTTCTCCTGCGGCGTTATCATACCCGCGGTAAAGCTTACCGGCAATTATAATCCCGCCGCCTATCCCGGTCCCTAAGGTCATACATAAAACATTATTAAAACCCTTAGCAGCCCCGAGCCGATGCTCTGCTAAAGCCATAACCTTAGCGTCATTATCAATAAAAATCTTTAATCCTGTGCGCTTTTTAAGAATATCCCTTAACCTTACCTCGCTCCAGCCGGGGATATTAGGCAAAAAATGCACCAATCCATTTTTAGCATCCACCGGCCCGGGCATGCCTAAGCCTACGCCTAAAATATCCGTTTTATCAAGGCCGTTATATTTTATAATCCTATTTATTGAATAGATAATCCCTGAAATAAGCTCCTCTTTTTCAAAAAAGCTCCTAGTGCCTAATATCTCCTTGTCTTTAATCTTATACTTTAAGTCAAGGAGGGCCACCTTAAGGTTAGTCCCGCCTAAATCTATGCCGATAATATATCTTTTGCTCATTTTTTAAGCCGAAAAATTAAAAAAGATTCTAAACAGATTACCATAAAAAAAGATAAGAGACAAGAGGTAATCTTTATTAAGATAGCCCTTCTTTTAGATAGAGAGAAGCCCTATTCCTACCGGATTTTTTAGCCGAATAAAGAGCAAGGTCAGCTTTTTCAATTAAAGCACCTGCACTCTTAGAATCATCCGGGAAAGAGGCTACGCCTATACTTACGGTTACCTTGACCTCTTCATCGTAAGCCCTTATCTTTTTTGCTTCCACCATCTCTCTTATGCGCTCCGCAACAAGAAAAGCCTGTTCTTTATCCGTCTCCGGTAAGACTAAAGACAACTCTTCCCCTCCGTACCTACCAGCAAAATCTATCTGTCTTACAGAATCTTTTATTACTCTTGATACCTCTCTTAAAATAACATCTCCTACCAAATGCCCGTATTTATCATTAAAACTCTTAAACCTGTCAATGTCTATCATAAGAAAAGAAAACTTATATTTGAACTTATCGGAGCGCTTAATCTCTTCTTCTAACCTATCTAAAAAGTGCCTACGGCAAAATAACTTAGTTAATCCGTCTATAATCGCCATCTCCTGCACCATCTTAAAAAGCATAGATCTTTTAAGCATGATCATCAGCTGTTGGGCAAGGATATAAAAACGCCCTTTCTCTTTTTTAGGGAGTCCGCTGGCAACGATATACCCTTCTACCCGCTTATTTATATCTAATGGTAAAATCACTGAATCCTTTTCTTCTTTAAGCAGATCTTTGTCTTTAATATATAGGCACTCATCTAACTTTATATAATCGCCTACCCTCTCCTTAAAAACTGAAAAAATCCGGTTATCATCAAGTTCTTTTGACATATCCTTACTAATCTCGTATAAAGAAATAATCTCTTCCAAATCTCCCTCTAAAATTATCTTCTTCTTATTAAGCTCTTGAAGTTTATCCAAGAGTAGCCCGTATTCAGAGCGTAAGCCTGTAAGATAAGCATCCTGGGAAGATCTTCTCATAGCCAAAATAAATCTAACAAAAAGCAGCCAAAAACAAAAAGATAGTATAAGAAAAATTAGATACAGCATACCTGGTTTCTGCCTTTCTTTTTAGCAATATACATTGCCCTATCAGCTTTGCGTATCAATTCTTCATCGTCTAAAGTATCCTCCGGAATATTAGCCAAACCTATTGAAACAGTAATTCTTGTCTTATTACGCCTTAAGATAAAAGGCTTCTTTTCCAAATCTTTTCTAAAGCTCTCTGCGGCATCAAATGAAAGGCCTTTTTCTAACCCCGGCATGGCCAGGCAAAACTCTTCTCCTCCAAAACGGCTTATTAAAGGATTAAATTTCTTAAAAGAAGCGGCTATCATCTTGCTAATCTTAACCAATACTATATCTCCTGCTGTATGGCCGAAACGGTCGTTGTATTGTTTAAACAAATCTATATCTATCATAATTAAAGAAAGGGGCAAGTTTTGACGCAAGCTTCTTTTATGCTCTTCCTTAAAACGGCTAAGAAAAAAACTCTTAGTATAAAGCCCTGTTAAAGAATCATGGATAGCTAAATCTTGAGCCCTTTGAAAAAGCTGGCTATTCTCTATCCCTATAGCCCCGATATCGGATATCGCCGATAAAAACCTTAAATCATCCTGAGTATAAAAATGCGTTTTGTTATGGTCAAGCCTTAAGAACCCTAACTGCCTATTTTCAGCCATAATAGGCGAGCTGATTAAAGAAGATACCTGCCTAGGGTAAAGTAGAGTTATCTTTTCCTGGTCAAAGCGAAAATCATTTTTAATATCTTCAATTAAAAGCGCCCTTGCCTGCCTTAGGACCCAAGCATCAAAGATATCTCCTTCTTTGGCTTTTATAACTATACCCTCCCCCTCAACCTTGCTCTTAAAAAGCATCGGCTTCTGGGTGTCGCGGTTAATAAGATAAAGCAAAGAGGCGCCTTCTTTTTTATTTATAAGGCTAAATGCCTCATTGGTTAAAATCTCTGACACCTCTTCTAATATTAAGGTAGAGTTAATTCCCTCTAATATCTTAGCCAGGCTATTATACCTAAGGTTTTTATCCTGAAGCGCTAAGTCATTATTTAATGCCTTAGAGTATTCTTCGGTTACAAGGTTAATCTTTTCTTTTAACTCTTCAATGAGTAATTTTATTTTTACAGATTTTAATCCTGCCCTTTTAAAGAGAAATAAAAATAAGGCTCCATTTAAAAGGTAAAATACGGCAAGGGTATGAATGGGATTTAAAAAGGATTTAAATATATATAAAGGGAATAAGAGGTAAATTATAAAGGGGATAAGGAAAAGGGTAGCGATTTTTAAGAGAAATGATTTTAAACTCACACTATAGCCTCTTGGCTCTTATGGTCAAAAAAATGGGCTTTACTCATATCAAAAACAAGCTCCATATCCTGATTTACTTTAGGCCGGTTGTGCGCGCCTACCCGCGCAACAAAGGAATGTTTCCCGGTATTTAAATAAAGGTAAACCTCCGAACCCATAGGCTCAAAGACCTCACAGTTAGCCTTTACAATATTCTCAGGCGGCGCCTCAGAAACAAAAAGCCTATCGTGGATATCCTCAGAACGTATACCTAAAATTACCTCCTTATCTATATATTTAGATAGCGCCGGGCGCATGCCCTCTGCAACCTTAATCATAATCTTCTCTTCATAAAAATATACCCTTTCCTCTTTCTTTACAATTTTACCTTGGATAAAATTCATAGGAGGAAGCCCTATAAACCCTGCTACAAATTTATTCCTGGGACGTTGATATATAGTTAAAGGATCGGCTACCTGCTGAATCTTCCCATCCCTCATAACCGCTATTCTATCCCCCATAGTCATCGCCTCAGTCTGGTCATGGGTAACATAAATTATAGTTGTTTTAAGCCTTAAGTGTAGTTTATGTATCTCTGTACGCATCTGCACCCGCATCTTAGCATCTAAGTTACTTAACGGCTCATCAAAAAGAAAAACGCAAGGTTTTCTTACTATCGCCCTGCCCACTGCAACGCGCTGCCTCTCTCCTCCGGATAACTGGCCTGGCTTACGGCGTAAGAGGCTTTTTATCCCTAAAATATCCGCGGCTTCATTAACACGCCGCTCTAACTCTAATTTAGGTATCTGTCTTAACCTCAAACCAAAAGCCATATTTTCAAAAGCCGTCATATGCGGATAAAGGGCATAATGCTGAAAGACCATTGCAATATCCCTATCTTTTGCCGGGATATCGTTAACCCTCTTATCTTCAATATATATATCTCCGCAGGTTACATCTTCTAACCCTGCTATCATCCTTAAGGTAGTTGATTTGCCACAACCGGAAGGCCCTACCAAAACCATAAACTCTTTATCTTTAACCTCTAGGTTTATATCTTCAACTGCCTTAATCTGTTTTGGGTAGGTTTTAGATACATTTCTTAAGATTACTTGCGCCATCTTTATTAAATTAAGAAGAAGCCTTTAGGTTAAATAACCGATTAACTTACTTAACTCTTCTTTCATATTCTTCCTATGAACTATCATATCTATAAGGCCATGGTCAAGCAAGAACTCAGAGCGTTGAAATCCGGCAGGTAATTTTTGCCTTATAGTCTGCTCAATAACCCTTGGCCCGGCAAAACCTATCAAGGCCTTTGGCTCAGCAATAATTATATCTCCGATACCGGCAAAAGAGGCCATAACTCCGCCCATGGTAGGATTTGTAAGGATGGATATATACGGAAGCTTTGCTTTCTTTAAATACCCTAAGGCAGCAGAGGTCTTTGCCATCTGCATAAGGCTTAACATCCCCTCATACATTCTAGCCCCTCCCCCGGAACCTGAGACTATAACCAATGGGAGTTTTTTCTCAATAGCCGCCTCAACAGCACGAGTTATCTTTTCTCCGACAACCGAACCCATTGAACCCATGATAAAGCGGGAGTCAGTTACCGCAATAACGGCCCTCTTCTTATCAATATCTCCTTCCCCGGATACAACAGCATCTTTAAGCCCGGTTGCTGCTTGATCTGCCGCTAATTTATCTTTATAAGTCTTTGGCCCCTTAAAATCCAAAGGGTCTAAAGAAAGCATATCTTTATCGTATTCTTCAAAGGTATCTTTATCTATAAGTAGATTGATTCTTCCGTATGCGCCTAAGGGAAAATGATACCCACACTTAGGACAAACCTTAAAATTCTCATCAATAGTCTTATTATAAACGGTCTCAGAACAGGCATCGCACTTAGTCCAGAGCCCGTCAGGTATCTCTTTCTTTTTTATCCTTACTATCGTATATTTAGGTTTTCCGAATAGAGCCATTTTATATATTATCGTGCTTATGGACTAGGAGCCCGGAAAGCACCTTAGGGTAAAAATAGGTTGATTTAGGGGGCATCTTACTATCCTTTAAGGCTACTGCCATAATATCTTCCATCTTTACCGGGTTTAAAAAGAACGCTACCTTATCAATTTTAGAATCAACCTCTTCAATACATTCTTTAGGGTTAGCGGTATACCTGATTATTTCTTTATCCTCAGGATTAATACCCAATATTCTTTTAAAGATAAGCTGATTTAGTATCGCAGCATCCAAAAGCCTGTATTCTTTAGGCTTATCTGGCATCTCTTTATCTAAGATTTTGATATTTTTTAAGCGCAAAAGGAAATAACCCTTATCTAAATACATGCCTATAATATGCCCGTAGGATCCGCCCTTCTCAAGCAAGAAGAAAAACCTGCTTCTTTCTTTTACTTTCTCTAAATCAAAGTTCTCCTTGATGCTGCTTAAAAACGATTCTAAAAGCACCCCCTTAGGAAGCCCTACTATCCTGTGTATAGGCATTATCGATAAACCCCGTTGGTCAGCCGGGGTAAAATAACTCAAGGTATAATTAAAGCTTGCGCTTTCTGAAAATTTATCCTTAAGCTTAAGGCGCATCTTATCCCTATAGGCACAAGAGACCTCATAACGATGATGCCCGTCGGCAATAAAGAGGTTCTCCTCCCTTATCCCTGATTGCACAAACTCTATAATCTTAGGATCTTCTATACTCCAAATCTTATGCCTGGTCTTCTCTGGGTCAGTAACATCTATTAAAGGCAGACTGCCTATAATACTTTGGTCAAATACCCTCTGGACAACACGCCTCTTGTCCTTAAAAACGACAAAGATAGGGCTTAGGTTAGCATTGGTCCTACTTAGAAGTTTCCCCCTGTCTTCCTTTGCTTTAGTATGGGTATTCTCATGGCCTAAAATAGACGATTCTTTATTGCTAAGCCTCAAAAGAGCGATAAACCCTAAACGGATTTTTTTTTCTCCCCGGATACTATACTCCTGAAGATGAAAGTATATTGCAGGAGACTTTTCTTGTATCAATACACCTTTCTTAATCCAATCTTTAAAGGCCCTTCCTGAAGTTATATATCTATTCTCTCCAGGAGAGTCTTTTCTTAAAAGAATGTGGATAAAGTTATAAGGGCTAATCTTATGGTAATACTCTTGCTGTTGAGGGGAGATTACATCATAAGGAGGGCAGAAGAGTAAAGAGGGGTCTTTAAACTCCTGCTGATTATAAAAAAAAGCCCTAAATGGTTTTATCTCAGCCATAATATTCTATAAAGGGGGAAAGATTATTCAGTTTATTATTTATACCATAAAATAGTTAAGAAATAAACCTAAAAATCTTCTATTTACTATTTGGACAGGAAGTACAATTCTGGCTTGACGCAGGGCAGGTAGCAGGCTTTTGGCTATTCTTTTCAGGCTTACGGTAATCCGTAGCATAAAACCCTGAACCCTTAAATATTATGCCTGAACCTCCTCCTATAAGCCTGCTTATCTTATTCTTGCACTTAGGGCAGGACTTAAGCGGCTCTTCGGTTATCCTCTGAAAAACCTCAAATATCTTATTACAATTGGTGCATTCATACTCGTATGTCGGCATACTATCTCCTTTTGCAAAAATTTTGTTTATCTAAAAGTCTTTTTTATTTTTTCTGTAAAGGTCTCCTTTATCCTCTCTCCGGAAGCACGGGCAAAGTCTTCTGCTGCCTGCCTCTGTTGCATATTAAGTTTACGCGGTATCTCAACATTAACTCTGACTAATTGATCCCCCATAACCTTAGAGTGTAAATCTATTATCCCCTTTCCTTTAAGCCTAAATAAACTTCCACTCTGAGTGCCTGCGGGTACCTTCATATCCACGTTGCCGCTTAAAGTAGGGATAACTACCTCCCCTCCTAACAAAGCCTTACTTAAGCTTATAGTAGCCTCAAAGAGTATATCTCTACCATGCCTTTGAAATAATTCATGTTCAGTTACCTCTATAACAACATAAAGATCACCCCTACTTGCCTGCCCTGCCTCGCCTTCTCCGCGCACCCTTAAATTAGACCCAGTATCAACCCCTGCCGGAATCTTAACTTTAATTTTACGCGTAACCTTTGACCTACCCTCGCCATTACAATCCGAGCAAGGAGATTGAATTATGGACCCTTCACCGCCACAACGTTGGCAGGCCTGTTGTATATAAAAACCTCTTGCTCCTACTACGGAACGGCCTGAACCTTTGCATTGCGGACAAGTTACCTTTTTTGTCCCCGGTTTAGCTCCTGTGCCGGAACAAGTATGGCAAGTTTCATAGCGAGGAACAGTAATAGTCTTCTCTACCCCTTTAGCTGCTTCTTCTAATGTAATCCTAATGGCAATTTGTAAGTCCCTGCCCCTTCTCCTTTGTCCTTGCGTACGCCTTGAGCCTGAGCCAAAAATATCATAACCTAAGTCGCTGAATATATCCTCAAATATCCCTCCGCCAAAACCAAATCCTCCTAAATCCTGAAATACGCTACTAAAATCAGCTCCCTTAAAGATATCCTCCTGAGCATACCTCTGATCAATCCCTGCATGACCGTATTGATTGTAAAGCTTACGCTTATTATCATCAGAGAGAACAGCATAGGCCTCGGATATATCCTTAAACTTTTCCTCTGCCTCTTTCTTCTTCTCCGGAGGAACACGGTCAGGATGATGTTTAAGCGCAAGCTCCCGATAAGCCCGTTTTATCTCATCAAGGCTTGCGCTCTTTGATATCCCAAGAGTTTCGTAGTAGTCTCTTTTAGTAGTCGCCATCTAAACTAATTCTTATCTTCTTCTTTATATTCGGCATCAATAATATCCTCTTTATTATCCTTTGCCTTTTCTTCCTGAGGCTTTGGCTCTGCCTCAGATTCCGCAGCGCCGGCGCCGGCATCTCCCTTAGGCGCCTGCTTAGCAGAAGCCTGCTTATAAACCTCTTCGGCTAATTTATGAGAGGCTTTGGTTAAATCTTCCATCCCTTTCTTAATCCTCTCTATATTCTTATCCTTTATCGCACTTTTTAAATCATTAGCCTTGGCCTCTATATCAGCCCTCTCTTCTTGACTCACTTTATCGCCATAGTCTTTTAAGGATTTTTCAGTAGCATAGACTAAATTATCCGCCTGATTGATTACCTCTACCTCTTCTTTTTTCTTTGTGTCTTCAGCGGCAAACTTTTCAGCGTCGCGTACCATCTTCTCAATCTCTTCCTTAGAGAGTTTTTTAGGAGCGGATATGCGTACTGATTGCTCCTTGCCTGTGCCTAAGTCCTTTGCTGAAACATGCACAATTCCATTTGCGTCAATATCAAAGGATACCTCTATCTGAGGCACACCCCTTGGAGCAGCAGGGATACCTACTAAATCAAACCTCCCTAACTCCACATTATCCTCTGCCATCTGACGCTCCCCTTGCAAGACCCTGATAGTTACTGCAGTCTGATTATCGGCGGCAGTTGAGAAGACTTGGCTCTTTCTTGTAGGTATGGTGGTATTTCTCTCAATTAACTTTGTATTAACCCCACCTAAGGTCTCAATGCCTAAAGAGAGCGGAGTTACATCAAGTAGCAATACATCCTTCATATCCCCTTTGATTATTGCCGCTTGTATTGCCGCTCCTAAGGCAACGCACTCCATAGGATCTACCCCGCGTTCAATCTTTTTGCCTACATAATCCTCAACAGACTTCTGCACTATCGGCATACGTGTAGGCCCGCCGACCATAATAATACGGTCAATATCAGAAGGAGCTAACTTTGCATCTGACAATGCCTGCTCCATAGGTTGACGGCACCTATCTATAATCGAGCTGACTAAATCATCCAACTTTGCCCGGGTAATAGTCATAGTAAGGTGCTTTGGCCCAGAGGCATCAGCGGTTATAAAAGGCAAGTTGATGTCAGTGCTTACGGTTGAGGATAGCTCTATCTTTGCTTTCTCCGCTGCTTCGCGCAACCTCTGCACAGCCATCTTATCGTTCATAAGGTCAATGCCATTTTCACGCTTAAACTGGTTAGCAATATATTCAAGGAGTGCCTTGTCCATATCAGTTCCGCCTAATTGCGTATCTCCTGATGTAGCCTTAACCTCAAAAACACCTTGCGCCATCTCCATGATTGTAACATCCAAGGTCCCGCCGCCTAAATCAAAGACCATTATCTTCTGCTCTTTGCCTGCCTTCTCTAATCCATAGGCAAGGCATGCGGCAGTAGGCTCATTAATAATGCGCAAAACCTTTAACCCTGCTATCTCACCGGCATCTTTAGTCGCCTGTCTTTGATTATCGTCAAAATAAGCAGGGCAGGTAATAACTACCTCCTCAACCTTATCTCCAAGATAAGCTTCGGCATCCTGCTTAATCTTCTGTAAAACAAATGCGGATATTTGCTGAGGGGTGTATTCTTTACCCATAACCTTAAACTTAAAATCCGTCCCCATCTTCCTCTTTGCCGCTTGTATAGTGCTTTCGGCATTTATCGCCGCCTGTCTCCTTGCCGGCTCACCGACTAACCTTTGGCCGTCTTTAGTAAAAGCAACATAAGACGGAAAGGCTTTGCCTGATGCTACCCCTGCTCCTTCTGCTGAGGGGATTATCACTGCCCGTGAACCTTCCATAACTGCAGCAGCTGAGTTTGAAGTTCCTAAATCAATACCTATTACTTTAGCCATAATTAACCTCCTTGTTCCTTTTTAGAGACCTTTACCTTAACAGTCCTAATAACCCTATCATTTAAAATATAACCCTTTTGTAACTCCTCAATTACCGTATGCTCAGGAAGTTCCTTATCTTCAACCTGCATTAAAACCTCATGACAGCGCGGGTCAAAGAGCTTTCCTTTTGCCTCTAAAGGCTTAACCCCATAATCCTTTAACATCTCATGCAGATGAGCCAGTATCATCTCTACCCCTTTTAAAAAAGCCTTAGGGTCTTGTTTTTGCGCCTCAGCTAAACTTACAGTCCTCTCTAAGTCATCTAAAATATTTAATAGCTCTAAGATAATCCCTTCGTTAGCAAACTTTATAAACTCTAATCTTTCCTTTTCTATGCGCTTTCTGGCATTTTCATAATCTGCCTGAAGCCGCAGGATTTTATCCGCTAACTCAACAGCCTTTAAAGAATCCTCTTTTAGTTTTAAATATTCGGATTCCTTTATAACAACTTCCTTGTCTTGATCTTCTTTTTTAACTTCCGGCTTCTCTTCCTTTGTCATTCTATACTCTCCAGAAAATCGCTTAAAGCATCAGAGATATACGCAAGCATAGGGATAATATAATCATACTCCATGCGCGCAGGCCCAAGCACTGCGAGCTTACCCTGCGGCTTCTTTTTTTTGCGGTAACTTGAGACTACTAAAGAACAATCTGCCATATCTGAGCCTAACTCCTGTCCGATATAAACCTTAACCTTATCATTAAAATCACGGTTAATAATTTCTAACAACCTCCTCTTCTCCTCAAGAGCATTTATCAACAACTTTATCTTTTGAGAGTCTTTAAATTCCGGTTGCTCTAAAATACGGCCTATCCCCTTATAAAGCAACCTATCCTGCCACTCTAAAAAAGAAACTATCCCCGTATAACGGGAGGAAGCAGATATAAACTCACTCGTCTCTTCAAGCGCATCCTCTAACCTTTTAGCACTCTTGTTATAAGCGCGCATAATCCTTGATTTCTCTTCATCCAACAACTCCATCTGAGAGTTTAAAAAATCAACATAATAGCGATACCCCTTATCCGTAGGGATTCTTCCGCCGGAAGTATAGGGATGTGTTAAGTACCCTGCCGATTCTAATTCAGAAAAAATATTGCGTATAGTCGCCGGGCTTAAATCAAACTCCTTGGCAATATCCTCTGAAGATACCGGGCATGCCTTTTGAATATACTTATTTATAGTCGCGCTTAATACCGACCTTCTTCTGGATTCATAATCAACATTCTTTACCATAACGGCCTCTTTTAAATTAATACAAAAGGTAATTTTAACACAATTTATCTTCTTGTAAAGATTTATTTTAGCGCTTTGTCAATAAGAGTGCTAATCTTTAAGTAAAAAAAAATTAACCCTCTTCCTTTTCTATTATTATCTTTATCCCGTGAATATTAACCTTCTTTTCTACCATCAAATAATGCACATACTCTAATCTTTTAATATCTTTCAAAGAATAAAACCTATGTTTCTTACCGATTCTTTTTGGCTTAACTATGCCTTTTTTATCAAGTTGGCGAAGCGTCCAAACCGGAATACCCACTAACTTACTTACCACACTTATAACATATACCGGCTCATCTTGGCTAATCTTAATATCAAATAATGGCATAGCCTACCCTTTCATTTTGTGAATAGACTATAACATAAAGTAATTATTTTGTCAAGTAAAATTAATAATTTTTGTTAAGTAAACTAATTATAATTCTTAACACCAAAAACTCTTATAAGCCTTTCATAGAGAGGAGATGATACCCTTGCTTTTACCTTAGCGCCTTTTTGAATATACTGAACCTCATCTACCCTGCCTTCCTTGTATATTAAATCCAAAAGGTCCATGCGCGTATGCGGTATTAATAAATCAACCTCCCTTGCTTGGATTGGAATCAATGCCTCTATCTCTTTTATTAATGCAGGTAAGTTTGTCTCTAATTGAGCAGAGATAGCCACAGGGTGAATAAAATCAGAGGATAAGGTATTTATCCACGATAAGTCATCTACAAGGTCAATCTTATTTAAGGCAGTTATTATCGGCTTAGTATCTGCGTTCAGTTCTTTTAAAACCTTCATTACTGAATTATGTTCACTATAAGCATTCGGCGAAGATGCGTCCAAGACGTGTATTAATAGGTCTGCTTCAGAGACCTCTTCAAGGGTCGCCTTAAAAGCTTCAATAAGGTTGTGCGGCAGGCCACGCAAGAAGCCGACTGTGTCAGATAAGACTATACGGGTGCCATTAGCAAGCTTTAACCCTTTAGCCAAAGGGTCTAAGGTAGTAAATATCCTCTCTGAGACAACTTGCCCTGCTTTAGTAAGCGCATTTAAAAGAGTGGACTTTCCTGCGCTAGTATAACCTACTAACACAACTAAAGGCAATAATTCATTCTTTCTTTTTTTACGCAGTAAGGCTCGGTGTGCCCCTACTGACTTAAGGCTTTTTTTTAATTTATTTATCTTATCCCTAATCCTACGCCGGTCAACCTCAAGTTTTTTCTCCCCCGGGCCGCTCGTCCCAAGCCCGGCTGCCTGTTGAGAGAGGATCAATCCCTTCCCTATTAAACGAGGCATAAGGTATTCAAGTTGAGCTAACTCTACCTGCATCTTTCCTTCGGGGCTCTTTGCGCGCCGGGCAAATATGTCAAGAATCAGTTGGCTTCTATCTATGGTCTTTCTCTTCCATACCTCCTCAAGGTTCCTCTGTTGAGCGCCGGATAAATTTTGGCTTAAGATTATTACATCAGCCCCTAACTCATCCGCTAAAACCCTTATCTCTTCTACTTTACCTCTTCCAATGAGAAAATTCGGGGTAGGTTTATGGCAAAAAACAACAAGGTTATCTATAACCTCTACATTGCAAGCTAAAGAGAGCCCCTCTAATTCAAGCGCCTCTTCTTCTATGCTTAAACTTACGTCTTTCTCCTTAAAGTCTATTGTTACTAAGAGCGCTCTCTCCATTATTGCCTTTCAATATAACTAAGGATTTGTTTTACTGTATCTTTAGGCTTTTGATTAGCGCTAAGATTTATCCAGACAATACTCTTATCCTTTCTAAACCAAGTCAACTGCCTCTTAGCATAGTGCCGGGTATTAAGCTTTAAAGCTTCTTTTGCCTCATCTTTGGAATATTCTCCTCTTAAGAAACCCTCAACCTCCTTTAACCCGATAACAGAAGAAACAGTCTTGCTCAACTTCTTGTTTAATACCCCCTTAACCTCGCTGACCAGCCCACTCTTAAACATCTTTTCTACCCGGTTATTAATACGATTGTAAAGTTCGTCTTTAGGCATGTTCAGGCAAAAAACCTTTATATCATACTTATCTCTTAATCCTCTCCTCTTACTCTGTAAGAGGGTAATCGGCTTTCCGGTAATCTCAAAGACCTCTAACGCCCGGACTATTCTTCTTGTATCATTAAAATGGATTTTTTTAGCGGCTAAAGGATCTCTTCTTTTTAATCTATCGTGTAAATACTTACTCCCCTTACTTAAAGCAATTCTATAAAACTTATCCCTTATCCTCTTATCTTGCGCCTTGCATTGAAATATGCCGTCAATTAAAATAGAAGAATACAACCCTGTCCCTCCTACTACTAAAGGTATCCTACCTTTCTTGTGGATATCTTTTATCTTTTTTAAGGCGTCCTTACGGAATAAAGATGCGTTGTATTCGCTTGATAGAGGAATGACTCCTAAGAGGTGGTGTTTTACCCTCTTTAATAAACCTACCTTAGGGTGCGCAGAGATAATCTTTAATCCCTTATATATCTGCATAGAATCACAGGAGATAATCTCAGCGCCTATAATCTTAGCTAAATAAACGGCAGTTTCAGACTTACCTACTCCGGTTGGCCCAAGTATAAAGATAATCTCTTTTTTTCTCTTCTTCTTAAAAGGCATCTACGGGCAGATTTTAGTAGGGTAACCTTCATTAGAGAGCTTATCCTCTAAGGCTTTTGCTTCTTCAAAGTTAGATAATCTACCTACCCTTACTTTGTATGACTTGTTAGGAGAATCTCCTTCTTCTATATAGGCAGGATACCCACAACTATTTAACTTATACAAAAGGTTCCTTGCATTATCTTTATTGGCAAATGAACCTACCTGAACAGAATATACCCCGCTTGCCTTAAGATCGGGGATATTATTTAAACGCTGATTAATCTCTCCTATGTATTTAGTCGTAGGGTTATCAGCTAAGATACTCTTATATATATTTTTTGCATTATAAGTATCTGCGCTTAAAAGATAAGTATCAGCCATACCTATCCTTGACTCTTCTTTAAACCTTGTATCCTTAAAGTTTCCTACAACAACCTTAAAACTCTCCCTTGCCTTTATGTATTCTCCTCTTTTTAAATAACTTAGGCCTAAAAAATAGTAAAGCTCTGAAGAGTAATGGCCTTGAGCGATTATCATTTCTGCTTCTTTTATTGCTTCTGCGTAGTTACCGCTTAAAAAGCTTATCTTAACCTTATCTATATTTAAAGCAAAAGAAGCATTAGAAAAAAATGCAACAAAGGCTAAGGCTAAAACCATCTTCTTGCATAAATTAAGCATCAACGTATGCCTCCTCTCCTTCTCCTTCTTTTCTACGGTATCTACCATATTAAACGCTGCTGTCTTAGGCCTCGGAGAATACTTAAAGATATAAGCAGAGTTAAACAAAACCTTTTTAAATACATCCATAGTATCCTTGAAATCTTCTTCGCTCTCTGTGGGAAAGCCTACGATAATATCCGTAGAAAGCTTCCCTCCTTTTACTATTTTACGGTAATTTGAAACTAAGCGCAAATAATCTTTAACCGTATAGCCTCTGTTCATCAACTTTAATATCCTCTCTGAACCTGACTGAAGAGGAAGATGCAAAGTTTTTTCAAGCCGCTTAAGATTAGAGATTGCCTTAAAAAGGTTACAAGATGCATCCTTTGGATGAGAGGTCATAAAGTTAATATTCTTTACTCCTTTTAGGCTATCTACCAACTCAAGGAGTTTTATAAAATCTATCTTTCCGTCCTTATAAGAGTTGACATTCTGGCCTAAAAGGGTAAATGAGGTAATCCCCTTCTCTAAGGCTTTATTTATCTCTCTTATTATATCCTTATATTTACGGTTACGTATCGGCCCCCTTACAAAAGGGACGATGCAATAAGAACAGAAATTAGAACACCCCTCAGAGATAACAATATAAGCGTGCTTCTTATCTTCATAAAACCCGGTCCGGTATATCTTATCCGGACGGTCTTCTCCATCTGTCTCCCATACCTTTCTTTCAAAAAGAGGGCTATTTTGATAAGAAGCCCTTTCAAACAACAACCTCTTAATGACCCTTGGTATCTTATCTATATCCTGCGGGCCAACCGCAAAATCAACCTCTTTTGCCCGCCCAAAGATAGCCCCTTCATAATTCTTTGCCATACACCCGACTATGCCGATTACAGGAAAACCATTTAAAACTTTTCCCTTGCGGTTGGCTTTAAGAGGCACTTCTTTAACTTTAGCATACTCGCCTATTAAGGAAAAAACCCTGTCTTCTGCGTGCTTGCGTACTGAACAGGTATTAAGGATAATTATATCCGCATTACGGAAATCTTTTGTTAAGTTGTAGCCCTCTTTAGAAAGGAGTCCGCAGATAACCTCACTATCCCGTACATTCATTTGACACCCAAAAGTGCGAATAAAGACATTTTTACCTATAACTGATTGATCTTTCATAAATTAAATCGATTTATGTAAAGAATTTCTCACATACGGTTCAACCGTAAGTAACACAAACTTACTCTTCAGTAAAATAACCTATATCAATCCTTTTAATCTCATATGAATCAACTACTGTTACACCGACATTATGGTCAATCATTAAATCTGCTAAACTATTTCCATCAATTAAAATAACTTTACTATCTATTTTTTGTGCAAAATTTATCGCTTCTTGTGTAAATTTAGAAGTTGTAATAAAAATCCCTTTATGGGCACGCTTCCCTTGTAGAGCACCTACAAACTTCTGTATTTCAGGACTACCTATAACATTCTGCCAACGCTTAGCTTGAAGATAAATCACATCAAGACCAAGCTTATCTTCTTTAATTATCCCATCAATACCTTCATCTCCTGGCCTACCTGTGACTAAACCCGCGTCTTTAATAGAACCACCATACCCCATTTTAACCAAAAGATCTAAAACCAATTTTTCAAAAAAACTAGGTGAACATTTTAAAATATTATCCAAAAGATCACTAACTAACTCCTGTTTTAAGGTGTTATACGATACTTCAAAAATTTCTTCCGGCGTTTGACTTTCAACAAAAACATTACTTTTATCTTCCTTCATAGCATTTCTATTTCTTGATTTATTTAAAAAAGATTGGAACTCCTCAAATTGCTCAAGGTATTCCTTATCAATACGTTCGGGACCTTTCAATAAAATGTCTTTACCGCGCTGTGTAATACGAAATATCCCACGCTGTGTAATCTCAAGAAGGCCAGCTTGCTTCATATATGTTTTAGCCCAAGCTACCCGATTATTAAACAATCTGCCACGTCCACTCGGCAATAATATCAACATTTCAGAATCTGAAATAGAAAACTCATTTTTCATCGCATTAATAGCTTCGCTTTTCGTATATTCTTTACCATCAGCAATAAACTTCAATAATGGAAGCATTATGTCTTCATATTTCGGTATAGCCATATTAATCCCTCCCTATGTTTTTTATTCAATTTTATCGCTCTTAACTAAATTATAACTTAAACCCAATAATTAAATGTTTCTATTCTAGTAATGTTATCTTTCTAATATGGTATCTCTCCTTCAATTAAATATGCTCAATTAAAATATAATGTAGGCCGTATTTAAAATTAAAATCCATATACCACTTATAGCCAAGGACAGAAGAAGACCCTTTAATAACAGAACAATTCCCGGGATATGAATTTATCCCATACTCTGCTACCTTCTCTTTCATAAATTCTTCATCAACTCCTATGCCGTAAAGATGAACTAAAAACTCTTCTCTTTCACAACTAATAGGTATCCCTAACATATCCTCTAAATAACTTAATTGCTCTTTCCAGTCTATTAAACCAATTCCTGAAGAATCGGCTCGCATGATCTCTTTTGCATATAAAATAGCGTCTTCTTCTTTTTTAAAATATTTTTCATCTTCGGTCGTGCCATTTTCATGAAGATAATAAACATAATAAGGATATTCCTGATTTACTTTCTCATCCACAGCAACCACCTATTTATACATCAATCACTATCGGCTGATTGACCACATCATAATCTTCGTTTAAGACCTAACAATTAACATACGTTGTCTCTTTTGTTTTCTGAATGCCGTAACCACCATGAATATACCCAAGAATGACATACGAGATCTTTAGCTTCTCAATCCCACCTTCATAGCCCTGTCTTATTCCCCTCTAAAATTACATTAACTTTTCCCATTAGCCATGCGCAGTAGGTCATTCTGAGTCTCATAGACGCATGACGCTATCAGCTTAATAAAATCCGTATCATTTTTATGCGCTTTTTCAAGAGCGCTGATATATTCAGAGCGTTTGAGTGGCGGTATGATCGCAATAATGTATCCTGCCTGCATAAGCGCGACGTTCATTAAAAGTCTGGCGACTCGCCCATTGCCATCAACAAACGGATGAATAAACACAAACTCTTTATGGAGTCTAGCGGCATACGAAACTGGATGATTATCTTTCTTCAGCCTAGACAAACTTTTTATAAATTTCTGCATTAACCCCTGCAATGCCTCAGGCGTAGGCAAAGGATACTTAGAGCCGGAGATAATCACTTGAAGATTTCTATACACACCGGCATCTTCTTCCTTGATGCGGTGATAAAAGAGCGCGTGCAACTTCTTGATGTCTTCTTCCGTTATTGTCTTCCCGGTGGCAAGCGCATACATGTGATCAAACGCATCACTATGCCCCGTGGCCTCATAATGATCTTTAAGCGGCTTTCCGGCAATGGTAAGCCCATCCTCTATAACCACTTTTGTTTCCGATATGGTCAGAGAGTTCCCCTCTAACGCGTTACTTGAGTAGGTAAGCCCAATACGAAAATACTCCTTTATCTGATGATTCATCTCATTGCTAAAGGGACGCAATGCGTTTATCTTTGCTTGAGCCTCATCCACCTTACTCAAAATCTCTTTCATATGACCTCCATCCTTACTGGCTTTAAAGCCAAGAAACTACTACGAATTGATCTGTTTAAATATTTCACCTATCCAAGCCGGGGCATAACGAATATCGTTGATAAGCTGTTTCTTATCATCGGGCGATAATCTTCTTTTAAGCGAATTAATGACTCGTTCATCAATATTTCTTTGTTTCATGTAACGTAAAGCCTGAATAACCAAGCCGCTCACACGCCCGGCAGTCGCCATATTTTTTGGCGATGTCTTCCTAAACATAATGTGCCAATTACCAACCTGAACCACCCGGGTAGATCCGTCTGTTAATAAAGCAATCTTTGCCGGTACTTGATCCAACAACCCCAGTAAGTTAGCCGCATATGCTCCGGACGGCTGAATCTTAAGATTATCTTTTTCGGCAAGCGCGGCAGTTATACGATTAACGTTTGGCGGCATATCTCCAAAATCCGGATGCTTCCGTGGATAATCATAAAGCCCACGCGCTAATCGACGAATATCCCCAGATCGAACTAACCGGCTCAACGCCTGATCAACAGCGGCACGATTGCCAAGATCAAGAAAATGACTTGGGGCAAACACCCAGCCTTTTTTCTTGCCGACAATCCGACGAAAAATCTTGCTCTCAATAGATTTAGTCATATATATCTCTTTTTTAATGTCAGAAATAATATATCGCACTTCTGACACAAAGTAAAGCTATTTTTAAGCTCCCGAGTTATTATTATGCGCCCAAAATGTCCACCAGGACTAAATGTCCACTCCCCAGTAGACATTTCGATTTAGTGGACATTTATGTGTCCATCCATGTCCATCAAAATGCCCTTTTTTGACCCTCCCGATCGGCCGCAGGATACCCCTAAAATTGCCTGTTTCCCGACGCTGAGCGCTTATTTTAGCCAAGTTGACCACTTATATCCAAACCCCAAAAGTGATGGACATGGACATCGATTTTTTTGACCGCTATCACTGGCTCCCTGCGCCTCGCCCGACCCTCAGCCAACACCCCCTTCCTAGGACCCGTAAACAAAAAACCCTACTTCCATGCCTCAAGGCATAGCCGTAGGGAATTCACACCGAAGTTGTTGCCCTGTCCTGAACAGCCCTTAATCCGCGCCTACCAGCGCCTCCGCCAAACTCATCATCATAAGTCTATAAGGTTCCCAACGGCCATCCGAAGGTCCTCAAAAATACCTTCATACAAAAACTCCTCTTCCCTCATTTTCAACGTAAAGGGCTAACGCAAATCTGTGGGGGCAGCCAAAGGTTCGTAGCAATACCTTTGACATCTTACATCTTTCCGCATACATCCAAAGCAGCTAAAACTATCGGGAACATTGTCGGAGCGCTGGTTAAATAAGGATGCGTGGCTACCTGTAAGGTCTCAAGTTCTGTGGCTGACATGCGTTTTTGAATCGCCACCCCTATAATATTTATCATCTGCGCACAGGACATACCGCAACTTACCTGCCCTCCTAAAATAATTCCGGACTGCTTAGAGAAGATAAGTTTTATCCTCCCCTTATAAGCGCCGGGCAAAGAAGCCGGGTGTTTATCTACCCCTTCAATGCTTCCGACAACAACTTCAAAACCTTCTTCGCGCGCGGTTTTTTCAGTAAGCCCGGCTGAGCCTAAAACCAACCCGTCAATATAAGTTGAATATACCGCGATAGTCCCTTTGTTTTCACGAATCACCTTTATCTGATAAAGATTAGCCCCGGCAATCCTCGCCTCAGCAGTTGCAGTAGAAGCCAGCATCACTGGAATCGCTTTACGGGTATAAAAATCTCTCTTACAGGAACAATCTCCAATCGCAAATATATCCAAATCAGCTGATGTACGCATATACTCATCAACCATAATCCCTTTACAAGAACCTATCTCTAATCCGGCATCTACGGCTATCTTCACATTCGGCTTAGAACCTACCCCAAGAATTATCCCGTCAACCGGTATTTCTTCCCCGCCGCTAAATCTTACCCTTTCAACCCTATCCTCTCCGATTATCTCCTCTACCTTAGTATTGGTTAAAACTATAACTCCCTTTTCCTTCAGGCGCGCTTCAGCCATCTGCGAAAACTCAGGGTCAAAAGAATTTGCGAGTATCTGTGGGAGCATCTCTACTAACGTAACACTAATGCCTTTGATTTTAGATAGTTCATCGGCAAACTCTACTCCGATAAAACCGCCACCTATAACAAGCACATTTTTGCACTTTTTAATCTCGGTTATCACGCCTTTTAAATACCCCATTTCTTTATTTATCGGATAAACCCCTTTTTTATCCACACCTTTAATAGGCAATATAATTGGCGTTGACCCAACCGCTAATACTAACTTTTCATAAATATAGGTATCTTTTTTTGCCGTTTCTACGCTTTTTTCTTTACGGTTGATACACGCGGCAGAATCAACAACAACTTCAATATTATTCTTCTCCAAAGATGCCATGCTTAATTTATTATCATCAGGATTACCAAGACTGGCAAACATATAGGGGATCCCGCAAGGAATGACCCCGTCTGCCACATCCTTCATTACCATAATGCTTTTTTCAGGGTAGTATTTTCTGGCAGTTAACGCGCAGACTACTCCGGCAGGGCCGGCCCCAATCACCAATATATCAATTTTTTTATTCATCTTCTCCCCTCTTTTAAACTTACGCAATTATGTACATGCGTAAACCTATTACAACAATATACAACTAAAAAGTAACTACCCTTTCGCTCTCTTTGATGATATCGTACATATCCTTCATTGTATTAATCGGGCACATCTGGGAGCCTTCTTTATTACGAAGTTTAATGCACGAGCCACAAGCATAGACCTTACCACCTGATTGCATAAACTCCTCTGCTTGCGCAATGGTATTAAACTTTTCCGTACTTATATTCTGGTATTCAACGCCCTTGCCCATAAAAAATACCTTTACCTCATCTTTTTGTGTTAGGCAAAAGTTAGCATAACGCAAGGCATTCCAACAGGTTTCAACATCATTAGTTGAGATAACTATACCTATCTTCATCTCTCTTTCCCCCCGATAATCTTTTCTTAACTTACTCTTTTTAAAGCCCTACTTATCTCTCTTTTCATAAAAAGAAAAACGCAAAAAGCCGCTACTTCAAAAATAACTACCGCTAAGAAGACAAAAGATAATGAATAGTCATACAGAAGCCCTAACAATGCGCTACTTACAAACATAGCTATGCCATAAGTAGTATTGAATACCCCATACCCTCTCCCGCGCTTGTTTATAGAGGTGATATCTGCTATTGCTGAGCGCATAATCGTCTCCTGAATGCCCATAGCTATCCCCCAAAGCGCTAAGCCGGTAATAATAAGAAGGGTATTTGCAGAAAAGGCTAAAAAAGGTATCAATACGCAAACAAAAGGAACTGCTATTAACATATTTAGCCCGGCGTAACTACTCCTGTTTTTACTATTTAGAAAATCGTAAGACTTACCTATTATAAGCGCTACTACCGCATCTATCCCCATAGCCAAGGCATAAAAAAGCGGGATTAAAGCATCCCTTACAACCCCGGTTAACTTAAAATGATAAGCGATTAAAATAAAACTGCAAAAACCTGTCGTGGCTAAAAAAATAAAAACATTATACAACCAGAATATTTTAGGAAATGCCTCGGATACCTTATGCTTTGGCTGAACTTCTAGTGTATGTGGCTTAGGGACCTTACGAAAAGAGATGAAAAGAAAAAGCGCCCCTAATAAAAAAGGAATCCACAAAAAAAGGTACCCTTTTTGATATTCGGCAACTCCTGCGGTTTTCCCTACGGAAAGAAAATACAACGTAAAGATAAGCGGCCCGGCAATTGAACCTATCTGGTCAATCGCTTCATGCAACCCAAAGCCAAATCCTGTGCCTACCTGAGAACTCGCCTGCGATAATATTGTATCTCGCGCAGGACTTCTTATCGCCTTTCCAATCCTCTCTAAGATGATAAAAAGGGCGGCAATCTGCCAAATCCCTGCTATAGAGAGAAGTGGTACGGTGATTATCAAACCATAACCTACAAATGTAAGCAACCAGTAAGACTTTGTCTTATCCGCAAAGTATCCGGTAAATAAACGCAAGGCATAGCCTAATAATTCCCCAAATCCTGCTATCAATCCTAAAGTAGCGGCATTAACCGCAAGGAGCTTTAGGTACGGGCCATTTACGCTCCTTGCCCCTTCATAAGCTAAATCGCCAAAGAGACTAACCAAACCGAATAAGATAATTATACTTAAAGCTTTCTTTCTCTTTGCCATAATAAAACTCTTATTTTAATATTACAAAGTTTAATAAGGTGCCTACAAAAAGGCTTACTGTCAACATAATCAGAGTGGCTTTTATAAGGTATTTAACCCCAAGCTCCTTCCAAAGGACAAAAAATGTAGCCACACAAGGAAAGGATACGGCTAAAAGAGTAGCGGCGATAAATAGTTGTTTAGCTGAAAGATTTAAGGGTGCAAGCATGCCTATGGCAACGTCTTTTCTTAAGAAACCTACAATAAGCGAGACCACTGCTCCTTGCGGCAAGCCGAATAAACCGGTAATAATAGGGGAAAAAACAGCTGTAATCTTATCAAAGATATTAAAATACAGAAGCACATTAATACTTAAAACACCTAAGAGGACGATGGGAACTGCCTCAACGATAAAACCTTTTATACGATAGTAAAGCTTTCTTATCAACATAGAAAACGGAGGCACCCTATAAGGGGGTATCTCTATAATAAATTCAGGGCTATAACCTTTTAAAAGCCGGTTCATAATAAGCCCTAAGGTAAGCGCTAAAGAAAATAAACATAAATAAACTCCGCCTACATAAAACCCGCCAAACTTTCCTAATAAACCAAATATCATAGCTTGTAAAGGGACACAAGGCACGCCTATAGAGATTAAGGTTGAGGCGATAAACCTCTCGCGCTTAGATTCTAAAACCCTGGTTGCTAAAATCCCCGGGACATTACAGCCAAAACCAAGCATTAAAGGTATGACCGCATAACCATGAAGCCCTAAGCGGTGCAAAATATTATCTAATAGAATAGCTAATCTCGGCAGATACCCTACATCTTCCAAAAGGCTTAAAATAAGATAAAAAGATAATACATAAGGCAAGACCATCCCAAACTCAATATATGGCGCTGTAGTTAGTATGCCTAAAGACTGCTTAAAGTCTATTGTGCCGTTTATTAAATCCCCTACTAAAAGATGATACAAAAAACCATCCGGCTTTAATCCTGATACTATCCTTTCAAGAAAAGGTTGATAAAAGTTAAAGAATAAAGGGTCGGTTATTTTTTCTATAATTATTTCTCCGATAAAACGAACAACCTTAAAAGAAAGATAAATAATACCACCGCCCATAAGTACTCCTGTAAATGGCCTTACTGATGCATCTTCTAATATCTCCCTTAAGGTATGATGCCTATGCTCAAGGCGCTGGACACTTTCTATTATCGAGCCGATCTGCTTCCATCTCTCTTCATGGGAAGGTTTATTACGAGGTTTAACCTTTCCCTCCTTAAGCCTATCTATCAAAAGCTTAATTCCCACGCCGGTAACCGCACAGGTAGGTATAACCGGGACAGACAAAAGCTCTTCTAACTTCTGAAAATCAATACTTATCCCCCTATGCCCGGCATCATCGCACATATTTAAACAGGCGATAACCGGGAAGCCTTCTTCAATAAGCTGAAGGGTTAAAAGAAGGTTGCGCTCAATATTGGTTGAATCAATTATATTGATAACTACGATTTCATTCTTCTGGTGTTGGGATAAAAGAGATACAGCTACCTTTTCTGCTTCAGAGCTAGGCTCCAAAGAATAAAGCCCGGGAAGGTCTATTACCTCAACCTTTCTACCGTCCAGCTCCAAAAACCCCTGAGTATACCCTACGGTTGAGCCGGGATAGTTGGAAGAGACTACATGCACTCCGGTAAGGCGCGAGAAGACCACACTCTTACCAACATTAGGATTGCCCACTAAATATATCTTTTTTATCATCCTAAATCTCCAGAAGTATCTTCTCTGCTATGCCATGGCCTAAAGCTAATATTGTCCTACCGACTTTTATGACAACAGGGCCACGAAGGCCGATATGGCTTAACTTTAAAAGCTCCTCTCCCTTATATATACCCATATTCATTAGCTTACTTACAACCCCCCTGCCTCCGGATATATCCGTAACCTTAGCCTTATGATTGGGCTTAAGCTGAACTAATGTAATATTCTTCATCTTTTTCCCTTAAAGAAAACGCCCAAGCTCTACTTGGGCGCTCTCTTATTTCCCATATAAACACTTATCTATTATTTTTTCTTTAACTTTTCCAAGAAATCAGCGACTAGCTTGCCCACGGTATCCTTACACCCTAAACCAAAAGCTATAGCAAAACCAAGCCCTAAACTTCCCAAGGCAATGCTTAAAATAAGGTGAATAGTGCCAACTCCTATATTTAACTGCTCTAAACCGATAAAAATAGCAAATGCTATAACAATAACTTCTGAAACTTTGCCTAATAATTTTCCATAAGGCAACCCTGAATTATTAGCAGTAGTAACTACAATATTCTTTAAAACAGTAGCTGCAAACATACCTAATATTAAGATAAATACCGCTGAAACGACATTAGGCACATAAAGAATTATCCTATTTAATAAATCTGCGGCAATAGCTAAACCTACGGCATTTATCGCAACTACAAAAGTAACTAAGATACCTATCCAATAGCAGATAACCCCTATCAGCTCAGAGAGAGAATACCCTATCCCGCCCTTTTCTAATATGGTCTCCAGTTCAATAAAGTCGGATAGTTCATCTAACCTTACGAGCCTTAACCCCCTAGTAACCACAAACTTAATAAAGATAGAAATAGCCCAGCCAACAATAAGAATAAAGATGACCAATAAGATACTCACTAAGAATTGGCCAACTTGAGCAAGAACTACCTTAGCTGGTTCCAGCAAAGCTACTTGCAAAGCGCTCATTCTCCACCTCCTTAGGTTAATTTAACTTAAAAAATAAATTAACATAGATACTACCATAAGTCAAGCAAAATCATATCAAGGCCTGATAAGCAAGCCGTCATACGCGGCATCAACCTTAACGCCTATCTCTTTAGACAACCTCTTTGCCTGTAGAGAAGGATTGGCTTTAAGCATATTCATACCAAAATGAGTTAGCAAAGCCCTCTTAGGCCTTATTGCAGATATAATCTTTTTTGCTTCTTCTAATGATAAGTGGTCTATCCCGGGATGCTTTTTAAGAAAAACAACCGAGATAATCAAGGTATCTACCTTATAAAAATCTTCTAAATCTTTAAAATACCTTGTATCCGCTAGCAATCCAAAAGTATTGCCGTTGATTTTAAACTTAATCCCGTATGCTTCTGCGGTATGTAGATGCCGCATTGAAGCTTGAAAAGAAAAATTTCCGACTCTGTATCGGGCATTAGGCTTTAGTATCTCTATCCTCTTTAAAAACTTACGCGCATACCTTAAAATTATAGAATCCCCCTCTAAAGCATACTTAGGGCAAAAAACTATACCCCTCTTTTTAAAACCCCCTTCAGTCATCGCCTCTATCATTACATTTATATCATTTGCGTGGTCTAAGTGCTTATGCGTAAGTATTACCGCATCTAACTCTGACGGGTTTAGTTTTGGCTTAGCAATAGAACAGCGTACAATACTCCCTGGCCCCGGGTCAATCAGAATATTAGTCCCCTTGGAAGAGACCCAAATCCCCCCGGAAGCGCGCAACTGCTTAATCATCACAAAACGCGCCCCAGCAGTCCCTAAAAACTTAACAAAATTACCTTCTATTTTTCTTTTAGCCATATCTCTTTAAGCTCTTTGTTTATCCTCTGCATCTGAGTATAATTAACTTTTGCTTCATCTAAATTACGACTTTTATCTTTAGGAGGCACCTTAACTTTAATAAATTCCTCAACGCTAATAGCTTTTGCGCGCATAATCCGGGCAAAGGAAGAGACCTCTTTATCATCGGAGACTACAACCGTATTTCTTGGATTGTCGGTTAACTCTAAAATCTTTTTTATCTTTTCATCTGCGCTTTGCCGGCGGGAGAAGATAATCTTTAAGCGTATCTTCTCTAAATTTTCTAATCCCTCTTGCGGATAACCGTCAAAAACAACCCAGATTAAATTATTGCTACTCCCGCATAAGTTTCTTGATTTAATCAATTCTATTAAGTAAGCCCTGGAATCAGAGTATTTTTTAGGCAGGATTTTTATAAACTTAAAGTTATGCGTTACATTGCACCCGTCTATAATGTACTGTAAGGACATAATGAAGCCCCGTCACTTCATAGAATACGGTAAAAACAAATGGATCTCAAGCCTATCTCTGCGGTTTTAAGCAATATCTACCGACGTAAAAAAACCGCCTACGCCTAACTTAAATCCTCTCCTGTTAGTATCCTATGAACTTCTATATACTTCTCTGAGGTCTTAGTAATTACCTCTTCGGTTAATTGAGGGGCAGGAGGAGATTTATCCCAGTTTAGGCTCTCAAGGTAATCCCTTACGAATTGCTTATCTAAGCTTGCCTGTGGCTTGCCCGGAGAATACCCACTTAAGGGCCAGAAGCGCGAAGAATCCGGGGTTAAAACCTCATCAATAAGTATTATCCTGCCATCCTTAATGCCAAATTCAAACTTAGTATCGGCAATGATTATCCCCTTCTTCAAGGCGTATTCACTTGCCTTTTTATAAATCTCAATGCTCGCCTTGGCAATTATATCCACCATCTCTTTGCCGATAATACCTTCTATATACTCTTGAGAAACATTTTGGTCATGGCCTGCATCAGCTTTTGTAGAAGGAGTAAAAATAACCTCAGGAAGCTTATCTGATTCTTTTAACCCTTTTGGAAGTTTTATCCCACAAAGAGAACCCTTAGATAAATATTCCTTCCAACCTGAGCCGTAGATATACCCGCGGACAATACTCTCAACAGGCAAGGGCTTACTCTTAACTACCAACATTGATCGGCCCGTTAAAACTTCCCTATACTTTTTAAGCTCTTCGGGATATTGCTCAACATCAGCAGTAATAAAATGGTTGGAGATTATATCTTTGGTAAAGTCAAACCAGAACTGCGATATAGAAGTCAAAACTTTTCCTTTATTAGGTATGCCGCAAGGAAGGACTACATCAAAAGAAGAGATACGGTCGGTAGAGACTATTAATAACTTATCCTCTAAATCATAGACATCCCTTACTTTTCCTTTGCGAAAAAGTTTTAAATCATTAAAATCAGTAGAGATTAATACTTGGCTGGCCAATTTATTTTATCCTCTTTTGTAAGTTTTTATACTCTTCCCAGAGCTCTTCGGGTAAATCTTTCTTAAAGAGGCTAAAGAACTCTTTGATTCCTTTAAGTTCTTGACGCCAACCTACAAGGTCTATATCAAAAAGTTTATCTAATATCTCCTTATCTAGGGTTAAGCCTGTCATATCAATATCTGAAAGATGAGGAATATAACCTATCTCTGTTTCAACTACTCCTACCTTATCGTTAGAACGCTTGAGTATCCATTCAAGGACCCTTAAGTTCTCTGAATATCCCGGCCAGAGGTATTTACCATTTTTATCCATCTTAAACCAATTAACATGAAATATTTTAGGCGCCTTAAGCATACGCTTCCCCATCTCCAGCCAATGTTTAAAATAATACGCCATATTATAACCGCAGAAAGGCAACATAGCCATTGGGTCGCGCCTTACTTCTCCTAATTCTCCTACCTGCGCAGCTGTACGCTCAGAAGCCATAGTTGCTCCGAGAAAAACCCCGTGTTGCCAATTAAAAGACTCATAAACAAGCGGAGCCAAATGAGCCCTTCTTCCTCCAAAGACAATCGCAGAGATAGGGACTCCGTGGTGCTGTTCAAGCCTAAAAGAAGCTGAAGGAGAATTCTTAATTGGAGCGGTAAAACGCGCATTAGGATGCGCGCCTAAGACTGGCTTGCCATTTTTATCCTTCATCCCCGGCCTCCAAAATCTCCCCTGCCAATCAAGACCTTCTTTAGGCACTTCTCCGTCAGATCCTTCCCACCAAACAGTATTATCAGCTTTTAAAAGAACGTTGGTAAAAATTGTATCCTTTTTAATAGCTTCAACCATATTAGGGTTTGTTTTCGCATTAGTCCCCGGGGCAACTCCAAAAAATCCTGATTCAGGATTAACCGCCCAGAGCGCTCCGTCAGAATCTATGCGCATCCAAGCAATATCATCACCCACTGTCCAAATACGATAACCCTTTACCCTTAACCCCTCAGGAGGAAGAAGCATCGCAAGATTAGTCTTTCCACAAGCACTAGGAAAAGCAGCGGCAATATACTCTATCTTTCCGCTAGGTTTTTCAATCCCCATAATAAGCATATGCTCTGCAAACCAATGCTCTTTCCGCGCAAGAAAACTTGCTATTCTTAAAGAGAGGCACTTTTTGCCTAAAAGGACATTTCCTCCATAACCTGAGTTTACGCTCCATATAGTATTATCTTCGGGGAAATGCAAGATAAGCCTGTTTTTTATATCAAGCTTAGCCTTAGAATGAAGGCACTTTGTAAACTCATCTTTTTCTTCTAAAGACCTTAAAACATCTTCTCCTACACGCGTCATAATTAACATATTCAAGACAACATAAATAGAATCGGTTAACTCTACCCCTATCTTACTAAACTTAGAACCAACCGGACCCATAGAAAAAGGGACTACATACATAGTCCTACCAATCATAGAACCTTTAAATATCGCCCTTGCCTTTTTGTATGCACCGGCAGGAGACATCCAATTATTAGTAGGCCCGGCATCCTCTTTTTTCTTAGTACAGATAAAAGTAAGATGCTCGGTGCGTGCTACATCATCTACAGCCGTCCTATGGTATAGGCAATTTGGAAGTTTTTCTTGGTCTAGCCTAACCATCTCCCCTGTAGCTAACGCCTCTTCTTCTAATTCTTTTCTCTGTTGCTCTGTCCCGTTAATCCAAACAATATTATCAGGCTGGCAGAGCCTTGACATTTTATTTATCCAATCCTTTAGCTTTTTATTACGCGTGTAAGATTTTGTCATTGATTTAATAAATATTTGTGCACAGAGTCTGCTGCAACAGCTCCCTCACCGCAGGCATTTATTACCTGGTAAAGGCTTTTTTCTACGCAGTCCCCGCAAGCAAATATCCCCTCCTTTGATGTCTGCATATTTTGTTTTACGTGTATAAACCCTAACTCATTAGTATCTACCATATCTTTTATAAGCCCTGTATTCGGGAGTATGCCTACAAAAATAAAAACTCCTTGGCAAGCGATGGTAGAAGTTAATCCACTCTTGACATTTTTTACCCTTACCTCTTTAACCCTCTCTTCTCCGCAAATCTCCTCAACTACGGAGTCTAAAACAAAACTTATCTTTGGTATTTTTTTTGCCTTATCTACCAATACCCCTGATGCGCGAAACTCATTACGCCTATGGATAAGAGCAATCTTAGAAGCATACTCTGATAAGAATATAGCATCCTCCAATGCCCTATCCCCTCCGCCTACTACTACAACCTCTTTATCCTTAAATAAGGGGCCATCGCATGTGCCGCAGTAAGAGACCCCCTTGCCTGTAAGTTTGTCCTCTCCGAGAACGCCTAATTGCTTAGAGGTAGCCCCGGTAGATATAATTACGGTTTTAGATAAAAAAGATTCGCTACCGGAACTAACCTTAAAATACCCCCCCTCTTCTTGAAGGGCAGTTATATCTACGCTCTCTATTTTTACCCCTAAGTTTTCTACCTGTTTTTGAAACTTATCCATCAATTCAAAAGTAGCTATCCCACCGGGGAACCCTGGGTAGTTCTCTATTGTAGGGGATAGTAGAATTTGCCCTCCGCAAGAGAGTTTCTCAAAAACTCTTACCTTAAGCTTAAACCTTGCGCAGTAAAGAGCCGCTGTTAACCCCGCAGGGCCGCAACCAATAATAATAACATCATCCATATTTAATAACCTTTAAAAATATTGATATATTATAAAGTAAGGGGGCAGGTTTTGCTACTATTTTTTTTTTAGGGCCTTAGATATTCTTGCCTTCTCTAGGAAAGAAGCGTAGTCTATTATAAGCTTACCCTTTAAATGATCCATCTCATGCTGAAAGACACAGGCAAGCAAACCTTCTGCCTCTATATCTAAGGGCTTGCCATATTCATCAAGCGCTTTAACCCTAATCTTATTAGCGCGCTTAACTTTTATACATACACCCGGAAGACTTAAACACCCCTCCTGATTTACCTGCTTACCGGAAGAATATACTATACTAGGGTTTATTATTTTATAAAGCCCGCTTCCGATATCTATAACTAGCATAGACTCATTTACCCCTGCCTGAGGTGCAGCTAAACCAATGCCGTTTCCTTCGTACATAAGCTGAGCCATCCAGCTTAAAGTGTCACGGTGCTTGCCAGAAACTTCTTTTATCAAAGAAGACCTCTTTCTTAAAACCGGATCAGGGAAAACTCTAATTTTTAATTCTGTTCTTTCCATCTACCTTGATTACCTTAGCCTTTAATTTTTTTGCTTCTTCATCATCAATATTAACATAGGAGAGTATAATAACTTGATCTCCTATACATGCCCCGCGCGCAGCAGGGCCATTAAGGCAAATAATCCCACTTCCTGCCTCACCCTCTATAGCATAGGTCTCTATGCGCTGGCCATTATTAAGGTTTAGGACTTCAACCTTCTCATTCTGTAATATATCCGCCTCTTTCATCAGTAAAGTATCTATGGTAATACTGCCTTCGTAATAAATATTAGCTTCTGTTATTGTCGCGCGATGAATCTTGGATTTTAACATTATTCTCAACATCTACCCTCTCCTCCTTTTAATGCGCAGGCTATTTTCTTCCCAAACTCATAGGCGGCTTTTGGCCCGGAGGCTGTAATAATATTGCCATCTTCCTCAACTTCAGAAGCGGTATAGTCTATGCCTCTGTCTATTAACTCTTTTGAATCTCCCGGATAAACAGTCGCGCGCTTTCCTTTTAATATGCCGGCCCTAGCTAAGGTTACAACGCTACTACATATCCCGGCAGTTATCTTGCCTGAAGAAAAAGAATCATTCAGCAATTTATGCGCTAAAGGGTCATCCCAATAAACCAAGCAACCTATGCCTCCTATAAAAACAAGGGCATCAAAATTATCCATATTTATATCCGCAAGTAAGATATCCGGGTCAGCCACCCCGCCTAATTTTCCTTTTGCCGTAGATAACTCAGTTGAGGCTACCTTAGCCCCTATGCCCGCTTCTTCTAAGGCCTTCTTAGTTTCAAAGAGTTCTTCGTCGCGGAAGTCCTCATGAGGTATTACCAATACTGCCCTCTTCATTTTGCCTCCTTAAAAAAATTAACCTTTAATAATACTATACGCCTTAACTGCTATCATAAGCTCTTCATCCGTAGGAATAACTAAAACCTTTGGCTTCTTTTTAAAATAGGTAAATAGCCCTTTAAGTATATTATTTCTTATCCTTTTCTGATTTTCTCCTATCCCTGCGGTAAAGACTACTGCATCGCACCCTGAGAGCGCGGCTATATAAGCTCCTATATACTTTCTTACCCTATAGATAAAAACATCTACCGCAAGCTTAGCCCTCTTATTCCCTTTACGCGCCTTCTCTTCTAAAGTGCGCATATCATTGCTTAAACCCGATATACCCTTTAACCCGCTTAGGTGATTCAATAAATAATCCGCATCTTTAACCGGGATATTTTTTTTCTGCATTATATAAATAACTAACGCAGGGTCAATATCCCCGCAACGGGTCCCCATAACTAACCCCTCCAAAGGAGTAAAGCCCATGCTCGTATCTATAGACTTACCCCCCCTTATAGCAGTAATACTACAACCATTACCTAAATGGCAGGTAATAAGTTTTAATCTTCTTAGAGGCTTGCCTAAAATTTTTGCCGCTTCGCCGGCTACGTATTCATGGCTAGTGCCGTGAAAGCCGTATTTACGCACTCTTAGCCGAGAATAAAACTCATAAGGAAGCCCGTAGGTAAAAGCATAATCAGGCAGGGTTTGATGAAAAGCAGTATCAAACACAGCCACCTGCTTTACTTTAGGGAGTAATTTTTTACAGGCGACTATGCCGATTAAATTAGCCGGGTTGTGCAGAGGCGCTATAGAACAGCTCTTTCTTATCTGATGCACTACCTTATCATTGATCAAAACCGGTTTAGTAAAAGATTCCGCTCCATGCACTACCCTATGGCCTATAGCATCCACAGAGTTTATCTTACTTAAAACCAATTTAAGCCCGTCTTGATGGCTTTTTATCTTAGAGCCTTTTTCTGCAATATGCTCAATTATGCCTTTACTTAAAATAACCTTCTTAGGCATATCAAATAACTTATATTTTATAGAAGAGCTCCCGCTATTTATTACCAAAATTTTCATATTATTGTGCCCGTATCGCTGTTACTGCCGCGCAGTCAACCACGTCTTCAACTAAACATCCTCGCGATAAATCGCTTGCAGGTTTATTTACCCCTAAGAGTAGCGGCCCTAATGCCCGTGCATTTGACATGCGCTGAGTAAGTTTATAACCGATATTCCCCGCCTCAAGGTTAGGGAATATCAATACATTCGCCTTTCCGGCTAACGGCCCGTTCGGATGTTTTATCTGCGCTACCTCCGGGACAATCGCCGCATCCAACTGAAGCTCTCCGTCAGTTAATATCTCAGGAGAAAGCTCCTTAAGCATTGCTATCGCTTCATTAATCTTATCTTTAGACCTAGCCTTAGCCGAGCCCTTTGTAGAATAACTTAAAAAAGCTATTCTCGGAGTTAGGTTTAATACCTTTCTGCCTAATTCCGCCACAGATAATGCTATCCTTGACAACTGCCTTGCATTAGGCTCAGGTATAACAGCGCAATCCGCAAAGATAAAAGTCCCACTCTCGCCGTAATTACAATCAGGGACAACCATAATAAAACAACTTGAAATTATAGTAACTTTTTCGTCTATCCCTATACAACGCATGCACGACCTGATTACATCCGAAGACGTATGCACAGCACCGGCTACAAATCCGTCAAATTGCCCCTCTTTAACCATCATAGTAGAATAATACAAAGTATCGCTAAATAGCCTTCTTGCGCCCTCCATATCTACATCTTTGCCCTTATAGGCTTCATAAAATTGGCTTGCGTAATGCTCTTTCTGATTATCATCAATCATCTCGGGAGTAAATAATGTTGCGCGCGCAATACCCTCCTCATTTATAATACGGCAGGCTTCTTTTACACGCGGGTCATTGTATTCGGGTAAGACAATTGACTTAATATTTTTTGCTGCTAGACTGCGAATTTTTGTTATGGTATCCATTTTATATGCCTTTCAATATTCTATTTAAATCTACACTCTCCTTGACCATATTTACTGCCCTGTCTATCTTATCCTTATCCCCAGGCCTTATCTTAACTATTAAATCATGAAATAATGTAGCAACATCATAGGTATCTTCCTGAGCTATTAATACAGGAATTTGAGCCCTTTGCATTAACGCCATAAGCCCTTCTTCAGGCTTAATTCCTTCGGTTAAAATTATGCCTGAGATTTTTAGCTTATTATTCTCTTCATCGCTAAAAGAGTTTAAAGCCGCGGCAATTATATCCCTTCTATCGCCGGGAACAATCAATAAGCTCCCTTCGGTTATATAGCGCAATGTATCGGCAAGCTCCATCGCCCCTACGATAACTTTGGATATAGGATTTTCAAGAAAATCTTTACCGCATAAGAGCTTAAAATCTGTCTCCTCAATAATCTGCCCAAAGGTCGGCCTTGATAAAACAGGGTCAAAAGGCAAAACCCCTAATACCTTTATCCCCTTATTCTCAAGCCCCAAGCGAACTAAACGGTCTATCTTTTCAAATTTAGAAGGAAGAACCTTATTAATGATTACCCCTAAAAGCTTTACCCCCTCCCTCTCAAATAAAGCTTTATTAAGGCAAATTTCATCTATTGGCCTGCCTACACCACCCGAAGATATGAGTATTACCTTGCAACCTAAAAGCCTGGCTACGGTTGCATTAGAGTGGTCAAAAACAGAGCCTACCCCGGCATGGCCGGTGCCTTCTACAATAACAAGCTCTTTTCTCTTTGATACCCTATTAAAAGAATCTCTTATCTTATCACTGATACTTCTTTTATCGGGCTTGGCAATATATTTTTCCGTAAAACCCTTTTCAACTGCTATCGGGCTCATATCCTTAAGCCCGCATTTTATCCCGCAAACCTTTTCAATAAGGATAGAATCCTCGTCGATCCTTAAGCCTTCTTCCTCAAGGTAACGCTGGCCTATGGGTTTTATAAAACCAACCTTCTTAAAGATATCCTGAAAATTACGGACTAACCCTAAAGATACAGTAGTCTTACCGTCATTTTGTTTTGTAGCGGCGATAAAGACCTTCTTCATTATCTGGGTATTTTAAAGATTCTCTTCTATCTTCTGTTTTAATGAATCTTTGCTTTGGACTCCAGTAAGCTGTGCCATAACCTTGCCGTCTTTAAAGAATATTAAAGTAGGGATAGACATAATCCCATATTGAGAGGCAATTGAGGAGTTGTCATCCACATCTACCTTGCCAATTTTAATTTTCCCGGAATACTCTTTAGCAAGTTCATCAACTATAGGTGCAATCATCCTGCAGGGGCCGCACCAATTAGCCCAAAAGTCAACTAATACCGGAATTTTTGATTCTAATACCTCTGCCTTAAAATTACTCTCAGTAAAATTATAAACGCTCATAATCTCATTCCTTTAATTAAAATTGTTAGTATTTTTAGAGGGTTAGAATAAATTATCATAAGCTAAGATAAATTGCAAGAAGTTTTATAAAGCAAAAAAATACCCGCTATACTTATTAAAAGCATAGCGGGTAAAATTAAGGAGTGCTGACCTACTCTCACATATCCTTGCGAATACACTACCATCGGCCCTGAGAGGCTTAACTTCCGTATTCGAAATGGGAACGGGTGTTTCCCCCTCGGTATATGCACTCCAAAAAACCCGACAACCAATATCAAGCGTTTTAGGCAAACTACGTCGAAACCTAAGGGACAGTCCCCTTACGGGGACAGTCCCTCAAATTAAAGGTCAAGCCAATCGGCTGATTAGTACGCATTAGCTAAAATCCTTACGGATCTTACACACTGCGCCTATCAAGGTCGTAGTCTACGACCAGCCTAATGGGGATACCTATTCTTGGGGTGGGCTTGGCACTTAGATGCTTTCAGCGCTTATCCCTTCCGAACATAGCTACCCGGCCTTTGCCCTTGGCAAGACAACCGGAAGACCAGAGGTTCGTTTCTCTAGGTCCTCTCGTACTGAAGAGAACTCCCCTTCAAGTATCCTGCGCCCACATCAGATAGAGACCGAACTGTCTCACGACGTTCTGAACCCAGCTCGCGTACCCTTTTAACCGGCGAACAGCCGGACCCTTGGGACCTTATACAGCCCCAGGATAGGATGAGCCGACATCGAGGTGCCAAACCGGACTGTCGATGTGAACTCTCGAGTCCGATAAGCCTGTTATCCCCAGAGTACCTATTATCCGTTGAGCGATGGCGATTCCATGTTCAACCACCGGATCACTAGCTCCTACTTTCGTATCTGTTCGTCCTGCCGGATTCACAGTTAAGCTGGCTTATGCGCTTACACTCCACGGGCGGTTGCCGAACGCCCTGAGCCAACCTTGGAGCCCCTTCGTTACTTTTTAGAAGGGAACCGCCCCAGTCAAACTGCCCACCTGTCACTGTCCCTCTGCCGGATTCACGGCTAGGGGTTAGAAACTTAGTGCAATAAGGGTGGTATTTCACATTGCGGCTCTACCGAGGCTAGCGCCCCGGTTTCAAAGCCTCCCACCTATACTACACATATTGAACCAAATTCCAATAGCAGGTTGCAGTAAAGGTTCTGGGGTCTTTTCGTCTTGATGCGGGTAGACGGCATCTTCACCGCCACTACAATTTCGCCGAGTCTCTCGTTGAGACAGCGATCAAGTTGTTACACCATTCGTGCGCGTGGGAACTTACCCCACAAGGAATTTCGCTACCTTAGGACCGTTCGTTCATGTTAACTTCCGGTTTCCCGGAAGACCGGACTATATCATCTTTATCTTCTAAAGTCTGGCGTATAGTCTCTGAGGATTCCCTAAACTTACTGAGTATTTCTCCTTCACTGTATTTTCGCTTGCCACCGTCGTTCATCTCCCTTCTGATTTGAATAATTTTTTTAATCCCGTTTTCGGTTGTATGCTCTCCTCTTTTAATTATCTTAGCGATTTCGCAAAACTTAGCAAAATCACGCTTCTTTTTAGCAGAGAGAAAATTAAATCTCCGGAAAAACGGAATTACGTTATCCCATATAGAGTTAAAGTTATTTACCTCGTAATACCAGACTCCATCAGGCCTACTTCTTAAGGAGCCGCAGTTTAAATAACGCTTAAACAAAGTAAGTATAACCTTATCTCTTTGTGAGACATTAAAAGAAAGGGAAACTTTCCACGGTATCTTATAATCTTGCCGTATCCTGAAGGAGACATTAAAACTTCCTTCTCCGTCGGCAAAACCAGCTAAATAATAACCAGTTTCTCTTTTCATAGGAGACCTCCTTTTTTAAAAAGGGTCTTTCCTGCTGATAGTCCCTATCTAATGAATTGTCACGATTCCGGATAAACCGGAATGTATCATTAGCCTAACGGGATTTTCCAGCATATAGCCAGATTTTACAACTACTGTGGTCTGAAACAATAGTTACGGCCGCCGTTTACTGGGGCTTCGGTTCTCTGCTTCACAAATCTTACGACTCGTTGACAGATCCCCTTAACCTTCCAGCACCGGGCAGGTGTCACTCCCTATACGTCCTCTTTCGAGTTTGCAGAGAGATATGTTTTTGCTAAACAGTCACCCGATCCACTTTACTGTGGCCTTGAAACCCTTGCGAGTCCAAGGCACCCCTTATCGCTAACTTACGGGGCTAGATTGCCGAGTTCCTTAACGAGAGTTATCTCGAGCACCTTACCATTCTCTGGTGGCCTACCTGTGTCGGATTCCGGTACGGATAGTTATACAACTCCTCTTAACACTTTTCTCGGCAGTGCGGTATTAGTTCACTTCTCTCTCGGTTGCCCTCAAGATCCCATCACCTGATTCCTCAGGCAATAACGCAGGCATCCAACACTGCGCAGCTCTATACCCCCTGCGTCATGCAAGAGTTATAACGCTGTATAACTAGTGTCCGAATATTAACGGACCATCCATCGCCTACGCCAAACGGCCTCGACTTAGGATCGACTAACCCTGGGCGGATTAACCTTCCCCAGGAAACCTTGGGCTTTCGGTGTGCCTGTTTCTCGCAGGCATTTTCGCTACTCATTCCGACATAATCCCTACTTTAACGTCCAGCGCTCCTTACGGTACGCCTTCAGCCATTAAAGTATGCTCCCCTACCACTTATTTTGCCCGAAGGCAAAATAAATCTGCAGCTTCGGTAATAGGCTTAAGCCCCGTTCATCTTAGGCGCAGAATCACTCGACCAGTGAGCTGTTACGCACTCTTTAAATGATGGCTGCCTCTGGGCCAACATCCTGGTTGTCTTAGTGAGTCCACATCCTTTACCACTTAGCCTATCCTTAGGGACCTTAGCTGACAGTCTGGGCTGAATCCCTTTAGACAATGGAGCTTAGCCCCCATTGTCTTACTCCCGGAGTAAAAATAACGGTATTTGGAGTTTGGCTGGGCCTAGCACCCTAGTATGGGCCTAAAACCCAATCAGTAACTCTACCCCCGTTATTCAATTTATCCGAGGCTATCCCTAGAAATATTTCGGGGAGAACCAGCTATTTCTGAGTTTGTTTAGTCTTTCGCTCCAACCCACAGCTCATCCAGCAGTTTTTCAACACTGAAGGGTTCGCACCTCCACTCTCCTTTCGAAGAGCTTCGCGCTGGCCATGGGTAGATCACTCAGTTTCGGGTCTACTATACGGTACTATGTTCGCCCGGTTAGGACTCGCTTTCGCTACGCCTTCCCCTTTTAAGAAGGGTTAAGCTTGCACCGCACAGTAACTCGTCGGACCATTATGCAAAAGGTACGCGGTCAGGCATTTCTTATGCTTACGCTTAAGACATAGCCCTCCCACCGCTTGTAGGTTTATGATTTTAGGTTCTATTTCACTCGCTTCACCAGCGTTCTTTTCAACTTTCCCTCACGGTACTTGTACACTATCGGTTTAGATGTAGTGTTTAGCCTTGGACCATGGTCGGCCCGGATTCCCACAGGATTTCCCGTGTCCCGTGGTACTTGGGATACCTCTAGGGTGCCTTAGGGATTTCATATACGAGGCTTTCACTCTCTATGGCGTATCTTTCCAGATACTTCTATTATCCCAAGACAATCCCACATTAAGGTCCCACAACCCCCGGTATTATTTTCTTGCGAAATTAATGCCGGGTTTAGGCTCTTCCCTCTTCGCTCGCCACTACTGGGGGAATCTCGGTGATTTCTTTTCCTCGGGTTACTTAGATGTTTCAGTTCACCCGGTATTGCCTTTCTTAGCCTATATATTCAGCAAAGAAATATTACGGTATAACCCGTAATGGGTTGTCCCATTCGGAAACTTCCGGATCACAGCCTGTTTGCGGCTCCCCGAAAAATTATCGGTGCTTACCCCGTCCTTCATCGCCTCATCTAACCAAGTCATCCGTACATAAACCCTTTGTAGCTTGACCAAAAATTTAGTTTGTCAGTTTGTCAGTTTATCAGTTTGCCTGTAAAACAGGTAACCGACTAACTGAGCAACTGGCTAACTAATCTGATTCTCTCGGTTTGTTATTGTAGTTTACCCATCCCCCACAACTAACCTTAACAGAAAGTTGTGTGGGACTTTGCAAGATCTTAAAAAGACCTTGTTACTTGATATGCTACTCCTGTCAATCTCATCAATTGCAAGAGTAGTCAATTCTTAAAGCTTAAACTTTAAAAATTGAAGTTGTCAAAGAACATCGGATCGCGATTTCAAAGCCGCGAAACAAATTTATTTTCAATAAGTGGAGGCGAGCAGGATCGAACTGCCGGCCCCCTGCTTGCAAAGCAGGTGCTCTCCCAGCTGAGCTACGCCCCCGATAATGGTGGGCCCGAGTGGATTCGAACCACTGACCCCAGTCTTATCAGGGCTGTGCTCTAACCAACTGAGCTACGGGCCCAATCTTAAGTGCAATATACCTTAGGCAGTGCCCTGATTCACAGCCATGCACTATTAAATTTAGAATTGAATAACCAAGCTTAATTAGTTGCCTGTTTGTCAGTTAACTAATTAGAAAGGAGGTGATCCAGCCGCACCTTCCGGTACGGCTACCTTGTTACGACTTAGCGCCAGTCACCGGTTTTACCTTAGGACCTGCTAGGCAGATACTTCAGGTACCACCAGCTCCCATCGCTTGACGGGCGGTGTGTACAAGGCCCGGGAACGTATTCACGGCGGCGTAGCTGATCCGCCATTACTAGCGATTCCGTCTTCATGGAGTCGAGTTTCAGACTCCAATCTGAACTGGGCCGACTTTTTTGCGATTAGCTCCACCTCGCGGTTTGGCAACGCTTTGTAGTCGGCATTGTAACACGTGTGTAGCCCAAGGCATAAAGGCCGTACTGACTTGACGTCATCTCCACCTTCCTCTCGGTTATCCCGAGCAGTCTCCTTAGAGTGCCTCCTAAAAACCTTGCGGCATTAAGAGTAGCAACTAAGGATGATGGTTGCGCTCGTTGCGGGACTTAACCCAACATCTCACGACACGAGCTGACGACAGCCATGCAACACCTGTGCAGGCTCCTGACTTGACAGGTCATTCCCCTTTCAGTTCATTACTTCCTGCATGTCAAGCCTTGGTGAGGTTCTACGCGTAGCGTCGAATTGAACCACATGTTCCACCGCTTGTGCGGGCCCCCGTCAATTCCTTTGAGTTTTAACCTTGCGGTCGTAGTCCCCAGGTGGAGCACTTAACGTGTTAACTTGCGGCGCTGAAGGTAAACCCCCAACACCTAGTGCTCATAGTTTACGGCTAGGACTACCAGGGTATCTAATCCTGTTTGCTCCCCTAGCTTTCGCAGATTAGCGTCAGGGCCAGACCAGAGAGCCGCTTTCGCCACTGGCGTTCCTCCCGATATCTACAGATTTCACTCTTACACCGGGAATTCCGCTCTCCTCTTCTAGCCTCAAGCCATGCAGTTTTGAAGGCAGTTCTTAGGTTGAGCCTAAGGATTTCACCCCCAACTTGCATAGCCGCCTACCTGCCCTTTACACCCAATAAATCCGAGTAACGCTCGCCATCTCTGTATTACCGCGGCTGCTGGCACAGAGTTGGCCATGGCTTCTTCTCTAGGTACCGTCAGTTCTATTAGTTAGATAGAAGTTTCTTCCCTATCGAAAGAGGTTTACAACCCGAAGGCATTCATCCCTCACGCGGCGTCACATAGTCAGGGTTTCCCCCATTGCTAAATATCCTCGACTGCAGCCTCCCGTAGGAGTTGGGGCAGTGTCTCAGTCCCCATGCGGCTGACCACCCTCTCAGGCCAGCTACCCGTCAAAAGCCTTGGTAGGCCATTACCCTACCAACAAGCTGATAAGGCGCGAGCTCATCTCCAAACGACACCTCTTACGAAGCACCTTTACTTATCCTACCTTGCGATAAGATAAGCACATCAGGTATTACCTCCGCTTTCGCGAAGCTATCCCCGACTTGGAGGTAGATTACTCACGTGTTCCTCGCCAATCTGCCGCTATATCCCTCTTCATCCACACATCCACCTTGCGGTTTCAATGTTTCAAAAAAGGGTATCGCTCGACTTGCATGCCTAATCTACGCCGCCAGCGTTCACTCTGAGCCAGGATCAAACTCTCCGAAAAAATCCGAAAAAGTTTATAATAATGGCTCTAGTGATTTATTTAATATTGTACCTCTTTGAAATTGACCTTACGAATTATTAAATAATTCTTAGGGTCTCCCTTAAAATAAGGCGCCTTAGCTTCTTATTTTAGGGACGCGAAAAGATGTCTTGCATCTTTCCACTCGCTTGGCTATTCAATTATCAAAAGAGCAAAAAAAATACGCCTCAACGAAATTGAGGCGTAAATAAATCACTTACCGCCGCATTTACCGTCGGTTAAAAATTTATATCAAACAGTCAAAAACCTTCCTCTATTATTCATAGGTTCTTCTTCTGAAGGGATAACAAGTTTACAATATTTTGACTGTCTTGTCAAGGTATTTTTTTATATTTTTTTGCCTATTGCGCGATGAGCTTGGAAATCTGAAATATAGGTAAAAAGAGCGCTATTACAATTCCGCCTACTACAATCCCTAAAAAAGCGATAACTAGCGGCTCAATCATGCTTGTTAAAGCAGAAGTAGCGCTATCCACCTGCTCATCATAAAAATCAGCTATCTTTGCAAGCATCTTCTCTAATTGCCCTGTCTGCTCTCCTACACTTATCATTCTACAGACCATAGCGGGAAAAACACCACTCCTTAATAATGGCTGGGCAATAGACTCTCCGTCACGCACTGACTTAGAGCAGTTAACAACCGCCTCTTCTACCACCTTATTCCCGGAAGTCTTGCTTACTATACTAAGGGCGTTTAACACAGATACGCCACTTTTTACTAAGGTAGAAAAAGTTCTTGAAAATTTAGCTACGGAGAGTTTTCTAAAAAGTTCTCCTAAGACAGGTGCCCTTAACTTAAGCCGGTCAAAATTATACCTGCCTTTTTCAGTAGCAATATACCTCTTTAAGGAAAATCCTAATAACGCTATAAATATAACTAAAAATAAAAAGTATTTTCTCAATAAATCGCTGGCAAAAATTAAAACCTGCGTAGGCAAAGGAAGCTGCCCGCCTAAAACATCAAATATGCCTTTAAATGTCGGCACCACCTTAAGAAGCAAAACTATGGTAATTATTATGGCCATTGAGATGACTACTGCCGGATATACTAAACTTGAACTAATCTTCCTTGCAAGGGCTGATGACTTTTCTAAATAAGTAGCCAACCTATCAAGTATATCATCAAGCATGCCTGAACTCTCTCCTGCTCTAGTCATATTAATAAATAGATCACTAAAAACCTTTGGATGCTTAGCTAGGGCATCACAAAAACTCATCCCCGCTTCAATGTCCTGCCGGACCGCAACAACTATCGCCTTTAAAGAAAGGCTCTCTACTTGTTCGCTTAAAATACTTAAGGCATGCACAAGGGGAATACCTGAATCTATCATGGTCGCCAACTGGCGGGTAAAGATAACTAAGTCATCAAGCTTTACCTTCTTTGTAGCGCCAAAAGAAACAACTTTATCCGGTTTATCTTTAGCCTGCTCAATAGAAATAATAACCAGCTCTTTACGGTGTAAGACATCTGCTACTTCTAAATCAGAAGAAGCCTCTAAAAACCCGTTTAGAGTATAGCCATTCTTATCTTTAGCTATATAATTATATTTGGTCATAGTTTATCTACTACCCTAAAAAAAGCTTCTACAACCTTAGGGTCAAATTGAGTCCCGCTATGATTTCTAATCTCCTCTATCGCCGCCTCTTTAGAGAGGGGTATCTTCCTGTATGACCGGGCAGAACGCATCGCCTCGTAGGCATCGGCAAGATTAATAATCCTTGCCCCAAGGCTTATCTCTTCTCCCTTCTTTCCATCAGGATACCCTGAACCATCATAATGCTCATGGTGTTGCCTGACCAATTCTATCACATCGCTTAAGAAAGTCAAAGGCTCTAAAATTGTCGCGCCTATGACAGGATGCTTGCGTATCTCAACCCACTCCTCTTTAGTTAAAGCTTCAGGTTTCATGAGAATGCTATCCTCTATGCCAATTTTTCCTAAATCATGCAATTCGCATGCCTGCCTTATAGTTTCAATCTCTTTAGCAGATAGCCCCATCTCCGAAGCAATAACTGTAGCGTATTTAGCTACATTCTCCGAGTGGCTATGGGTATAATGGTCGCGCGCTTCTATTGCTTGGGCCAAGACCTTTATTGTACGCATATAGGTAGTCCGTAAATCCTCATACAAGCGCGTTAGGTTACGCGTAGAGTCTTCTATCCTCTTAGCTAAAACTGTATTCTGTTTCTGCAAGGACTGGTTGCTCTCCTGAAGGCCCTGTATAAACTTACGGTTAACCAAAATTAAACTGCGTAGCTCCAAACCCTTTCTTACTAAAAAAAGAAGCTTCTCAAGATTTATCGGCTTTATTATAAAATCATATACCCCAAAACTGGATAAATATTCCAGTAAATCCGGCTTAGCCTCATCCAATAAAACGATAATTATACTATCTTTATCTATACGCTTAAACTCCTTTACGGAATTTGCCGCTAAAATCTCTGCGTTATCAAGCTTTAATATAACAAGGTCAAAATTATCCTTGCTAAAAGAGCTTAACCCCATAGATAAAGACTCTTGGGTAACTACGTAATGCCCGCCTTCTGTAGTTAATTGCTCCTCTAAATAACGGGAGGCCTCAATATCATCACAAATAAAAAGAATCTTTCCCTTTTCTGCCATACTTATTCCTCCGTAGTAATCCTTATCGCCTCATCAAGAGTAGTCACCTCTTCTTTAACCTTTAAAAAAGCATCATCCCTTAAGGTATTCATCCCTTGCGCTTGGGCAAACTTTCTAATCATATCAATGGGTTTTTTCTCTATAATCATCTCGCGTATTTCATCATTAATCATTACTGCTTCCAATATCGCTACCCTACCATAAAAGCCGGTATTATTGCAATACTTACACCCCACAGCAGAGTAAAAGTTGGCCTTACCAGTAAACCCTATCTTTTTTAAGAAATCATCCGGGATATCTACGGGTTTACGGCACTTCATGCAAACCTTACGCGCAAGCCTTTGGGCACAAAGCATAATTACACTAGAAGCAACTAAAAAAGGCTCTACCCCCATATCAATTAAACGCGTTATGCTTGATATGGCGTCATTGGTATGCAAGGTAGATAAAACTATCTGCCCTGTAAGAGCCGCTTTAATTGCGATATCTGCAGTCTCTGAATCACGAATCTCTCCAATCATTATTACATCAGGGCTCTGCCTTAAAAGTGAACGTAGCCCTAAGGAAAAATCAAGGCCTATATCCGGCTTAACCTGCATTTGAGTAATCCCCTCAATTTGATATTCCACAGGGTCTTCTATTGTTATTATATTTCTTTCCGGGGTATTCATTTGGTTTAAAACAGAATAAAGCGTAGTAGATTTACCCGAGCCTGTAGGGCCGGTAACAAGAATCATCCCAAAGGGCTTAGTTATCGCCTCTTTAAAAACTTGCTCAGGCTGCGCAGAAAAACCAAGTTTCTCTAAGCCTATGGAGAGGTTGCTTTTATCTAACGCCCGCAAAACAAACTTTTGCCCAAAAGTGGTAGGTAAGCCGGATACACGAAAATCAACCTCTTTACCCTCAAACTTTACCTTAAACCGTCCGTCTTGAGGGACTCGGCTTTCGGTAATATCCAAGTTTGATATAATTTTAAGCCTGGCCAATATAGCGTTCTGCTTTGCCTTAGGTATTTTAAAGACATCGTGCAATGCGCCGTCTATGCGGTAACGTATCCTTAAACACCCTTGCTCAGGCTCAATATGTATATCCGACGCGCGCTTCTTTAATGCCTGATTAAGCATAAGGTCAACGAGCTTAACTATAGGCGCTTTCCCACTCTCCTCTATAGCCGAAGAAAACTCTATATCCTCCTGCTTAACTAATTCAACCTCTTTATCATCCTGCACTCCTTGTGTTAAAAAAGCTTCATCAAGGATATTTTCCATATTCCTTATGCCTGCGCTATATTGGGAGTCTATTGCGCGCAAGACCTCATCATCAGGGCTTAAAACAGTATCTATGTTACACCCGGTAAGAATTTTTAAATCATCCAAGGCAAATATATTCAAGGGGTCTGAGATAGCTACGGTGATAGTATTGCCAAACCTTGATATCGGAATAAGGCTATAAAGCCTAGCAATACGCTCAGGGACTAAACCAATAACCTCCGGCGAAAATCTATATTTAGAAAGATTTAAAGTAGGCATATAAAGCTCTTTAGAGAGCAAGGATATCAAGGTTTCCTCGCGAATTATACCTTCATTAAT
>JBASUY010000041.1:0-17376 GCA_049275655.1 Candidatus Omnitrophota bacterium | reverse complement strand
ACCCTGACCCTTACATGCCCTCCGATAACCTTATCCGCCTCTTTTAAGGTTGAGATTCTGCGGACATCCAACCTAACCGAAGAATAAAACTTTAAGGCTCTTCCTCCGGGGGTCGTCTCAGGAGAACCAAACATAACCCCGATCTTCTCCCTTAGCTGGTTGATAAATATAACGCAGGTGCGCGATTTGCTGATTGCCGCGGTTAATTTTCTTAACGCCTGGCTCATCAATCTTGCCTGTAAACCCACATGAGAATCCCCCATCTCTCCTTCAATCTCAGCCCTGGGGGTTAAGGCAGCAACGGAATCTACTACTACTAAATCAACGGCATTGGAGCGAACCAAGGTCTCGGCAATCTCTAATGCCTGTTCTCCTGTATCCGGTTGGGATATTAAAAGCTCGTCTAAATTCAACCCGATAAGCTTTGCATAGGTAGAATCAAAGGCATGCTCAGCGTCAATAAAGGCGGCTACTCCACCTTTCTTCTGTATCTCTCGTATCGCGGTTAAGGTTAGTGTAGTCTTTCCTGATGCCTCCGGCCCAAATATCTCTACAACCCTACCGCGAGGAAGCCCTCCTACGCCTAAGGCCAAATCCAAGGTCAAAGCTCCGGTCGGGATAGCCTCAACATTGGCTTTTACATGAGAACCTAACTTCATAATAGAGCCCTTACCATACTGCTTCTCAATCTGAGCCAAGGCTAACTCTAAGGCCTTAGCGCGATCTGTTATATTTTGCTGCACTTCTTCTTTTCTTTCTCTAGCGACCATTTATCCTCCATTTTTTAATTGTTTTAGGAAAAATATTATAACTTACCTATACACTCCTGTCAAATAATTCCTCACCCCCTCTCTATCTACAATAGACGTAGGTTTTAGGTAAATCTAACCTTTAAAAAATAACTATCCGCTCAAAGCTAACCTTGACAGTGAGTTTAAAATATGTTAGATTTAGAGCATTATGGATGAACTGACAAAGATAAAAAATGAGCTGGAACGGACAAAATTAGAGCTAAGCATACTCTACGAGATATCCAATGCTATGCGCACAACCTTAAGATTAGACGGAATACTCTATATTATTCTTACCGGAGTTACCGCGCATACAGGCTTAGGCTTTAACCGCGCCCTCCTCTTTTTAATCAACGAAAAAGAAGGCTACATTGAAGGAAAGATGGGCATTGGCCCTGAAACCGGAGAAGAGGCAAACCGCATCTGGAGCCTCATTGAAGGAGAAAAGATGGATTTAGAGGATTTAATTGAAGCCTACAATAATACCGATAAGTCCAAAAACGGCTTTGATTCCGGTTTTAATAAGCAAGTGCAAAGGATGAGGTTTTCTATACATGACACCAATGAAACACTCCTATCTTTAGTTGCTCAGGAGGGAATGCCCTTACACTTAACCAAAGAGACGGTAATAAATTATAAAAATGCCCCTGTAATCCAAACTTTAAAAAGCGAGGAATTAGTCTTAATACCCTTAAAGGCAAAGAATAAGATCAACGGGATAATTGCCGCAGATAATTTCATAAACCGCAAACCCATAACCAAAGACGATATCCGCATGCTTACCATGCTTGCAAACCAAGCAGGGCTTGCCATTGAAAACTCCCAGCTTTATGAAAAGACTGTAATGCAGGCTAACTTAGATTCCTTAACAGAATTATGGAATCACGGGTATTTTCAATTCCTCCTTAACTCAGAAACAGGAAAAGCGCGCGCAACAGAACAGCCTTTAAGCCTGATTATATTGGATATAGATTACTTTAAAGTCTATAATGACGCTTTAGGCCATCAGGCAGGGGATAAAATATTAAAAGATTTAGCGCAACTTCTAAAAAAACAATCCCGGAAGATGGACCACGTATGCCGCTATGGAGGAGAGGAATTTGCAATTATACTACCTCAGACGGATAAAAAAGAAGCACTCTTAATCGCAGAACGCCTTAGGGCAGATGTTGAAAGATATAGCTTTACGCACGAGGATATCCTGCCAACTAAGAGGCTTACCGTAAGCTTAGGAATATCTTCCTTTCCCGAAGACGGAATACTACCGGCAGAGCTTATCGCTACCTCTGATAAATTCCTCTATCAAGCAAAGAATAAAGGACGGAATAATATCTGCTATTAAACCGCCACCTCTTCTACTTCTCTTTCCTTTTCTTTAGCAAACTTAACCGAGACTATCTTTGATACCCCGGAATCTTCCATTGTAATCCCGTACATCACATCAGAATTAACAATGGTCTTCTTATTATGAGTGATAACGATAAACTGGGAATTTTGAGAGAACTCCGTAAGCGCGCGGGCGAACCTATCCACATTAGCCTCATCTAACGCTGCGTCAATCTCATCAAGTATGCAGAAAGGAGAAGGTTTAACCTTAAAGATAGCAAAGATTAAAGCTATCGCAGCCATGGATTTCTCTCCGCCGGACAAAAGAAGAACGTTTTGTAATTTCTTTCCCGGAGGCCGGCAGATAATCTCAATCCCCGATTCTAATGGGTCATTTTCATCAATAAGATAGAGTTGCGCATCTCCTCCGTTAAAAAGAAGGCGGAAGTAATTACGAAACTCTCCCCGTACCTTTTCAAAAGTCTCTAAAAACATCTGCTTTGTGGTGCGGTTAATCTTTAAGATAGCCTGATGTAAGGACGCCTTGGCAGTGGTTAAATCCGATTGCTGTTGTATTAAGAAGTCATAACGCTTCTTTAGCTCGTCATACTCTTCAATGGCTACTAAGTTAACCGTCCCGCAAGAGTTAAGCTTACCTTTTAAAGCTTCTATCTCTAAAAGAAAAGCTTGCGGGTCTATCTGCGGAAGTTCTATTTCAACGATATCAAGGTCTATTTTATAGCCCTGCATAATCCTCTCTTTGGAAGACTCGTATTTATAATCTAAATCCTTTTCTTGTATCTGTAACTCATGGAGTCGATTTCTTAAATTATCCAACTCTCTTCTGCCTCCCTCAACCTTTAAGACCATATCCCCTGCGCTTGAGGAGAATTCCTGATAGCGCTTTTCTGATTCATTTAGTCTCTCTCTTTTTAACTCCATATCTTTTTTAAAAGTGATAAGATTATTATTACACTCCTCAATTTCAACCTCTAATCTAGATACTCTATCTTGCGCATCCTGAATCTGCTTATTGGCATTATCAAAATTCTGCCTATCATGGGCAAAAGTATCTTCAAGGAGCCTTAATGTTGCCTCATCAGAGACTATGCGTTTATTTAATCCCTCTACTTCGGTTTTAACCTGCGTGATCAAGACTAAAAGCTCTTCTCTTAACTTATTATTTAATGAAATATTCTCTTCTTCTTTGGATATAGAATCCTCTAATATCTTTTGCCTATTATTTAATTCTAAAAGATGCGCCTGCGCTGTTTTAATATTAGACTCTAAGATATCTAATTCTTTTTGCGCCTCTGATAGGTCAAGGACAATCAAATCCTCCTCCTCGCTAATCTTGTTAAATTGCTCTAAAGCAACCTGCTTGGATGTTTCCTTATTCGCCAGATTAATCTCAAAAGAACGAAGGGCTTGCTCTAACCTCAGGATATCTTTATTTATCTCGTCTATGCGCGCTTCTCTTGCCTGCTTTGATGCGCCTAATCCCTTTAATTCCTCCTCTATCTTATTTATCTTTAACTCTATATTATGCGTATCTAATTCTATAGGCTTAGCCTCTCCGGTTAACTTAAAATTAGCCGGCTCTAAGTAAGCCTTATCTTCGTCATTTAAGCTTAGGGTATTGTTAATCTGTATAACTAACCCATTAGTCCTATTAGAAGGAAGCTTATCTAAATAAACTACGGCATTTACCGTCTCGGCCTTATCAAGGTATTTTGCTTTCAGCTCCTCTAAAAACGCCTTATGCGACTCTAATGCCAGTTTCTGCTTCTCTAAAGACTCAATATCAGAATTAACACAATCTAAGGAAACCCTCTCTTCCTGAAGAGATAATTTTGCCGCATTGATTTTATTTAAAGAATCTTCAACCTCTTTGCGCGCCATATCTACTTCTAAAGAGACCTTTGTTAACGCCTCTTGGGCGATAACCTTCTCTTCATATGCCTTTGCCTTCTCTACCTGCAACCTCTTTTTTCTTGCTAAATATACCTGCTCATTGGACTTAAATTCCGTTATCTGGTTGTGGGCATGCGCCGCCTCCCCGACAATGCCAATAACCTCTTTCTTATGTAAAGATATATTCTCAAGAGAACCCTTAATACTTAGGGCTAGGGTAGATAATTGGGCATCTTTCTCTGAAAGCTCTCTTGTTTTGTCTTCTATAATAGACCTTAATCCGGAGTATTCATCCCTTAAGATAGTTAACTTATCTTCGTCTATCTTTAACTTTGCCTCTAATTGCATCAACTGCCCGGTAAGCTCTTTTTTTAGGCTACTTAATTCATCTATCCTCTGATGGTTAAAAGATATCTTTTCATTATTCCTGTTGATATCATTCTCTATGTTCATTAAGTCATTCTTCGCCTTAAGCATACCATCTTCAAGCGACTTTAACTCTGAAGAACGCGAGGATATCTTAAACTCCTGCTGATGTATCTCTTCTAATAAAAGAGCCTCCTTGGCCTTTAACTCCTCAAGGGACTTTATCAGGTTAGCCTTCTCAGCAAAAAGCCTATTCTTATCAAAAAAAGCATAAGTAATCTCTTTATCCTTTAACTCCTCAAATATCTCTTTATATCTACGCGCCTTATTTGCTTGACGCTCAAGGCTTCCTATCTGACGCTTTACCTCGGTAACTATGTCATTTACACGTAAAAGGTTCTGTTCCGTATCCTCGAGCTTTCGCGTTGCCTCTCTTTTTTGAGACTTGTATTTAGTAATTCCCGAAGCCTCATCAAAGACCATCCTACGCTCTTCCGGCTTTGAGCTTAAAACTAAATCTATCTTGCCTTGAGCAATAATAGAGTAGCTTTCAGCACCAATCCCAGTGCCTAAGAGAAGGTCTAAGATATCTTTGAGCCTTACCTGATTTTTATTCAAAAGATATTCACTCTCCCCGGAGCGGAATAGCCTGCGGGTAATTGCAACCTCATCATTATCAAAATTAAAAAACCTCGCCTTATTATCAAAGGTAAGGGTAACCTCTGCCATACCTAAAGCTTCGTGCTTATCCGTTCCATTAAAGATAACATCAAGCATCTCTGAACCGCGCAAAGACTTTGCCGACTGCTCCCCTAAGACCCAACGTATGCTATCAAAAATATTTGATTTCCCACAACCGTTTGGGCCGACGACTGCGGTTATACCCGGCTCAAAGTGAAGGGTAGTCTTTTCAGAAAAGGATTTAAAACCGAATAATTCTAATTTTTTAAAATACATATCTTCTCCTCCTAGTGTGATTGGTTCTCAAGCCAAGCGTCAATCTTATCTTTTTTAAAACGCCATTGCCCAACAAGTTTAACCGCCGGAATCTTATTACGCTTTACCCAGTCATAAATAGTCCGACGCGTAACTTTCAAGTAATCTGCTAAATCCTCAATTGTCATTAATCCACCATTAGCCATATTGTTTATTAATATAAAAGAAAAAAGTATTTTTGTCAAGGAAAATCTTTACATTTTTTAACATATGGTTACTTTATAGAGAAGTTTACTGCTAAAATAAGCAATTTCTACAAAAGACTTAAAAAATAAAGGCGTTGCTTTTTCAACAACGCCTTCTTAAACTCTCTTAGGCTTATTCCTATATACTACATACTATATGCTTTCTCCTAACTACTAGCTACTGACTACTAACTACTTTCTCTCCCCCTTCTTAAACTTACTCATTTTACACTTCTTTTCGCCAATCATCTTATCAAACTCAACCTGTTGCTCCTTAGAAAGTATAGCTCTTATACTGACATTTGTCTTTTCCCTTAAAGCGGAGAGTTTCTCTTTAGAAGTTTTAAATACCTCTTTAGCCTCACTGCGCGAAGACTTCAAAATATTTTTCACTTCTTCTTTTTGCTCTTCGCTTAATTTTAACCTCCTACTGATTTTCTTAAATATTATATCCTTCCTCCCCATGCCTTTTTTTCTCATATAGCTTTCAAACGCCCCTTTACGCTTAAAACGCGGGCTAAAATCATACCTTGAATTACCCGCAATGGTCAAACCTATAACCAGGCCTGCCGCAACCGAGACAACCGCCAACAAAATGGGATAAATTAACTCCTTCTTCATAACCCCTCCTTTCTAATATAACAAAGCATCTAACCCTTTGTTAGTGCCGCCTAAAAATAGGATAGAAGATTTGTTAAGGTTAATCCCAAAAATATATTCATCCACCAAATTTTTTTCCCTAACCCCTAAATTAAAAATGATTACAAAAAGAAGAGCCGCCATAACCGGTAGAAAGATTAATCTCTTTGACCAATTATTAATCTCCGAATAAATACCCTCTACTCCCTCAACCACGGCGTTATCTATGCGTAACTTAAGGCTCTGCCAAAATAAATCAGGTTCAAAACTAACCTTATTCAAACTAATAACCTTCCTTAACTCCTCAAACCTCTCTACCTCAAGCCTACAATAAGAACAGGTTTTAATATGCGCCTCTATAAACTCTTTATCTCTTAGAGAGAGTTCATTGTCAAAATACCGGCTAATACTTCTTAATTCTTTACAGCGCATCTTTTAATACTCCTTTTTTCAAAAGGATATCTTTTAATATTTTTCTACCCCTAAATATCCTAGACTCTACAGTCCCTATGCTTATCCTCAAAGCCTTAGAGACATCTTCATAAGAGAGCCCTTCTATCTCCCTTAAAACAAGGGCTGCGCGATATTTAAAAGGAACCTTAGATAAAGCCCATCCTATAAGCTCCTTTAATAGGGGATCGGAGTTATCCTCTACAAAAGAAAATTGAAAAAAATGAGATTCTTCTAAGGAGACGGGGTGGTATTTATTTTTCCGCAGAAAATCATAAGCGCTATTAACTACAATCCTATAAAACCAACTGGAGAACTTTGATTCGGCGCGGAAAAAGTGCAAACCCTTAAATATCTTAATAAACGCCTCCTGGGCAATATCCTGCGCGTTTGAGAGATTAGAAGAGATAGAATACGCTATATTTAAAGCTTTTTCTTGGTATTTCTTAACCAGCATCTCAAAACCCTCTAAGTCCCCGGATTTAAACCTCTCTATATACCCTAAATCTTCATCCATAGCTTACTTCTGTTAATAAGACGTAAGAGCCTTTAATTTTATTCCAGTATTTATTTAGATTATTTAAAAGTAAAGTTACTTCCTAAGCGCTTCTTTGAATTTTTTAGTCAAGAGAGGGACTACTTGGAATAGGTCCCCGACTATCCCATAAGTAGCTACCTTAAATATGGGGGCGTCAGGGTCTTTATTAATAGCGATAATAATTTTTGATGATTGCATTCCGACTAAGTGCTGAATCTGCCCGGATATGCCACAAGCAAAGTATATCTTCGGAGCAACTGTACGGCCGGTTTGGCCTACTTGATGAGAATAAGGCATCCAACCTGAATCAACCGCAGCGCGCGAAGCGCCTACTGCAGCGCCCAAGACATGCGCTAATTCTTCTAATATTTTAAAACTCTCAGGTCCACCCATACCCCTTCCGCCTGAGACGATAATATCTGCTTCGGCTAAATTTACCAAAGACTCAATCTCTTCAACTATATCTAAAAGCTTAGTACGCGAAAAATACAAAGAACTATCAAAGCTTTCTCTGATTATTTTGCCTTTGCGTTTTTTATCAGGCGATAACGGAGCAAATACCTTATGCCTGACAGTAGCCATTTGCGGGCGGTAATCAGGAGAGATAATCGTAGCCATAATATTTCCGCCAAATGCCGGGCGGGTCTGCAAGAGTATCTTCTTATCCGGGTCAATATCTAACCCTGTGCAGTCTGCGGTAAGCCCTGCCTTAATATTAATTGCAACACGGGAAATAAGCGACCTGCCGATATTAGTAGCGCCACAGAGGAAAATTTCAGGTTTATATTTTTTAATTAACTCGGTTAAGACGTTTGTATAAGGCTCATCCTGAAAATTAGCAAGCTCAGGAGCTTCCACTAGATAGATATTATCTGCTCCGCAGAAAATAAGCTCATCAAGCTGGTCATCCATCTTATTGCCGATTAATACCCCGCTTACCTGGCAATTAAGTTTTTTAGCTAACTCCTGCGCTTTTCCTAAAAGTTCATAAGATACAGACTGGACCTTTCCTTTCTTCTGTTCTAAAAATACCCAAATTCCTTTATAATCTTTTATGTCCGGAAGCTCGCATTTAAGGGGCGCTTTTTCTAATATAATAGCCTTAAATTTACATACCTCAACGCATGCTCCGCAAAGGTTGCATTTATTTAAGTCTATAACTGCTTTTTTTTCTACTATGCGTATAGCATCAAAGGGACAGGCTTTAACGCAAAGCGTGCAACCTGTACATTTTTCTACAATAACCCGTATTGACATTAACTAACCTCGCTTCGTAATAGTTCTACAAGTTTATCGGCAATATCAGTAAACTCTCCTTGGAGTATCTGCCCGCCCTTACGCTGGGGAGGGGTAAATATTTTTACAACCTGCGTTGGCGAACCGCAAAGGCCTATCTGTTGAGGGTCAAGATTAAGTTGTTTTTGCGTAAGAAGCGTAATCTTAGCGGATTTTGCCCGCATCAACCCTTTTAAAGAGGGAATCCTTGGCTCATTAATCTCTTTAACTACGGTTAAAAGTAATGGAAGCGGTGCTTCAATAACCTCATACCCTTCTTCAAGCATCCGCTCTATGCGTAATTTTTTATCAGATGTCTCTTCTATCTTTTTAACATAAGTTACCTGGGGGATATTTAAATGCGTTGATATCCCAGGACCTACTTGAGCCGTATCTCCGTCAGAAGCCTGCTTACCGCAAATGATTAAATCAAATGAGCCTATTGCTTTAATCGCGGCGGCTAAAGTATAACTTGTCGCCCAGGTGTCTGAACCGGCAAAAGCGCGGTCGCAAACTAAATACCCTTCGTCAGCGCCCATTGAGATCGCCTCACGCAAGGCTGATTCAGCCTGAGGAGGGCCCATAGTTACTACATTAACCTTACCACCAAAACGCTCTTTTAACCTTACCCCTTCTTCAATTGCATACATATCAAAAGGATTGATAATAGATTTTACCCCTTCGCGCATAAGCGTATTGGTTTCGGGGTTTATCCTTACTTCAGTTGTCTCCGGAACCTGTTTAATACAGACGGTTATATTCATTATATTTACCTATTTTTACTTATATTTACTTAAACTTACTTTGCAAGTTCCTTTATAATTTGCAGGGCGATGATCCCACGCTGAATCTGATTAGTCCCTTCGTAAATTTGGGTAATCTTAGCATCGCGCACATATTTTTCAATCGGGTAATCCTTCATATAGCCATAGCCGCCGAATATCTGCAAGGCATCGACAGTTACCTTCATCGCTACATCCGAGGCATACATCTTTGACATTGCAGAGGCTTTAGCAACATCTTTTATCCCGGCATCAACCATCCTTGCGGTTGAATAGACCAGAGCACGCGCTGCCTCAACCTCAGTAGCCATATCTGCTAACATCCATTGGATACCCTGAAAGCTTGAGATGGGCTTACCGAATTGAACTCTCTGCTTGGCATACTTTACTGCTAACTCTAAAGCGCCTTGAGCAATGCCTAATGCTTGGGAAGCGACTCCGGGACGAGACATATCAAAGGTCTTCATAGTTATGATAAAGCCCATCCCCTCCTTAGAGAGTAAATTCTTTGCCGGGACCTTGCAATCGGTAAATATAAGCTCCCGCGTTGAAGATGCGCGAATACCAAACTTATCTTCCTTCTTACCAAAGGTAAAACCCGGAGTTCCTTTTTCTACAATAAAAGCTGAGGCTCCGCGGGCGCCCTTAGTCTTATCAGTCATGGCTACTACAACATAAGTCTCAGCATCCCCGCCATTGGTGATAAAATGCTTTAACCCGTTTAGAATATAATAATCCCCTTCTTTTTTTGCGGTAGTCTTAGTTGCTCCGGCATCAGAGCCTGCTTCAGGCTCGGTAATTGCAAAGGCAGCGACCTTTTTACCCTTAGCTAAATCCGGCAGGTATTTTTTCTTCTGCTCGTCATTACCGAATAATACTATAGGAAAGGTCCCCAAGGCAGAGGCTGCATAGCAAACAGCAATTCCTCCGCAGGCGCGTGAGAATTCCTCAGTAGCAAGACATAAGTTCATTACGTTCGTCCCTAATCCGCCATACTCCTCGGGGATAAAGAGCCCAAACATATCTGATTCAGCCATAACCTTTAAGACTTCCCAAGGGTATTCTTCACTTACATCATATTTAGCGGCCAAAGGTCGTATCTTCTCCTCGGCAATCTTATGCGCTAAATCCTTAATCATCTTTTGTTCTTCGGTCAATAAATAATCCATTTCTCCTCCCTTTAGGTAATAGTTTCAAAATTATAACATAAAAAATAAATTTTACAATATTTTTAAGAGGGCAATCTCCTTGCAATCGGGAAATTTAGGGCAGTGTATGCACTCCGCCCATATTTTATGGGGAAGGTTTGAGTGGGGAATTTGCTTAAACCCAAACTTTTTAAAATATTTAGGCTTGTAAGTAAGGACAAAAACTTTTTTTATCCCTATTCGGCCTGCTTCCTCCAAACAAGCGGATACTAACTCTTTGCCTATGCCTTTGCCGTGTAAGTTTTTTAGGACAGCTACAGACTTAATCTCTGCTAAGTCTTCCCAAGAGATGTGCAAGGCAGCGCAACCGACAATCTTTCCTTTAATCTCTTTTACCCAAAAATCGCGCGTATTCTCATAAAGCTCGCTTAGGGAACGGGCGAGCATAATATCCTTCTTAGCAAACCCATTAATTATCGCTTGCATCTGCTTTATATCTTTTATCTTTGCTTTTCTTACCATCTCTATTTAATTTCGGTGCCTTTGGCAACTACTACAATACCGGATTCGGTAACAAAAAACCTCTTTTTATCCTCTTCTAAATCATAACCGATAACTACACCTTGTGGGATGTTGACATCCTTATCAATTATCGCCCGCTTAACCTTAGCATACCTACTAACATTAACGCCTTCCATAAGTATTGAATCATAAACTTCAGAGAAACTATTTACCCTTACGTTAGGAGAGAGTATTGAACGCTGAACCTTGCCTCCTGAAACAACGCAAGCGCTTGAGACTACTGAATCTAGTACTAAACCGACTCTTCCTGCAATCTCATCACCAGAATGAACGGTCTTAACCGGAGGATGTTGCTCTAAATAAGTCCTTATCGGCCACTCATTATCATAAAGATTAAAGGTAGGATTAACCTGAACCAAATCCATATTTGCCTCATAGTAAGCATCAATAGTCCCAATATCCCGCCAGTAAAGGGCTTCATGCTTATTCTGGTCAACAAAATTATAAGCAACTATCTTTCTTCCTTTTTTAAGCATATGCGGGATTATATCTTTTCCAAAATCATGAGAAGAATCCGCCCGCCTTACATCCTCATGAAGCTCTTCTTCTATTACCGGAAGATTAAAAACATAAATCCCCATAGAAGCATAAACTTTATCATTACTGCCGGGGATAACCTTCGGATCCTTGGGTTTCTCCTTAAAACAAGTAATATTATGAGAGCTATCTACCTCTACAATACCTAGCTGCGTGGATTTTTCTTTATCCACCTCAACTACGCCTACAGTCAAATCAGCATTATTGTCGCGATGAAAATCTATCATACTATAATAGTTCATTTTGTAAATATGGTCACCAGCTAAAATTAAAACTTCATCCGGCTTATCCATCTCTAAGGTATAGAGGTTTTGATAGATAGCATCCGCTGTCCCAAGATACCAAGTCTCGCCGACTCTCTGCTGAGCAGGCAGAAGCTCAATAAACTGCCCTAACTCCGACGGGAGTATATTCCAGCCTAATCGGATATGCCTGTGTAGTGATGCGGATTTATATTGCGTTAAAAGATAAATACGGCGCAAGCCTGAATTGATACAATTACTTAAAGTAAAATCTACTATCCTATAAAGCCCTCCAAAAGGGACCGCAGGCTTTGCGCGGTCTTTAGTCAAAGGCAGGAGCCTCTCTCCCTTGCCTCCTGCCATAATAAAAGTTATAACCTTCTTCATCATCTCTTTAAAGCCCTCAGGTATTATTTTTATAACCTGCTACAATTATACTGCTTTACATAAATTCTTCAAGCAAAATTTAAAAAACACTTCCTTAAAATTCAAGAGACACTTCTTTAATTTACTCTGATCTTATTGTAACCTATTGGGTGATTGTATCTTGCAAGGCAAAGAATCGTCCTCTATTTGAAGGGAGAGATTGCTCTTTCTAATATTCCGGAAAGGTACGCGATTAAAACACCATAATTAGTAATTGGTACGCCTTGGGCTTTAGCTTTTATAACTCTATACATTATCTCCTGCCTATTTACCATACATCCACCGCAAGAAATAATAAGTTTAAAACGCCTTAAATCCTCTGGAAAATCCCCTCCTGCAACAATCGTATAATGTAAATCCTTCTTGGTAAAATGCATAAGCCAAGTAGGTATCTTTGTACGGGCTATATCCTCATCTTGGATATGATGCGTGCATACCTCAGCAATCAAAATCTCATCCCCATCTTTAAGCTCTTTAATTGCATAAACCCCTTCAACAAAAATACCTAAATCCCCTTTATTCCGGGCAAATATAATAGAAAAAGAAGTAAGCGGATAATCCTTAGGCAAGATATCCCGCACTATTTCAAAAACCTGCGAATCAGTTATAACTAATTTAGGTTTTCTTTTCAAAAGAGCTAACGAATCTTTAAGCTCTGTCTCTCTTGTAATAATAGGAACGGCATTTCTATCCAATATTTCGCGCATTACCTGAACCTGCGGCAAGATCAATCTTCCCTGCGGCATTGCGCTATCAATAGGACAGACTAAAATAACTGCATCCTTCTCTTCAATTATATCCGCAACCAAAGGAAAAGGAGACCAATCAAGGGGCATTAACTTCATTATCTTTTGCTTTAAAGTATCTATCCCTAAATTAAACTTTGCGCTTACTTGAAGAAAATCTATTTTTTTAAGCGAAAAGTAATTTTTAGCCTTATCTCCTTTTAAATCGGACTTATTTAAAACAAAAATAAACGGTGTCTTCTTTACTTTAAACGCCCCTATTAACTCCTCTTCAAATTTATCTATAATCGTATCCGGCTCTACTACTATAACCCCAATATCTGTCTTGCGTAATACCTTCTGCGTCCTCTTTACTCTCTCTTCGCCTAAGATGCCTGCATCATCTATACCTGCAGTATCAATTAAAACACAAGGCCCTATGGGCAAAATCTCTATCGCCTTATATACAGGGTCAGTAGTTGTCCCGGCTACATCAGAGACGACTGCTACATCCTGCCCGATAAGGGCATTAATCAAGCTGGATTTTCCTGTATTACGCTTTCCAAAAATACCTATATGTAGCCTATTACTAGCCGGTGTCCTGTACATAAGCTCCTCTATTTTTTAATGAATCCCCTCTACTATAATCAATGTATCTACCTATTTTTCTTAATACACTTTCTTTGCAAAAATTACAACTGCCCACAGGTTCATTAATACATCTTTTATTGGGATATATCGCATAAAGCGTGCGAAAAGGATTAGGAGTAAAATTAGGCATCAAGACATTTGCTCCGCAAGACAACCCGCTTAGCCTATAGTCTTTTTCTAAACTCCCTAAAGCAGTTGTCGCCGGCATATGCGCATCTTTTGTTAAAATCCTAGTTAAAGCAATCGCCTTTAAGGTAAGCAGATAGCTTCCCTTTTTTTTGCTATGAAAGTTAGATTCCTTATGAGGTATAAAAGGCCCGATACCTATCATATCAAAATTCTCTTTCTTAAAAAATAAGATATCCTTAGCAATAGTTTTTAAAGTTTGCCCGGGCAAACCTATTAAGTTTCCCGAACCTACCTGATAATCTAACCGCCTTAAATTCTCCAAACACTTAATGCGGGCATTAAAACTCATCCCTTCGTGGATATCTTCATAAAGCTTTTTATCTAAAGTCTCTATCTTTAATAGATACCTATCTGCCCCTGCCTCTCTCCAAATTTTATAATCCTCATAGCTACGCTCCCCTACTGAAAGGGTAATAGCCATATCAAACTTTGATTTTATCTTTAGTATAACATCTTTAAGCCATAAAGCATCCATCTTTAAATCATCCCCGGATTGTAAGACCACCGTCTTAATATTATTACTCGCCAAAAGCCTCACACTCTCTAAAATCTCGTTTTTCTTCATCCGATAGCGCTTAATCTTTTTATTCTTATTATTAAGCCCGCAATAAAAACAATTCCGAAAACAATAATTAGAAAACTCTACAATCCCGCGCAAATATACACCGTCGCCGCAGAAATCATGCCTTACTTTATCTGCAAAAGAAAATAAAGCATTTAAACTCTTTTTATCTTTTAAGGCTAAAGCCCCTACTAAATCTTGCTCCTTAAAAGAATTGCCCTCCTTAAACTTTAACAGTAATCTCTCTAATTTAGATATACTCATCCCTTATCCCTAAATCAACATGGGTATAAAAAACCTTTAATCTCTCTTGGTCTTTTCTATCCAACTTCTTAAAATACCTTTCAATTAACCTATAACCTTCTTTTTTTACTCTCTCTGAAGCAAAATCATCAAGGTACTCTTTTAAGGTAATCAACGCGTTCATGCTGCATTTTCCTTTTATTGTCCCGGGTTTAGCTAAGTCCATAAAGGCTTTGCCTGTACGCTCTTTACGGTAACAGGCAGCGCAAAAACTAGGGATAAAATCATACTTAATTAAAACTCCTACTATCTCATCTAAACTCCTCTGGTCGCTTAAAGAAAATTGCCCGGTGGAGGTATCTTTAGTTAAATCAGAATATCCTCCCGGAGAAGTGCGCGAAGCAGCGCTGATCTGAGAAACACCTAAATTTAAAAGAAGGTCGCGTAACTGCGGGGATTCGCGTGTAGACATAATAATCCCGGTATAAGGAACAGAGAGCCGCAATACTGCTACAACTTTCTTAAACTCTTCATCAGTTAACTTATAAGGTGGATTTAATGACATCTTAACCCCTTCTGCCGGCTCAATACGCGGAACAGATATAGTATGCGGGCCTATTCCAAACTTTTTTTCCATATATTCAATGTGTGAGAGAAGCCCTAAGGTCTCAAATCTATAATCATAAAGTCCGTAGAGCGCTCCTATGCCTATATCATCTATCCCTGCGGCAAAGGCGCGGTCAATAGCATCTATCCTATTATCCGGATCGCTCTTTGGACCTTTCGGGTGCATTGCTATATAAGTCTTATGATGATAAGTCTCTTGGAACAACTGATAAGTGCCAATACCTGCAGCCTTTAACTTCTTAAAATCCTCTTTGCTTAATGGAGCACAGTTAACATTAACCCTCTTTATCTTATTTTTTCCGTAAGCCGCAGCATAAATCGCCTCTACCCCTTCAATATAATAGTCAACATCCGGTTTTCCTCGTAAAGATGCCTCTCCGCAAACCATAAGTATTCTTTTTTGCCCCTGCCTTAAGAGTAGCTCAGTCTGGTTTAATATTTCTGAAGGTGTCAAAGAGCGCCTCTTTATAGATAAATTGTCAGACCTAAAAGCACAATATAAACAATTATTCCGACAATAATTGCTTATATAAAGAGGAGCAAAAAGGACTACTCTTCTTCCGTAAATTTTATCCTTTACAAAACTTGCTGCCTGAAATATTTTACTAACAAGTTCGGGCTCATCAATAGAAAGCAAAAAAGCAGATTCTTTAAGGCTTAGCCTCTTTAATGACTTAGCCTTATTTAGGATACGGTCCAACCTAGCTTCATCAACCTTTGGGCTTTTAGATAATAAGTTGTTTATTCTTTCTTCATTAATATATTTCATCTTTATTCGCCCTTACATAACCCTGACTTAACTGATACCCCTAAGACTTTACCTAACTTACCGGTTAAAGCGCCTACCTCATCAGTAGTAGCGTTAACTATTAAAACAATTACGCTTAAATCCTTTTTTAAGTGCGGTATCCCCATCCTCCCGGATATTAAACTTGCAAACTCACTTAAGATATTATTGACAAGCGGGGCAGTTTTTTTACGGTTATGAATAATTATACCTACAAAACCAAGCCTCTTTTCGCTCATACCACCTCCTATTTTTTTTAAAAAAATCCCAATCCTCTAAATTAATCCTGCAGAAGATTGGGATTTAAATTTTAATACCCTTAGGCTCAGTGATAAACCTTACCGCAGGACCAATATTTTTTTACTTAACGTAAACCGGGCGCGCCTTGTATTTAGTATGCAATAACTTCTCTGACTTTTCGCTCAAAGGCTTTCCTAAAAACTCCTTATAAAGCCTTTTTATATAAGGATTCTGATGGCTGCAACGCACTTCTTTTTTATTATCATGTTCATATAAGGCCTCGGCCCTCTTTATCCTTAACTCATCGGTAACCATATAAGGCTGCCCCCCTCCGCCGACACAACCTCCAGGGCAAGCCATAACCTCTATAAAATGATACGGCATCTCTTTATTGTTTATCTTTGCTTCACGTACCTTATTTATGATATACTCAACATTCCCTAAACCGTGGGCAACCGCTATTCTTAGTTTCTTCCCCCCTATCTCTACTTCTGTCTCTTTTATCCCTTTAATCCCGCGCACATTCTCAAACTCTACCCTCTTTAATTCCCTGCCGGTAATAAAATAATGCGCTGTCCTAAGCGCTGCCTCCATAACTCCTCCGGTAGCGCCAAAGATTACCCCTGCCCCGGCATATTCTCCTAAGATGCTATCAGATTCCTCTTCAGGTAAACTCTCAAAATCAATCCCTGCCTGCTTAATCATCCGCACAAGCTCACGGGTGCAGAGAACCGAATCAATATCTTGATAACCAGAAGCAAACATCTCCTCATTCCTTGTTATCTCATACTTTTTAGAAGTACAAGGCATAATAGATGTTACATGTATCTTTGCCGGGTCAATCTTATTCTTTTGCGCATAATAGGTTTTAGTCAATACCCCGGATATCTCATGCGGAGACTTACAAGATGAAAAGTGGTCAATCATATCCGTATGAAACTTCTCCATAAAATCAACCCATGACGGACAACAAGTAGTAATTAAGGGAAGAACACCCTTTCCTTTAAGTAACCTCTGTTCAAACTCACTCGCCTCTTCCATAATCGTTACATCCGCGCCAAAAGAAGTGTCAAATACCGCCTGAAAACCTAAACGCCTAAGAAGGGCGTAGAGTTTTTTGGTAAAGTTCTTACCCACATAACCAAATGCCTCTCC
>JBASUY010000040.1:0-65028 GCA_049275655.1 Candidatus Omnitrophota bacterium | reverse complement strand
CCCTCAGTGTATCTGTATTCTATTTGACGGCTTAGGTTAAAAGCATTTAAAGGAATATCCTCCTTAAAACGCATAACCTGCGCATTATTATTTAAGGCATTTATAAATTTAGCGTTTTCTTTCTGCTGGGGAAAATCTAGTATCAAAAGAAGATTTTTATTTTCTTTAAGAGCCCAACGCAATATGAAGTCTTTTTGCTCCTCTTCTAGATCCTGAGCATTTCTTATTAAGACTACTCTCTTTGGCGCGCCAACAGGCAAAAATAGAAGCTTCTCTTGCAGGGCTTCAAGGGAAAGCTCATCGGTATATAGTATATCAAAATTAAAATCTATTAACTTTGGAGGGAGAAATTTTTCTTTTATGCGCTTTAACGCCGCATCTTTAGCGGGGATATCCTGTCCGACAAAAAGATAAACCATCTTCTCTTTACCATTCTTCAACTGTCCGCTCAACAATCCTTCGGGCTAAATCTTCAAGGGCATCATTAACTGCTATGCTTTCAGGCTTAGCCTGGGCCCCGGAGACAAAAAAAGTAGTATCTCCGGTAAAACCTTTCTCCTGCCAGAGAGGCTTATCCTCTTTTGCGTCCCAGAGGCTTATATTGACCGCAAGGTTTATGCGATATTCACTTACTTCATCATTATCCAAATACCTCAACGGTTCCTTACGAAACTCCACAACCTCGCCTTTTAAAATTAAATCTGCTAATTCTTTACCTGCAAGCTTAAGATTACCATCAAATAGATACCTATTGTTCACGGCTCTGGTAATATCGGTTTCAATCATCGGGCGGTAAATCCTGTATTTGTTGGCGGCATCTGCCTCATTTGTAATATCCACTTTGTTAATAAAGGGGGTTATATATATGGTCTGAAACTTATCTGAAATCATAGAGCGGGTAGTATATCCGCACCCGGCAAATATAGCCGACGCTAAAAGTACCGCTAAAATTAAAAACCCTAAAGAAATCCTAAACCCCTTCATCTTTTCTTCTCCATCCCCTGTAATGCGCTTAAAGCTTTCGCAGCCCAGGCGCTTTTTGGGTAATTGTTTATAACGCTTTCATAATATATCTTTGCCGCTTTATAAGCTCTTTGCTTTTCATAAAACCTAGCGGTATTAAAATGCGCCTCGGCCTCCTTCTCATTAAGGCTTGCGATATTAGCCTCTGCCTCTTGAGAAAGCACTGCATCCGGATGCTCTCTTACAAAGTCCTCAAATTTCTGTTTTGCCTCCCCGGCTGCCCCCTGGTCATACTCAGGACTACGCGACATCGCCGCGCGGCAGGAGGCAATTTGAAACTTTGCCGGCTCTGCCCATTCGCTATCAGGATAATTAGCGATAACCTTATCAAAGGCGTCCTCTGCCTCAAAATAACGCTGTAACCCTTTTAGGACCAATCCAAGCTTATATTGCGCCTTTGGCGCAAACGGGCCATAGGTAGAGTTTTCTATTACTTTAGTATATATCTCAATTGCGGGATTTTCAACCGGCAGGGCAATTCCCAAAGCCTTGCGTTTATACCCGGACATAAATTTACCCGCAATATCATACTGCCTTTCAATAACATCTTTAATGCGCTCAGAAAAAGGGTATTTATCAATTAATTTTTGATATGCCAAATAAGCCTGATAGTAGTTTTGACGGGATTCTTCAATCAAACCTAAGTAATACTGGGATTCCGATGCCTCAAAAGATTTAGAGTATTCTTTAAGAAGCTTTTTAAATTCGCGCAAGGCTTCTTCATACTTTTTTTCATTATAAAACCCTAACGCATAATCTAATTGCTCCTTAGGGCTTTCTTTGGCAACATTCTTAGGATTAACCCACTTGCCGCTCTTAGGGGTCCAAATCCAAAAAGAGTAGGCAGGGCTAACCGTAACTATAAAGAAGCCTAAAAGAAAAGCCGATACCCGTCGCATAATAATAAGACTTTAACATACTAAAAAGCTTTTGTCAAAAGAAAAGGTTATAGCCTAAAATAGGCTAAAGGCAGACAAGAAAAAAACGCGCTTAATTTAACGAGCAGAAAGACCATTAATTCATTAAACGCCGCAAACGCGCCGGATAAAGAAGGGAAAACAGAAGCAAAAATAACTAGAATCAGACCTGATATGATAACCAAAGAGGCTACCGGTATAATAAAGATATTGGCTAATGTAGCTACCGGGGTAATAAGCTTAAAATAATAGGCTATAAACCCGGCTGTCCCAAGCCACGCGGAAAAAGAAAGAAATAAACTCTCAATAATTTTTCTTAAGAATATTATTTTTACCCCCTCCGCCTTAAATAACCTTTTAATGCAAGGGTATAAATAAACTATACTGATAACGCTAACAAAAGAAAGTTGAAAACTTATTGAAAAGAGGCTCTTCGGAGCCGTTGCTAATATGATTAGCGCTGATAAAGACAAGGCCTTTTCTATACTCTGCTCTCTTTCAAAGAATACCCCTATGCTCAAAAATATACCCATAATTGTTGCCCGCACAACCGGTATAGCAGAGCCCGTAAGAAGGCAATAGACAAACATGCAAAATACTATCCCTAAAAGCTTAAATCTGCGGTTTATGCGCAAAAATTTAAAGGCCAGCCCTGAGATAAAAGCAACTACCCCGACATGAAATCCGCTTACCACCATAATATGTATTGCCCCTATCTTAATCATAGAATCATAAACCCCCGGGAGGATGGTATTTTTATCCCCTAAAACCATAGCAGAGGTTATACTTGAAGCTAGAGAAGAAAGGTATCTTTTAAATATAACTTTGGCTTTTTCTCTTAAATAAAACGCAAGCTTCTTAAAAAACCTGCCTCTATTGGCGTTTAACTTTATTAATTCGGTATTACTCTTAATTGAGATTGTTGCAAGGGCATTATTCTTTCTTAAGTAATAATGCCTTTTAGGCTTTCCAATTAAGATAAGTTCGTCTCCGTAAGATAATCTCTTGTTAGGCTTAGAAGAGACGAATATATCGCCGCAAGTCACAAAGGCTTTTTCTTGCTCCTGTAAAGTTGTAGCCCTAAATATAAAATAGACGCGCCCGCCTCTCTTAAAAGGAAAGCTATTGACAAAACCTTTTACGACGCAAACTTTATCCTTATTATAAAAACTATACCGGGATATATCGGATTTAGGAATTATATATGCGTTTTTAAGGCTAAGCGAACCTAAAATAAATGCTAAGGCAAGAAGAGAAAAATCAAAGACATTCTTTTTATTTAAAAGAAAAAAAGAGACACAGATAAAAAAGAAAGCAATAAGGCACAAGGGCCAAAAATAAACCCTAAAAATATAGGTATAGATTATCCCTAAAGAGAAAAAAATAGTAATAAAGCCTAACAGGCCCTTCATTTATTTAATAGTAAGATGCTCTTTAATTTTATTAAGCTTATTCTCACTAATACCCTTTATCCCTTTAAGCTCTTCTAAACTACTAAATTCTCCTAACTTGCTACGTAAGGCGATTATCCTATCTGATAGCTTTTCTCCGATCCCGGGAATACGCATTAGAATCTCTTTATCCGCGGTATTTAAATCTACCTTTTCTAAATCTTCGTTAAAAAAGGCTGGCGCATTTTTAGGCTTTATCTGCTTGGATAAAAAACTTACGCTTAGCCCGACTAAGTAGATAAGAGCTAAAAATAAAAGCGCCTTGCGTTCGTTCTTAGTTAAATTAAACACTCCGCGCCTCCTTCTTAACAACAATAGACGTAAAAGATAGGTTAATCTAACGGGTTTTTTATAGTTTATTTTTGACGATGAAGGGATTAATCTAACGGGTTTACTTCTTTTTTTGTATTACAAGACGATATTGACAAGCTTATTTGGGACAATAATTATATTTTTGGCGGGCTTATCCTTAATCCAAGGCTTAATTTTATCTTCAACTAATACTAATTCTTTTAATTTATCATCCGAAGTATTTAAGGGAACGTTTATTTTAGAACGTAATTTTCCGTTAACCTGAATAATAATAGTAACGCTATCTTCAATTAGCATTGCTTCGTCAAAAGAAGGCCAGGAGGACTTAAAAATACTCTCCTTATTCCCCAAAGCCTCCCACATCTCTTCGGAGAAATGCGGGGCAATAGGGCTAATCATAATTACTAACTTAGATAAAACCTCTTTATCCGCGCCTAACTGATATATCGCGTTTGTCAACTCCATTAGGCTTGCTAAGGCGGTATTAAACTTAAAACTCTGATAATCTTCGGTTACCTTCTTTATAGCCTTATGCAAGGCTCTCTTTATCTCTAAAGAAGCTTCGTTGCACAAACTCTCTCGGATCCTCCAAATCCGGTTTAAAAACTTATTTGCTCCTTCAAGCCCCTGGTCGACCCACTCTAACTCTGTCTCAGGAGGTGCCGCAAATAATATAAAAAAACGCAATGAATCCGCTCCATACTTTTTTATCATTGAATCCGGGTCAACAATATTTCCTTTGGACTTTGACATTACTGCACCGTCTTTTAAGACCATGCCCTGCGTTAAAAGCCTGTCAAATGGCTCGGTAAAGGAGAGCAAATTTAAATCCTTAAAAAACTTAGTAAAGAAACGCGAGTAGAGTAAATGCAATATCGCATGCTCAATCCCGCCTATATACTGGTCAACCGGCATCCAATAAGTAGCCTCATTTTTATCAAATGGCGCGTCATTAAAATTAGGGGAGCAAAACCTTAAAAAATACCACGACGAATCAAAAAATGTCGCCATGGTATCGGTTTCACGCCTTGCTCTGCTTGCGCATTTAGGGCATTTAACCTCTACAAACTCTTTTACCTTAGCTAAAGGGCTTCCCCCTTCTCCGGTAAAAGGCGCATCCTTAGGAAGCTCTACGGGTAGGTCTTTATAAGGGACAGCTACTACCCCGCACTTATCGCAGTAAATAACCGGGATAGGAGTCCCCCAATAACGCTGACGGGAGATAAGCCAATCGCGTAACCGCCAGTTAGTCTTAATAGAACCCATCCCCTCTTTCTCCATCCACTCTGATATTCTTTCTTTTGCCTCTAAATTGCTTAATCCGTTAAAATCCCCGGAATTAACCTGCACCCCGTCTCCTTCATAAGCCTCTTTTAGATTTTCTACAGATGTTAACTCCTTACCTTCAGGCCGGATAACTACACGCATAGGTAAATTGTGCTCTCTGGCAAAGAGAAAATCACGCTGGTCATGAGTAGGCACAGCCATTATTGCTCCTGTTCCGTACTCCATTAAGACATAATCTGCAATCCATATCGGGATTACTTCGTTATTTACCGGATTAACCGCATAACTTCCGGTAAAGATACCCTCTTTCTTTTCTACTGACGAAGCACGCTCAATCTTGCTCTGACGCGATACTCTGTCAATAAACTCTAAAACCTCTTTTTTCTTAAAATACCCCTGTATAAGATTTTTTACTATCGGATGCTCAACTGCTAAGACAATATAGGTAGCGCCAAAGATTGTATCAGGACGGGTGGTAAAAACAGGAATTATATCTTCAGAATCTTTTAACTTAAAATATATCTCTATACCCTTACTCTTTCCTATCCAATTCTCCTGCATGCTTAAAACCCGCTCCGGCCAATTTTTAAGGAGCTTTAGGTCTTCTAATAACCGCTCTTTATATTCGGTAATCTTTAAATACCACTGCTCAAGCTCTTTCTGCTCTACCTTCTCATGGCACCTCCAACAACCCCCTTCAATTACCTCTTCGTTAGCTAAGGTAGTAAGGCAAGAGGGGCACCAATTTACCGCTGATGCCTTTCTATAAGCTAAACCCCTCTCAAGCATCTTTAAAAATATCCATTGGTTCCATTTATAATAACTACTATCGCAGGTGGAGAGTTCCCTTGACCAGTCATAGGAAAAGCCCATTTTCTTTAATTCAGACTCCATCTCTTTTATACACCTATGCGTCCAGATATCCGGCTTAGTCTTATTTTTAATCGCAGCGTTCTCTGCTGGTTGTCCAAAGGCATCAAAACCCATCGGGTGCATAACATTATAACCTTCTAAAATCTTAAAGCGCGCGGCTACGTCTCCTATAGTATAATTACGCACATGCCCCATATGAATCTTGCCTGAAGGGTAAGGAAACATCTCTAAAAGGTAATATTTCTTTTTAGCAGAAGTCGGCTCTGCCTTAAAAAGTTTTTCTTCCTCCCATCTCTTCTGCCATTTACTCTCTATCGCCTTAAAATCATAATGCATGATTAACCTGCCTTAGCTAAACTTCTTACCAAATTTAAATTTATCCTATCACTCTTAGGGGTGTCTTTAGGGGTCTCTAAAATCATCGGAATATTCTTTAATTTAGGGTGATTGATTATCCGCTTCATCCCTTCTAAGCCGATATTGCCTTTACCGATATGATTATGCCGGTCAACGCGCGAGCCTAATGTACCAAGAGCGTCGTTTAGATGAATAAGTTTTACTGATTTTATGCCTATATTATCTTCAATCTCTTTTAAGGTTTCTACCAGGCCTTCTTTTTTGCTTAAATCATAACCTGCAAGATAGGCATGCGCAGTATCAAAACAAACCCCTATGCGCGATTTATCCTTTAACCCGGCAATAATCTCTTTGTGATGGCTGAATTTATACCCTAACCACGAGCCGCTTCCAGAGGTATTCTCTAAAAGTATGCCAACCTTGCTACCTTTAGTCTTTTCTAAGATATCATTCAAGGCGTCAATAAGCCTTTTTATCCCCTCTTCTTCAGAGGTCTCCTTATGGCTGCCCATATGCGTTACTATATAATCAGCACCGAGGCTTTCAGCTTGGCGGATATCGTCAATATAGGCTCGGATTGAACCCTTATAAAGCCGCTTAACCGGTGAAGCTAAGTTAATTAAGTAGGATATATGGATAAATACCGGGTTGATTTTAAGCTTCTTACGAAGCTCCTTAAACTCTTCAATATCTTTCTCATCTAAAGGGCTACTCTTCCACTGCTGGGGGTTTCTGGCAAAAATCTGCATGGTTGAACAGCCCAACTCATAAGCCCGGTTAAGGGATTCAAATATCTTCCCTGAAGCTGAAACATGTACGCCTAAATTCATAGTTCATAAATTATACTGCGGATTAAGGCAAGCGTCAATATAAGAGAGGCGGCGGTCCATACACCCGCCGTTTATTATTTTTGGTGGAGCTGAGGGGGATCGAACCCCTGACCCCTTGCATGCCATGCAAGTGCTCTCCCAGCTGAGCTACAGCCCCAAATATTAATCATTGACCTTTGCTATTTTAGAATATAAAATGGTTTCCGTCAAATCAAATTATAGCCGAAGTGGTGGAATGGCATACACGTCGGTCTCAAAAACCGATGGGCTTACGCCCGTAAGGGTTCAACTCCCTTCTTCGGCAATAAATTAAACAATACCCTATATGCCCCCTATTCGTTAAACCAGATTTCGATAGTTAGGAGTGACGAGTTAGCTAGTCGGATAAGATATTTGAAGAATAGATTTTCGTAATTGAAAACTACTTAGACTAAAAACAGTTGATTCTTAAGTTTATAGGGGGTAAATCTTTACCTAAGAATATGGCTAGTTTATTTTTTACTGCCAAATCTCATTATATCCTTAAAGGAATTAAATAATCCTTTGTCAAAGTCAACTACCTTAGGAATCCTCACCCCTGCCATTTTAGCAACTTCTTCAATAAAATTGCCTTTAATATCTTCATACATATGCTCTTCTATTATCCAGCGCCGGTATAAAGCATCAATCTTGCTTTTGAATTTAGGATTCTCTTTCTTTGCCACATTAATAAAGCCTTCTTCCGGGGCAAAGGAGAACTTGTATTTATTATAGTAAGCGCGGGCTGTTTTTAAAAAATTATCTTCTCCTAAAAGTTGGCTTAACTCATCATAAAAATAAGCACCCTTAGAATAAATTACCACGGCGTATTGCATGGTATCGGTAAATTCTGAAGAAGGCCGGTTAACCCCTTTATCAGATATCCCCGCAAACTTCGCTAACAAAATAGGTAGCCTAAGATTATAAAGTTTTTGTTCTTCAAACCTCTCCCTTCCGTATATCTTATCAAAATAAATTAAGGCAAAATAATTAGTCAATGATTCATCAATCCAGGCGCTATTAATAGAATCACTCCCCACTACCGTATTCCACCATTGATGCGCGACTTCATGCGCTACAATAAACTCAAGGGTACTTTGTAGCAAGGGACGCAGACTCTCCTCTATCTCCTTATTTTTGTTGCCAAAAAGAATCCCCATAGGCCCTAAGTTAATTTTAGGGTTATGATAATAAGAGGAGATAGTAATAAAGGCGGGAAACTCCATCCCTCCTGCTCCGCCCGTAAGATAAGTTTCTACTACCTTAAGCTCAGTATAGGGGTATTCGCCGATTAAATTCCCATAGAGCTTTAGGGCTTTAGCAGTATAAGAGAGGATACTCTTACCAAAATCATCATGCCCCTCTAAAAAGTAAGATTCAATAATAGTATCTCCTACACTTTTCTTAATAACTTTAAAATTCTTACTTAGTTGAAAAGCGCACTCGCGCATGCCAATACCAATATAAGATGATTCCTTCTTCCCCCTGATTTCAGAAGCCTTCTCGCCGATTTTCACCCCGGCGCTGGCTATTACAGTATCGTTATCCGTTGTAAAATTTATTTTAAAGATTCCTTCTTCAAAGTTCTGGATATCTCCGTTTCGCGCAGGAGGCGTACGCGACCATTCTCCGTTTTTATAAGGGGTTAACATAGGAAACCAATGCCCTAAGCTTATTATCTCTTTATAATAACCAAATACGCCGTAATCAACAAATCCGCCGATACTGCTTGCGGTAGGGTCAAGTGAATTAAATAGATTATCTGAAGGCGGGACTATCTCTTGCAACAACTCAGAAAATTCCATATACAGATTAACGCTTTCATTCTGTCTTAAGGGCTGCGGAAGCTCTATCTCTAATAAAGTACCTAAAAGTTCGTAGTTTGCGCTAACACCATTTATCTCCACCTTATTAAAACGGGCATTGTCCTTACGCATTATAAACATCGGGCTATTAGGATAAATACGCAAATATAGAAAGTTTGTAGGCTCAGGTTGAGTATTAGTATAGATGACTAATTCCTTAATTTTAATACGATAGAGGACTTCATCTATAATAGCATCTATCAAATATACCGGGGAATCTTTAAATTTAGTTATATATTTTTTAGCTGAACTGTTAAAAACTTTGGCGGTATACAAACTTGGGCTTGAAACTGTATTATGGATAATAGAACGGTTTTGGGTAGGAGTATTCATCCTTGCCTCTTCTATGATGAGATTATCAAGGATACTGCTTTTGCCAAAAGAAAGCTGTGGGGCTAAGCATAAAAAATAAATTAACAGGGTTATCTTTTTTTTCATACCAAGAAGAGTAAAATACTGACCGTTAAATAGCTATACCAAAATTTTACTAATAAAAGAAAGCTTAGTCAAGAGAATAGGCCTACGTCATTTTGGACGCTTCCTAAAAGGCTATTAAGAATAAAGGTAAATAAAAATAAGGCTAAGTGAGGGGTATTTGGAAAGCGGTTTCTTTTGAAATTTTTCTTACTGAGTATAATGTTATGCGGAGTAGTTTAGCCTTAACTGGCCGCAGGCAGCGTTTATATCAACCCCCCGCTCTTTACGGAGTGTGGCGTGGATACCGCGCTTAAGAAGATAGTTTTTAAAAAGAGTGGTTTTATCTTTCTCAGGAGGCGTTAACTTAAGCTCGGGGATATAGTTTGAGGGGATTAGGTTTACCTTAAAGAGCTTAAAACCTTTTAACAATGCGCATAAGTCTTCGGCCTCTTTTAAAGAAGAGTTTACATCCTTTATCAGAATATATTCAAAGGTAACCTGCCGCTTTGTATCTTGACAATACTTCTTACAAGTTTTAATAAGTTTTAACAAGGGGTATTTTTTATTTACCGGCATAAGGCGCGATCTTAAGCTATTAGTTGGCGCATGCAAAGAGACTGATAGTTCTACTTGCAGTCCTTCCTTACTTAACCTCTCTATACCGGGTATTATCCCACAGGTAGATATCGTAATCCTGCGCGCTCCTATCTTCAGCCCGTAATTTGAGTTTATAATCCTTACCGCCTTTATAACATTCTCATAATTATCCAATGGCTCTCCGATGCCCATAAATACTATATGCGTAAGCTTATTTTCAAAGGCATTCTCTTTTAGATAAAGTATTTCTTCAATTATCTCTCCTGTAGTTAAATTCCTCTTTAAGCCAAATATCCCGCTTGCGCAAAAACTGCATCTAAACTTACACCCTATCTGAGAAGAGACACACCCTGTAACCCTATCCAAAGAAGGTATTAATACAGCCTCAATTAAATCAGCCCCTTTTTTTAAGAGTAACTTTGTTGTTCCGTCTTTTGATTTTACGGATTTATAAAGGCTAAAGCCTAAAATATAAAAGTTATCCAAAAGCCTGCTTCTTAACTCCTTCGGGATATCGCTCATGCAATTAAAATCTAATACCCCTCTTTTATAAATCCAAGAAAAGACCTGCTTGGTGTGGTAAGGTTTGGCATTAAAAGAATAAAGCTTTTTTTCTAACTCTTTTAAGCCGTAATCTTTGATATCCTGCATAGGGAATTGGTTAAAAGCGGAGCTTTTCTTTATCTATCTTTCCTGCGCGGTTCTTAGGAAGACTATCTTTAAAGACAAAATAATGCGGAATCTTAAAATTTGCTAAGCGCTCTCTTAAATAGTAACGCAAATCCTTTTCATCTAAACTTTTGCCTTCTTTTAAGACTACAAAGGCCTTTGGGACCTCTCCTCTTAAATCATCCCTAACGCCTACTACTGCTGCCTCGGCTATATCTTCGTGTTTTTGTATTGCTGCTTCTACCTCTGGCTCAAAAACAATTTCTCCGCCTACCTTAATCATCTCTTTTTTCCTGCCTACTATATAAAGGTCTCCATCTTCATCAAACCTGCCTAAATCCCCGGTATAAAACCATCCGTTGCGCTTTGACGCTTTAGTAAGAATAGGGTCTTTATAGTAGCCTTGGGTTACAACCCAACTTTTAACAGCTATCTCTCCTACCTGTCCGGGGTAAACTTCCCTGTCTTCATCATCAAATATTTTTATCTCTATCCACGGAGCAGGCCTTCCTACACTCTCTATCTTTTCTGAGCCCATCGGTAAAACTGCGGTAGGAGCGTTCGTCTCAGTCATCCCCCAGCCATTTAAAAGATGCGCATTAGGGCAAAACTTATGGAACCTACGCAAGGCATCGGGAGAGTTGGATGCGCCAAAAGTCACTATCCAACGTAAAGACGAAAGGTCAAATGTCTCAAATTCTTTTAACTGTAAAAACGCATAATACATTGAAGGAACTATCCAGAAAAAACTAACCTTATATTTTATAATATTCCTTAAAAACTCAAGCGGGACAAAGCGCTCCATCAGTATAAGCCTTAAAGAAAAACAAATAGTATTCTGGATATAGATAAGCCCTCCTAAGTGAGAAAAAGGCAAAGCAGAAAGTGTTGTATCTTTATCACCTAAATCACTATTTACAAAAAACTCCATTGATTTAGGAGGCGCTAAAAGTTGTTTATAGCTTATTAATACCCCTTTAGGTTTTCCGGTAGTACCTGAAGTATAAAAGATTATTGCCGGGGTATCTTCGGCTATGTTAATATTAAGCGCATTGGTATTACTATCTTCAATACAATCATTAAAAAACCCGCAACCTTCTACTCTATCCTGGCAAGTAATAAAAACCTTTAAAAACGGTGTCTTTTCTTTTAAAGTAGATATATGAAGATTAGCTTTAGGCTTAAAGATAAAAACCTTTGCCTGGCAATGCCTAAGGCAAGAAGATAGCTCATCCATAGTAAGCATAAAATCTAATGGCACAGCTACGGCACCTAACATCCACACCGCAAGATAACTATATATATACTCAGGCCAATTAGGTAAATACAAAGCAACCCTATCCCCCGGCCTAACCCCTTGGTTCTTAAGGCTATTGGCTAAGCGTATAGGCCTATCCTGTAACTTATCCCACGATATCGGCTCGTCCCTAAAAATAACCGCATCCTTATCCGGGTGTAATTTTGTTTTCTCTTCTAATATTTTGATTAGCCCCATCTTAATTAATCTCTGATTCTATCTTATCTATGAGCTCTTCTGTCTCTTTAATTAAATTAGCCGGCAATAGGCGAAACATCTGCGCTTCTTGTTTTAACCCTTTTAAGCTCCCTAAAAACCTTTTTAATATAGCAGTACGCCTCTTCTCATAAGCCTCTTGTGGATTAAGCTCTTGCCTCTCTCTGATTAAAAAAGTCAGGTCTTTTTTTACGTCCTTGGTATCCTTGCCATTTTCAAAGATATCCTTTCTTATCTTATGGTAATCTTCTGCGTTAAGAGCCTTCTTACTCTTAGCCTTACGCAAGAGGTCTACCGCCTCATAACCGGGGAACTTAGCAGTATCAGCCCTTTCAAGATAACCTTGACTTAAATAATCCGGTTCTTCCTTCTCAAGAAAAAAATACGAACGCAATAACTTCATCGCCGTATGTTTTCTAATGCCTATCTCTTTAGCGGCATAAACCTCAAAGGTGCCAAAACCCCACTCCTTATACATCTTATCCTTATATACGGAGTAAAGCAGGCGGCCTAACTCTATCCACGAAGACTTAAAGTTCTTAGCGCTCTTTAATACGCAATGCCTTAAAGACCCTTCTTCTAAAGAGGCTAACTTATTCTCAATATTTTGAAGTGACTTAGGCTTATGGGCATGCATTATTCTTTGCCTTTAAATACCTTTTGTATCTCCTTACCGAAATCCTTAAACTGCCGGATATTTTCGCTTACCTTTTTTATTAAATCTTCCGGCTCTTGGCTGGCTATATTCTTTGCCGCAGCTTTTAAAATAGCCTTCTTAAGGCCTTCTTGTGAAATATCCGGCTTATCAAGTTTAGTCTTAATATAAAAATCTAAAATAATATTTCCGTCTTTATCCGCAAAAAAATCCAATGCCTTTTTAGCAAAATCTAAACGCAAAAGATCAGAAGAATCCTCTTTATCCTCCTCATAAACTAAATCCGATAGCCTTAAATTAGTAGAGATATTTAAATCATTATCCTTCCCCTCTGCCTTAACCTTTAGATTAAGCTTTACAAAGTTTATCTTCCTCTCGGAGAGAAAATCTCCATAGTAAGGGTAAAAATAAGAGGCGTCTAAATCTTTTAAGGTTAAAGTCGCATCCATATCTTTAGGCCCAAAATCAACCCAGCCTAATAGAGAAATTTCTCCTATCTTACTCTCTAAATCCTTAAGCACATCCGCGGTAATTTTAAAGTTTGCTTTTAAGGAAGTAATCGGAAGCATAACCTTGGATATGTCCATATTTATACTACTTAAGATAACCTGAAATCCTTTAGGGTCGGCTTTCTTATCAATAAAGACAAACTGGCCATCTTTCACTAATAATCTCATTATATATAGAGCTGGCGGATTTTTATCTTTAGAGGCTTCGGGGATATTAAGCTTACCCAAACGCGATTGCTCAAGGGTAAGAACCGGGTTTACTAAGGTTATTGAATTTAAAACAACCCTTCCGGATAATAAACCTAATATGTTAGGAGAGACTGAAATACGTTCGGATGAAAATAAATCCCCTATATTAAGGCTATCTAAATTAATTAACAAAGGAGGGGCAATGCTTGCTCTTTTTAGGCTTACAGGTACATTTAAACTTTTTTCTAATTGTCCGGCTATCAGTTTATTTGCAAATAAAGATAAGATCAGGTTTAAGGTAACCAATATCAAAACTACTGCAACTATAATAAAAAATATAAACTTAATTATCCTCTTCATTAGAATATTACGGTTTTATCTTTAAACCTTATTACCCTATGCTCAATATACGCGCGCAATGCATCCGAAAGAGCGCGCTTCTCTAAGTTTCTCCCTTTTAAGATAAGGGATTTTAAGTCATCCTTATGGGATACCCTTTCTACCTCTTGGGAGATTATGGGTCCTGCGTCAAGCTTATCATTAACAAAATGGCTGGTTGCGCCAATTACCTTAACCCCCTTATTTAAGGCCTGTTGGTACGGGTCCCTGCCTTTAAAAGAAGGCAAGAAACCATGGTGGATATTAATGATATCTTTTGCATAAACCTTAATAAACGCCGGGGACAAAACGAGCATATAACGGGCTAAAACTAAAAAATCAGTAGAGAGCCCGGCAATACGCAGTATCTCTTTTTCTTTTCTATCTTTTGAGTTTGAAGAAACAAAATAAAACGGTACTTTATACTGTGAAACTAACTCTTTGTGTTTAGAGAAATTACTCACTACAAAGGGTATATCTACATTTAATTCCTGCCTCTTATAAAGGTAAAGAATATCTGCTAAGCAATGATCCGGCTTAGATACGAGTACACCCATCCTTAAAGGCATATTTTTATCGTAAAGCGCTATCTTAGCACGAAAAAGCCCAGCGACTGGGATAAATCTCCTCTCTAAATTATTTTTACTAAGAGCCGTTCCTTTAAGGGTAAACTCTACCCTCATAAAAAAATGCCCCCCTTCAGGATTAGAAGAGTATTGGTCTAAGGTCACAATATTCCCCCCAGACTTAAAGATAAACTCGGTTACCTTTGCCACTATCCCTTTTCTATCCTTACATTGTAAAAGCAAAATATAAGTCTTCATCTTATTCCCTCTGGCTTGTAATCTGCTCAAATACCTTATCCCTTAATTTAGCAAAATCTTGCGGAGCAAAAAAAGTTGTCTCTACTGCAGGAAGAATAGTGAGGCTTGCGTTTACCTTAGACTTAAATATCCAACTCCCCTTAGGTATGGCATCCCTTGTCCCTTTGATACAAATAGGCAGGATCGGCTTACGCTCCTTTATCGCCAGCTTAAAGGCCCCATTTTGAAAAGCGTTCATTTGGTTAGTTTCGCTGCGCGTTCCTTCGGGAAAAAACAAAACCGACATCCCACTCCTTAACCACTCTGCTGCCTCACGGTAAACTTTTTTAATGCTGGAGTATTCTCCGCGGGCAAGCTTTATATGGCGGGTTAAACTAAGGCACCAGCCAATAAAAGGCACCCGAAAGAGGCTCTCCTTTGAAACCCATTTAAACTGCATCCTCGTCTTATAAAGGACGACTATGTCGGCAATACTTTCGTGGTTGGCGATTACGACATAAGCCCTCTTATGGTCAATATTCTCTAAGCCCGCTACCTTTAACTTCCAAAAAGGGTTCATCCCGATAACCGCATCTGCCCACCAAAAACACTGGCTGTGCGCAACCTTTCTTTTCTTGTCAAAGGGAAAAAGAATAAACCAAAAGAATAATACCGTAAAAAAAAGTATTATTGTAACTATATTATCGTAAAGCCATATTCCTATGGACAAAAAAGTCTTAAACATATAGAGATTAAAATCCGTACCAGTAGCTTACCAATGGTTTAGATTCAGGAGAAGTATCTTTTATTATACTCTTAATACGCGTATATTCCAAGAACCCTTCACGGCCAAGCTCCTTGCCAAAACCGCTTTGTTTAAATCCTCCGTAAGGAAGGTGATTATAAAACATCCCATAAGTATTTATCCATACTATTCCGGCATTGATTTTTTTAGCTGCCTCTTCGGCAATCTTCATATTACGGGTCAAGATAGAGGAAGCAAGGGCAAAATCAGAGTTATTCGCTAAAAAGACCGCTTCCTCAAAGCTATTGAAACGCTCAAGCAAAACCACAGGGCCAAACGCTTCTTCTTTAAATATGCGCATATTAGGTTTAACCCCTTCTAAAATAGTAGGCTCAAAAAAATATCCATTCTTTAAAGCCGGATCCTGAGGAATATTGCCTCCGCATAAAACCTTAGCTCCTTCTACCTTAGCCTTTTCAATATAAGCAATAATTTTTTTCCGCTGGCTATCGCTAATTAAAGGGCCCATCTGAGTTTCATGATTATTAGCTAAGCCTAATTTTATCGCCTTAGCCTTATCTACAAAACTACTTATAAATTTATTGTATATAGGCTCTTGCACAAAGATACGCGACATCGCCGTGCACATCTGGCCTTGATTTAAAAATATAGAGCAAAGCGCGCTATTAACCGCTGTATCAATATCAACATCTTCAAAAATTAAGCTTGCGGATTTCCCTCCTAACTCCATTAGTAACTTTTTAATGTTGGCAGAAGAGTAACGCAATATCTCTTTACCGATTTCAAGGCTACCGGTAAAAGAAAGCATATCCACTCTTTTATCAGAACAAAGTAACTCGCCTATACGCGCCCCCGGGGCATTGATAATATTTAAAACGCCTTTTGGCAGGCCTGCCCCATGGGCTATCTTGCCTAACTCAAATGCGGATAAGGGTGTTAAACTTGAGGGCTTTAAAATAACGGTATTCCCAGCGGCTAAGGCAGAAGCTAATTTCCAAGAGGCAATCAAAAGCGGATAATTCCAAGGAATAATTAAAACCGTCAATCCTAAAGGCTCGCGCAATAAATGCCCTTCAGCCTCTCCTGTCGGGATAATAGCCTCAGAAGTTAGATATTTTTCAAAATTATTGGCAATATGCTCAAAGGTTTTAGCAGAGGAAGGGACATCCATAAAGGTAGTCTCTTTAATGGGCTTGCCTGAATTTTCAGTTTCAATAGCCGCCAACTCTCCTGCCTTATCAAGGATACCCTCGGCAATCCTTAAAAGTACTCTTTTACGCTCTTCAAAGGGCATATTAGGCCAGCTACCGTTATCAAAGGCATTACGCCCGCTTTCAATAGCTAATTCTATCTCCTTAGAAGAAGCAACTGAGGCTAAGGCGATAACCTTTCCGGTTGAAGGATTAAGCACATTCTGCTTCTCCTTAGTCTCTATAAACTCTCCGTTTATATAAAGCAGGGCCTCTTTCATATAATTCTTACTTCCTTAAATAACGCAAAGAGCCGGGTAAAGGGGACATACCACTTTGAAAGCTGGCCTAACTGCCCAGATAACTTCATCTTACCCTGAGTTACCGCAACAAAGGAATCAAGCTTGCCTAAAAACACCTGTCTCCATATCTCTGCCGGAGCAGAGATTACAAAAGGAGCATCGCTGTCAAAATCTAATTTAACAATCTTTCCTTTTTCAAAATTAAACTTATAGGCATCATCTTTTCCGTCCATTTTAATCGCAAGCTTTACCGTTAAATCAAGCTCTCGTCCTTTTTGCCCGATAAACTCATCCTTATTTACTAAATCTACGATTGCCTGAATATGCTCTTTGGAGAACATCGGCAAAGCCGCATTTTTATTTAAATCCCTCTCTATCTCCTTATCTAAATTGTCAAGTAAGTTCTTCTGAAAAATCCTAGCTACCGCAGTAGTCCTTACTGCCTCTTCCAACGCTTGAATAAGGCTTAAAGAATCTAAAAAATTATCCCCTATTGCTACTGCCCCGTGGTTCTTTAAGACTACGAGGTTGCTACTCTTTAATGCCTCAATTACCTCTATAGGCTTGGTAACCGTAGGGGTCTCTTGCTTAACCACAGGGACATCCCCCAAATAAAACCTCGTCTCAAAAGTTAAGGCTTTTAAACTTGAGGCAACAGCAAAATAACCGTTAATCAAAGGAGGATGACAATGAAGCACCTTGGTTGTCTTAAAGTTTTTATAGACTAAGCTATGCAGAGGCAACTCTGAACTTGGCTTAATATCTCCCTTATATTGATTTGAATTTAATTCTACCCTTACTATATCCTTATACTTTAAATCCCCCAAGGATGAGCCGGAGGAAGTAATTAAAATATGCCTCTCATCAAGTTTAGCGCTTATATTCCCGGATTTTGCTACCGCCAAACCTGTTTGGTATATTCTTCTTCCTACTTCTATAATCTCTCTCTTTAAATTTTTTTCTCTGCTAAAAAACATCTCTCTTCCCCTTTAGAAACTACCGCTAATTTTAAGGTGTATATGTTTTGTAATAAGTCTATTAGGGGTAATATCAAATGCCGGGTAATACCCCTTAGCTCCTTTTGGCGCAAGCCTTAAACCCCTATACTCTAACATTTCTTTATCCGGCCTAACCTCTATTTTTATATCGCTACCGCTCTTTGCTCCTGATGGCGGAGGACAGATAACATAAAAAGGAATCTTAAAGTGCCTTGCGGCTACGGCAATCTGGTATGTTCCTATTTTATTAGCAATATCTCCGTTTAGGGCTAAGTGGTCAGCTCCGACAATAACTTTATCAATTAGCCCCTTTTGCATAACATAAGCTACCATATTATCTGTAATCAAGGTAACGTCAAATCCGCTTTTCTTTAGCTCCCAGGCAGTAAGGCGCGACCCCTGTAAATAAGGCCGGGTCTCTGTGGCAAAAAATTTTAATGCCTTGCCTTGTTTAAGGGCAATACTCCCGATTAAAGGCATAAGCCCGCTTATATTGCAATGGGTTAAAACTGTCTCTTTATTCTTTAATAATTTTACTGCCTCTTCTGCCTGTTTTATACGGCTATATTTTAACCCTTGAAGAAATTTTAAGATATTCTCTTCTAAAGATTCACCGCGCTTATGCCAACCTAAAACCATATCAGTTAAATACTTAAAAGAGAGGGTAGGCCGCGTATTATTAATAGCCAAGACCACTTTAAATATGTCTTTTGTGCCTTTATTTTTAAGTAATTGAAGGAATATATACATTACCAAGAGGACCTGGCCTACTGCGCGCGTCTTCATATCTTTAATCGCCTTACACGCCTCTTTATAATTACGCGCTTTTATATAAGCAAGCCTCTGTGGCAGTTTAGTCTCATCAAGAATATAAATAGTATTGCCCTTTAATTCAACCGGCCAAAATAAAGGAGAAAACTTCATAGTATTTTTATTTCTCTTCTAACTTTTTAACCGCGGTTAAGGCAATAGCAAGCAAGTTAGCCTCTGCCATATAATAAGCAGGGTTCATAAAACCCATCTCACCAGTAACAACATTATCACTTACCGCTAAAATTGAGCCTGCCTTAACATTATAAGTTTGCGCAATCGTAAGCAGAGCCGAAGAGACCATATCTACTGCCCTCGCCCCCTCTTTACGCTTAGCTTCAACTATTTGGCGTGTTTCGCGTAAAAGCGCATCCGTTGTCCAAGCCACCCCACGATGAATATTTAATCCCATCTCTTTAGCTACATTATATAAAGTATCGGCTATTCTTTTATCGGCTCTAGTCTTAAAACTATCTTCAACATAATAAGGGGTTACTCCATCGCCGCGAATAACTTCATCTACAACAAAAAGGTCGCCTACTTTAATATTTTCATCCAAAGACCCGGCAGTGCCAATACGGATAATATTCTCTATTTGAGCGTTGCACATAACTTCCGTAGTAATAGAAGTATCCGTCGAAAATCTTCCTCCGTTTATCGCCGTAACCCTAACCCCCTGATAATTACCAGTAAACATAGAATACTCCATAAAGGTGAAGTTCTTTATCGGATTTTCTAATTTTTTTAATAGCGCCTCAAGCCTGTCTTTTGGCCCAGGAACTATCGCATACTTGCCTACATCCTGCGGCCTTAACTGAACCATATTCGTCAAATCCTTGCCTGTTAAATGTACCTCTTTTTGCATGTGCATAAGCTTAATCTCCTTATTATACAGATACCCCTCTAAATACCTCTTCTAAATTCCCCCCTAAGATACGCTGTTTATCTTCTTTAGGTATATCTAAACTATTAATTGCTTGAATGCTTAAGGCAAAGTCCTTTTTTGCCGGGTAATCGCTCCCCCATAAAATACGATTAGCCCCAAAGAGCGCTAATGCCGATTCAAAATTAGCTCGCGTAGTATCTCCCGAAGTATCTACATAGATATTTTTTAAAAAATCTGTTGGGGCTCCTTTTAAATCCTTAACGAAATTAATTGAACGCAGCATCTGATAAGTCGCATCAAACCTTCCGGCTAAAAAAGGTATCACTCCGCCAAAATAAGCAAAGATAAACTTTACTTTATAGTCGCGTAGAATACCCGCCATTAAAAGCTTGCCGATACAAATTGTAGTATCAAATACATATTCAACTACCGGCGTAAGTAAAGGGTCCTCCACGCGCTCGCTTCCGATAGGCTTTACAATCTGCGAATGAACAAAGACAGGGATACCCTTCTCTTGCGCTAACTTATAAATACAAAGGAATTGCTCATCATCAAGATAAGCCCCATTATAGCTGGTAGCTAAAGATATGGCTTTAAACCCGAGCTCTTCGGTTGCACGTTTAACTTCAGAGAGCATATCCTCCTTACAACCAACCGGTAAAATTGCCGCACCAATAAACCTATCTGGATATCTTTTAATTATCCTACCTACATTATCATTGAATATGCGCGCAACCTCTGCTAGGCCTTTAAGTTTTAAGTGGGCATCGGATGTAGGGTAAGATAATACCGCCCTGTCAATGCCTGCCTCATCCATCATCTTAAGATGAGACTCAACATCCCCCCAACCCTTATGGTAAAAGTGGGCATTGGTAATTATCTCTTCCGGCAACCAATGGCTATGCGCATCAATCAACATCTCCCTGCTCCTACATACTACATACTATATACTGCTTTCAATGTTCTGTGCTTCTTAATATCCGCTGAGCCATCTCTTTTTCATAAAGGAGCTTTATCTCTTTTAACCCCTTTACCCCTAACTCCTTTATAGATGCCCTTTCAACCGCGCGTAATTTAGCAATTAAAAAAGCATAACTAGGCCTTATCTTCTTATCCTTAAATTTAAGGCCTGCTCCTAGAGCCTCCTTCTTAGCAACATACCTCTCAAACTCTTTTATAAAGGAAGATAACTCTTTTGCACCCTGCATACTTTTAAGCTCTTTTAGTATAACCCGGTCAATCTCTACCTGTGTAAACTTACGCTCAATCTTATCTACCTCTTCTTTGAGAGTTTTATAGAACCAGATAAGGTAACGTTTTTTTAGGTTTTTAATATCTTCTTTATTCACTCTTCCTCCCTACATACTATATATTATCACTCATCCGGGTGTTCCTGTTTAAATGGTATAACTGGCGCAGTCCAAGGGGTCTGCTGATTTATTATGGAAATTTCCAATGGGCAGACATTCGCCGGGACAGTTAAAGCAAACTTAAGCGCATCTTCTATCGCCTTAGTACTCATCAGCCTGGAGGTATCTGCGGTTATCTCTTTTAATTTTCCGGTTAAATCAGTATCTGTTACCCCTGGCAAGAGCGAAGTTACTTTAATCCCATAATCGCGCATCTCCCAAAATAAACCTTTAAGAAAAGCGCGCAAGCCTACCTTTAAAGAACTATAAACAATAAAGTTTCTCGGTAAAGGGTCACAGAGCGTTGACCCTGAGACTATATTTATAATCGCTCCTGACTTCTGTTTTAACATATCATTAATCACTAGTCGGATTAAACGCACATAACCTAAATAATTAGTATATGCTAAGCGCTCAAAATCTTCTATTGGCTGCTTTGGAAAGGGGTATTGACTGGAAACTCCGGCATTATTAACCAGAATATCAATTTTACCGAATTTATCTTTAGTTTTATTAACAAGGTTTTCTAAATCCTTAAGGCTTGTTACATCGCAAGGCACGGCTAAGGCCTTAACCTTGTGTTTTAAAGAGATCTCGTCTGCAACCTCTTTAAGGGGCCCTTCTTGGCGGGCGGCTATAGCAATGTTTATGCCTAAACTTGCGCAGGTCTCAGCAAGGGCCTTGCCTATCCCCCGGCTTGATCCGGTAATAATAGCTGTCTTCCCTTTTAAATTAACTTCCATATATTCCCCCTTTTATAATGTTTTAGGTTTTCTTAATTTATCCACTAATAATAACGATAAAAGCCCCAAGCCAAAAAGAATAAACCCTAAGTTAAAACTGCGCGACATAACCAAACCCCCTAACACCATGCCTATACCACCTGAGATAAAACGGATCCCGCTATTTAAGCTCGCTGCCTCATTTAAAAATTCATCCGGTAAATCAGTAAGCATAGTAGCTAACCCCGCGTGATTAAAAGTCCACCCCAACCCCCAAACGACCATAGTTAAGATAAGCAGAGTTAAAGGGGCCTTAAATATTAATAGAATAATACTAATTATCATAAGTAATAATCCTAAATCAACGGTCCTATTCCTACCTATAGAGTCTGCTAAAGCGCCTCCCCATAACTCGCCGAATATACCGCTTAAAGAGGTCAAGGTTATCAACATGCTAATGATAAACTGATTAAGCCTAAGCTCGCTAGAAAAATAGACGCCTAACCACTGTTGTATAGCATGATAGATAAGGCTGATTAAAAATATATATGCCAGTATCCTTAAAACTACTCCTTCCTTAAACGCCTTAAAATAATTAAATTTCAAACCGGTTATATCGCCTTTAAAGCTTGGAAGCTTATAATACATTACCCCCCAAAGGATAAACCCGAAGAGCGCCGGGATAATAAAGATCCAACGCCAGTAAATTACCCCGCTTAAAAAAAGCCCTAAGAGGGAGGCGACAAAAGTAGCGCTAAAAAAAATACCGGTATATTTACCCCTCTTTTCTTTACTCTGATATTTAGCAATTAATATAAGCCCAAGGGGTATGACGGAAGCGCCGAATAACCCCATAAAAAACCTCCCCAAAAAAAGAGAGTATATATTCCAAGATAGGGCTACTAATAGATTGGCAAAAGAAAAAAAGAAGATGCAAATTAACTCTATCCTACGCGCATCAAACCTACGCACTAAGGGGCCGTAAAGAAAAGCCGCTACTCCGTAGGTAAGCATATAAACCCAGATAATCCTGCCGACTAAAAACTGAGAAAGAGCAAACTCGCCTGATATAGAAGGTATGAGCGCTGCGGAGGCAGCGACATTAAAGGAGAGGAGCGCTCCTTCAAGGCAGAAGATAAGAAAGGTTGATTTCTTCAAGAGTTAGCTTCCTTTTCAATAACTCTTTTAAATATCTGTAAATTCTCCTGAGAATGTTTATTAATAAACCCTTCTACTTCTTCGTCGTTAAACTTTGCCTTACTATCCATCTCAAAATGCTGTATCCAAGTAAGCTCTACTCCTTCGGGCTTTAAGGTGTAAAGCCAGATAATCTTCATATATTTAAAGGGGAACTTAGGCTCCTGCCTCTCGGCATAAGCTAAGTGATTATCTTTTAGCAAAAGCCTCCAAGAGACCCAGGTCTTATCTTCATCGTCAGTTAAGCGGAAGGTAATCTTATCTGCCTCCTTGCTTATTATCTCCGCTTTTTTGTATTCGGTGCCAAACAACTCTGTCCAGCGGGGGATATCATTAGATATATCAAAGACTTTTTCATAAGGCGCGTTTATGATAATAGAATTGCAAGTATGTCCCATAAGGCTCTCCTTTCTAAATTTTATTTAAAGTATTAAATTATCGCAACCACCCTAGACCAGGCAGCCCCGGTCTTGCGTATCCTTACCGGGAAACAGATAACCTTAAAATTAGTTGCCAACGGCAAGGCTCCTAAATTACTTAACCTCTCTATATGGATAAACTCTCTTTTTCTACCGTAAAAATGTGCAGGGTAAAACTTATCCGGGTCCTTAGAATCCAAAAACTCCTTTAACATAAACCTATAAGGCCTATCTATGCCCATAGTATCAACGCCAAAAACCTTAATCCCGTTATCAATAAGAAAATCTATCGCCGAAGTATCAATCCCAGGATAATCGGTAAAATATTTGGGACTACCATAAAACCTATCTGCCCCGGTCCAGATAAGGACAATATCCAAGGGTTTTAAGGTATAACTAATCTTGCTTAATGCTTCCTCTAAATCTCCTTTAGTTATTGTCTCCGCCGGCTTTTTATGGCGTAGATCTAACCGCAAAGCATCCTGATAACAATACTCCAAAGGTATCTCATCAGCTGTTTTAGAAGGCCTGCCTTCGGATTTAGTCCCGTAGTGGAAGGAGTAATCTAAGTGCGTCCCCACGTGTACCGGAGAATGAACTACCTCTAAAGAGAGAAACTCTCCGTCAGGGACGTCTGAAGGTTTCAATATCCTCTTGCCTAAAAGGTAAAGAATTTTACCTTTTAAGGTCTTGCCCATAATCACACGGTTAAACTTTTTTACCCCTGCCTTATGGGTTATACGTTCAATATCCACCTTGTGTACTTCAAAAGCAGTCTCGTCAATAGGAAGGCTTAAATCAATTATCTTCATTGCTTAGGATTGTTTAGAGAGTATAACCTTCTCAATATCATCAATGGTAGAGAACTTAGTAATCTCTTTCGGAGATAATTTAACTCCGAAGGCCTTCTCCAAAGCAATAACCGACTCTACCATCTCGGTTGAATCAACCCCGACTGAGTCTTGTAAAGATAAATCATCTTTAAGCTCTTCGGGTTTTACCTTTAACAGGTCAACCAAAACCTCCTTGATTTTTGCTTTTGTATCCATAATGCGCCTCCGTATATTTTAAGTCCTGATTAAAATTATATCTGTACCTCTCCCTTGGTAGCCGCAGCCTCCCACTTATTAATCCCGTCCATAACATCCTTAAAGCAGAGTTTAGCTAAGGGGTCAAAATTACTCTCCATAATGCGGTTTATGCGCCCGGGCTTAGAAAAGAACTCACGCATGCACCAAGCACCTAAACGGCCTAAATCTTCCGTAGTTAGATGGTCTGTGGGGATAACCGGGTGCAAAAAGTCCCAGGTAGAAAAATCAACTTTCTTAGGATCAACCCAACCTTTCTTTAGGGCAATCCTCCACATCGGAGAATTAGGAGCCGGAGTAACATACCCTACCCACATTATATCCGGGTCAACGCTATCGGTAAATTCAAAACGCTGCTTTATGATAGCCTCGGTATCATAATCAAAGCCCATCATGATATCTGCGACAATAGCAATATCATTTTTACGCAAAATATCTATGGTCTTTTGAATCTGCTCTAAGGTAATCCCTTTTGCAATCTTCTTTAACTCTGATTGGGTTGTTACCTCAATCCCAAAAACGCCCATAAATAACCCATTCTCTTTCATAATTGGGACTATTGATTCGCAATTAACCCAATCAATCGCTCTACCCAAAGAGACCCATTTAATCGGGTTACCAGAGGCTTTTTTTAATTCGCAGAACTTTTTAACCCGCTCAGGGTCAACATTGAAATTATCGTCCTGTATAACTACGACCTTTACCCCGTATTTCTTATGTAGCAACTCTAACTCCTCCATCACCCTCTCCGGAGACTTAGCTCGCCACTTAAGAAAATCCGACGGTGAACGCGGGTCAAATTGGTCCCACTCATAACAAAACGTACACGCCGAAGGGCAACCACGAGAAGTAACCATATCCACAAAAGGCTTCCAATAAGTATGCCCGACATATTTATCCATAGGGAATAAATCATAGGCAGGCAAAGGTAATTTATCTAAATCCTCCATTAATGGCTTATGCGGGCCCATAATAATATTGCCGTCAACGCGCGAGGTAACCCCGGCTACGTCTTTAAAGGGTTTATTTTTGTCAATCGCCTCAATCAAATCCCCAAATGACTCCTCCTCTGCCATAACTACAAAGTCAATCTCAGGGTTATCTTCTAAGGTAGGGACAGGCATCGCTGAATACCATAACCCACCTAATATTATCTTTGTTTTCGGTAGAGCTCTTTTAATTCCTACAGCCGCGTCTTTAAAATGGCGTAAGACGCCATATCCTCCGTATCCGTGTAACTGTTCTCCCATAACAACAATATCCGGGTTTTTTTGTTTTACAATCTCAATAAGCTGCTCCATGGGAATCTGCTCAGCCTTGCCGTCAAGAACCTCAACATCCGAATATCCGCGCGTCTCTCTTATATATGCTGCCCAATGCGCATAAAGCTGGTTTGGCGACCTATGAATACCGTGCGTTGCCCACGCGCCTACCTTGGGCATAACAAATAGTATCTTCATCACTCCTCCTTCTTGAGGGACACCCAATCTGCCAACCGGGAGGCTGTCCCCAAAAAATAATAAGGAGGACACCCGTAGCTTTAGCAGGTTGGGTGTCCCTAATTAAATTTTTCTACTACTAATACGGCATTGATCCCACCCCTGCCGCGTGAGATTATTAAGGCCTTATTAATCTTATATTCTTTAGCCTCTCTACTAATATAATTAAGCCCGATTAAAGCAGGAGAATCTAAATTAATTGTAGGTGGGACTAAACTATTCTCCATCGCTAAAATAGTAGCAATTAAATCAACTGCGCCGGAGGCACCTAACAAATTACCGAACATTGATTTAGGGCAACTAACCGGGATATCCTTAGCTTTCTCTCCAAAGACATCTTTTATTGCCTCTACCTCAGAATTATCCCATAAATCAACTGCCAAACCGTCTAAACTAATATAATCTATATCTGAAGGGGCTACCTTAGCATCCAAGAGCGCTTCCTTTATTGCCAGGGCAAGTTCTTTTCCGTCGCTTGCGCAATTTATCCGGTCAACCCCGTCACAAGTAGTAGCATACCCTGAAATCAAAGCAAGTATATTGGCTTTGCGGGATTTTGCCCTCTGTACGCTCTCCATAACCACAACCCCTGAGCCTTCGCCGATAACGCAACCGCTGCGGTTCTTATCAAAGGGCCTGTAGGCTTGCTGAGGGTTTAAGTTATCTTTAGAGAGCGCGCCATAAGTATTACAACATAAGAGCGCATAAGGAGTAACCGGTGCTTCCATCCCCCCGGCAAGAATAAGGTTCAACTTATTCTTTAATAATAATTTTTTAGCATAACCTAAGGCCATCAAAGAGCTGGCGCGGTCGGCAACGACTGTTTTAGAAAAACCCTTAATCCCGTAATAAATTGATACCTGTCCCTGGGGAGCAGCGGGAAACCACGCTGATGCCATATAAGGAGATACTCCCTCTCTTCCTTCAATATACATATCCCTAAGCTCAGTCTCAGCATAAAGCCATCCTCCGATAGCATTACCTAAGAATATGCCTACTAAATTCGGGTCTTCATTTTTAATATCAATACCGGCATCTTGCAGGCTCATCTCTGCGGCAACTAAAGCCATATGCGAAAAGACGTCAATCTTCTTTAAGAGCCGCTCTGAGATATGGCTATATTTTTCTAAATCGTCAATCTGCCCGGCAATACGCGAAGGGTATTTAGAAGCGTCAAACCGGGTAATCTCTTTTATAAAAGGCCTACCGCTTTTTATATTCGCCCAAAACTGCCTCTTACCTATCCCAGAGGGAGTTACAACCCCTAAACCTGTTATTGCTATTTTATCCACTATATCTCCTTAATATCAATGAAGAATGTATCCCGGAAAAACCGCTGCTGGTCTTTAGAATAGTATTTACTTTTTTTTCTATCGCCTGATTCGGTATATAATACAAATCGCACTGTGGGTCCTTCTCCTCCTGATTGATTGTAGGAGGCAAAAGGTTCTTCTCAAAAATCATAGCGGCAACAGTCATCTCAATTGCATTTGCCGCTGCCAAGGGATGCCCAATCATAGACTTAAAAGAACTAATGGGCAAGCTATACGCATACTCTCCGAAAATCTCCTTATAAGCACTTGTCTCAAATATATCATTCATCCGGGTTGATGAACCGTGCGCGTTTATATAGTCAATATCTCTTGGCTTAATCCCCGCATCCTTAAGGGCTAAGGATATACAAGACTCCATCGCCTGCCCGTCGGAAGGAAGGTCGGTCATATGAAAGGCATTGCAACTTGTACCGAATCCTAAAACCTCGCAATATATAGGCGCGTTGCGTTTTAAGGCATGGTTTAATTCTTCTAATATCAAAATACCCGCCCCCTCCGAAAGGACAAATCCGTCACGCTTATTATCAAACGGACGGGATGCTTTTTGCGGCTCATCATTATGCGCGGATAAAACATTTACTACGTCAAAAGCGCCGAAAGTTATCGGCGTAATCGGAGCTTCCGCAGCTCCGCAAATCATAATATCATACTCTCCGTCTTGAATAGCCTCCAAACCAAACCCTAAGGAATCTGTCCCGGCGGTACATCCTGTTGAAAGGGTACTACAGCTTCCCTTTAACTTATATTTAGAGGATAACTCTATAGAGGGGGTATTAAACATTGCTGCGTCATAAAGGTCAGGACGCGCTTTTGAAGGATCTATGGGATTTTTCCCGTCGTCAGTAACAAGCGCAAACTCTTCTTCCATATACTTTGTCCCGCAGATAGCATTAGCCAAACAGACCCCGATACGCCGGGGGTCTTCTTTGTTAAAATCCAAACCGCTATCCTTTACTGCCATATCTGCGGCAACTACCCCAAATTGCACATACCTATCCATGCGCATAACTTCTCCGTGAGTTAATCCTAATTTAAAAGGGTCAAAATCGCGCACCTCTGCGGCAATCTTAGTATTAAATATAGAGACGTCAAACCCGTCAACACGCTCTACCCCGGACTTACCCGATACAAAACCCTCCCAAGCAAATTTCTTTCCTATGCCGTTAGGAGATATAACCCCTATACCCGTAATAACTACCCTACGTTTATTCATAAGATTATTTCTTCTCCTCTTCAACCCTTGTTATCTTAAAAACTATATTCCCTCCGTCAGGGCAAGTTACTGTATCTATTGAGTTGGGGTCTTGCATGAAGAAAAACTTTGCCCCAAAGTTTAAGGCAAAGAGCGCCGGGAAAGCACAATGAAAAGCAGCCCCACAGAACTCCGGAATAGTCTTTAACCCTTGTGTCTCCCATCTATCCCCTACCTTATACCCATAAGAACATTTGCCCTTAGCCTTAACTACTTCGATAATCATCTTTTTAGGATTTGGGCCTTTATGCTCCGGATCTTTAGAAACAACCTCTACATTCCCCTGCTTATCAAGTATCTCTGCTTGAAATTCTAACTTACCTCCGTCAGGACAAGTAACCAAAAGTGATCTTTGGTTTTCTCTAAACCCGAATTTTGCCCCAAAACTTAAAGCATATATAACCGGAAATAAAGCATGCGCTAAGCCTAAACAAAAGTGCTTCGGAGGATGGGTAAAATCTTCTAAAATAATCTCATCCCCCTTTTTATAGCCATGATAGCATTCTCCGAATACATTAGTTACGGTTAACTTTAGTTTAGGGAAGGGTGTCTTAACTTCGCTCATTTTAGTTTAAATACTCCTTTACGTTTTCTAAAAACTCATCCTTATTAAAAAACCTTTTATTTAACTCAACCTGATGAACCATACTAACCAATCTACTATTAAGCCCGGCGGATAGATTATGCTCTTTGGCTAAAGAGACGAACTCTCCGTTTATAAAATCTATCTCCGAAAGCCTATTTCGTTTTATGCTCTGCAGGATAGACCCGTATAAAGCCTCTTTACTTAGCTTTGTCATCATCCCTGAATATATCCTTGCTGCCTCTTCTAAGGGCAGAGAGATAAGCTTAGTTATATTCTCTAAAGGAAACCCCGGAAGAGAAACAAGCTTTATCCCGGATTTTGAAATAATATCAAAGCCTTCCCGTAAAATGTTGATACTTACCCTGCTTACCATTATATCGGAAAATGCCTCCTGCATACTTACCCCAAGTATAGCAGGTATGCAATTATTGGCGTTTACAAAAATCTTTAAGTATTTCATCCCTGTTATATCTTCGCTTATAACAACAGGAAAAGCCTTATCTAAAGTTTTACTTAACTCAACTATTTTTTCATCTATAGTAATATTTGAAAGCTTGCCTAAAATCCAACTCCCTTCAAAATTATGCACCACCTCTGCAGGCTTAAGATAAGTAGAGCCAAACATAACAATGCTTGAAATAATATTCTCTACAGGAAAATACTTAGATACAATCTTTTCCGCCTGAACTCCGTTTTGAGTAGTAATGATAATAGAGTCTTTAAGCAACCCTGAATTACTCTCTAAAACTACCTGGATATCCTGCGTCTTAGTCGCTAAGACTACTACTTCTGCAAAAGAATCTACCTTTTCCTTTATAGGGATATTCACCTTAAAATTACCCCTTACCCCGGATATATTTATCCCTTTTTTACGTATAGCAGCAATTGATTCCCCCCGGCCGATTAATAATACATCTTCCTCTTTTAACTTAAGATACCCCGCAACCAAAGCGCCGATTGCGCCTGAACCAATTACTGTTATCCTCATGATTTAAGACTTAGGAAAGCCGTATCTCTTATAATCAAACCCGGTTTGCTCCAGGAGCCTTACCATTAAACTATAAAATGGCGAAGGGACCCCGGAGAAAAAAGCGGATACCACATCCTGCTCCCCTACAGAAGCAGATCCTCTCTTCTTAGCAACCTCTTCTGCTGTCCTAATCACCGCCTCTTCGGTAATACGGCGGTGAAACAAGGGCATCTTGGAAATAAATAACTGAAACTTCTTCTTTGTCTCTTGGTCCCAATCCATAATTTAACAACTAAGCTTACTTAACCTAATATAGTAAAATTTTACTATATTAACAACAAACTTATTTTATAGTTATTAATGTTACCTGTCAAGGATTTTTGAGATTCTAATGGCTTGGTCTTTAGGTTACCTCTTCTAAAGGCAAGACAAATGCCTTTATCCCTTCATGTCCGCTCTTGCCCCTTAATTGCCTTATTTTAATAAGTAACTCTTTTAACTGGTTATCCTGACAGGCTATATAAAGAATGTTGTTTAGTCCCGGCCAAATATCCGTTCCAAGATGGGTCCCGCTTGCCTCTCCGCGGCCAAAGACTTCAGGAACCTTAGTATAACCTTTTATCCTTACTTCATCTAATATCTCCATTACTTCATCATCCAAAACTTCATTATATACAACCATCAACATTTTCATGATACCCCTTCTTTTTTAAGCGCCTTTTTACGGTGAAATACCGCATAAAGAGTAGGGACAAGAAACATAGTAACAAAGGTAGCTACTGAAAGCCCGCTTATCATTGTAATCCCTAAAGGCTGCCAAGTCTCAGAGCCTGAGCCGCGCGATAAGGCTAAAGGCAAAAGCCCGACTAATGTAGTTATTGTCGTCATAAGCACAGGCCTTAATCTATCCTTTCCTGCGGAAGTTACAGCATCATACATAGAAAAACCCCGGGCACGCAATATATTTATATAACTTATTAAAACAATCGCATTATTCACAACTATACCCATAAGCATAATTATACCTAAAAAGGTATTAATGCTTAAGTAAGTCCGCGTAAGAACAAAACCGAGTATTACCCCTACAAAGGTAAATGGTATAGAAAACATTACGATAAAAGGGTCAAGCAAAGATTCAAACTGTCCGGCCATAACCATATAAACTAAGGCTATGCCTAATATAAGTAGTAAAGTCAAATCCTTAAATGCCTTATGCTGCTCCTCTACTTCTCCTCCGAAACTAACAATAATATCGGAAGGAATTACAATTTTACTTAATTCTTTTTTTAAGTCCTCTACGATCTTCCCCGGAGAGCGCATATAAGTATTACATTCAACACTTACTACTCTCTCTCTATTTTGGCGCTCTATTGTCTCAGGGCCAGTAGTCTCGTAGATCTTGGCTATATTGCTTAGCCTGACTAACTTTCTAAGGTTGTATTTTGCACTATAGGTAGCTGCCTCTACCCGGGCAAAAGGGGCGTTTTCTTCAGGTAAAGGAGGCAAGATAAAAAGGTTATCTAAATCTTCTAATTTTGAACGCGAGCTCTCTTCAAGTCTTACATATATATCATAAGTCTTGCCTTTCTCTCTATACTTTGTGGCAGTTGAACCCTGAATATATGCCTTTAATGTCTCTGAAACTGTATGCATATCAAGCCCAAGGCTGGATGCCTTCTCCCGATCCACTTCAATCCTTAATTCCGGGCGATTTGCTTCACGAGAGACACTTACATCAACTGCCCCGGGAATCTTCTCTAATACCCCTCTTATCTTTTCAGCTAATGCGTCCGTCTCCTCAAAGGAATGCCCTGTAATATCTAATTGTACCCTTTTCCCCCCGGTCCCTGCAATCATCCTACCTAAAGGGCTTCCTGTGGTTATATCCGTCTTTAACACTCCGGGGATGGCCTTAATTTTCCCCCTGACTATCTGACCTATCTCTTTAGAAGACCTCTTCCTTTCCTCTTTTGGTATCAACTTAGCGCCCGCAGAGATAATATGCGTACCGGATGCTCCTCCCATAAGCCTTCCTACTCCGGTCATTGTTCCGCTTCTTGAGTAATAAAATTTTGCTTCCGGGATATCGGCTTTTAATATCTCCTCTATCCTCTGGGCTACCTTATCCGTCTCCTCAACCCTAGTCCCTATTGGTAAATAGACCGTAAGCCTAATATCCCCGGAATCTTCCTCTGGGATAAACTCGCTTCCCACTAAAGGCAAAAGCATCAAGCTGAAGATAAACGCTCCGATAAACCCTATAAGGACAAGTTTTTTATGGTTTAAGCAGAAGCCTAAAGTCTTGCCATATAAATTCTCCCAACTAACAAACAACTTTTCAGAGGCCTGATATAATTTAGATAAATACCCGGGTTTTCTCTCTTTAATACGCAAAAACTTTGAGCAAAGCATAGGAGTAAAGGTAAGGGCAGTAAATAAAGAGGCAATTAAAGTTACTGAGACTACCATCGCCAAAACCCCAAACATAATCCCTATTACTCCGGGAATAAAAAGCATCGGCAGAAAGACTACCAAGGTAGTTAAGGTAGAAGCACCTATTGCTAAGAAAAGCTCTGATGCCCCAAATATCGCCGCTTCAGATGGGCGGTTGCCGCGCTCAATCTTCCGGTGGACATTATCTACAACTACAATAGCATTATCTACAATCATTCCGGTAGCAATGGCTAAGGATGATAAGCTTATAACATTGATCGTTCCCTTGCTTAAAAATAAATATATAAATGCAGCCAAAAGGGAAAAGGGAAGAGTTAGGGCAATAATTAAGCTTGGAGTAAACGCCCTTAAGAAAAACCAGACGACTAAAATAACTAAGACTATGCCTACCCAAACTGAAGATTTAAGAGAATCGAGCGATTCAATAATATTCTGCGAGGTATCAAATATAATGTTTAATTTTACATCGGCAGGAAGAACTGTTTCTATTTCTTTAAGCTTCTCTTTAACGCGTCCGGCTACCTCAACTGTATTAGTCCCGGTTTGTTTTTGGACCATAAGCATAATCCCGCGTTTTTTATTAATACGCACATATCCTGTCTCCTCCTTAAAACTATCTTCAATCCTTGCCACATCCTTTAAATAAATCAGCTTATTGTTGCGCTTACCAAGAATTAATAAATTAATATCTTCGGGGTTAGCAAATTCACCGGGAAGCCTGATAAGATAATCTGTTAAACCAGTCTTTAAATTGCCTACCGGCTGGGTTATATTCTCATATTTCAGCTTATTCTTGATATCAAGTATAGAAAAACCATACCCCTCCAACTGTTGCCTATCTACCCAGATATTTATCTGCCGCTCTAATCCGCCCCCCTGAATCTGTACTGTTCCTACTCCGGGAATCTGCTTTAATACATCGCCCACTCTTTTATCCACGATATCATAAAGATCAGGGTAACTCTGGTCAGCAGTTACTCCGATATAGATAATAGGAATATTAGCAGTATTAAACTTAAATATCATCGGATTATCCATCTCTTCAGGGATATCCGGTAGAAACCTCTTTGCCCTATCTATCCTATCGCGGATATCATTAGAGGCCTCATCAAGGTTAGTTCCCCAAATAAACTTTAACCTTATAATAGATGTGCCTTCAGAAGAAGTAGAGGTTATCTTTTCTAATCCCGGGGTTGTCCCAAGCTGGTTTTCTAATTCCTCTGTTACTTTTATTTCTACATCCGCAGGGCTTGCCCCGGGATAACTGGATACCACACTTATAGAAGGGGGCTCAATTTCAGGCATCATATCAACGCCTAAGCGGCTTAATGAATAAATAGCAAGGATAACCATGGCTAAAAAAATCATTAAGTTCGTAACCGGCTTTTTAACTCCAAATTGCGGCAAGTTCATATTTTTTCTACCTCAAATTCTACCGAAGCTCCCTCAAAAAGTTTCTGCTGTCCCATAATAACAACTATATCTCCTTTAGTAAGCCCACTGCTTGCTTCATAATAAAACCCGTCTCTTATCCCTAAAGATATTTGTTTAAGCTTGGCTTTATTATTTTCAATTACAAAAACATAAGAATTAGAGTCCCTGCCCATTATCGCCTCTTTAATTATCGCTGGGACAGACTCTCTTTTATCTAAAATAATACTTACCCGAGCAAACATTCCTGACCTTAATTTTCTATTAGGGTTATCCGCGGATATCTCTACGGAAGAAGAGCGCGTTGCTAAATTTATCACCGGACTAATCTTAGATACTATCCCTGAGAATTCTTGGCCTGGCCAAGCATCTACCCTAAAGCGGGCTTCTTGGCCTAAGAATAGTTTAGGCAAATATTTTTCCGGGATATCTAAGATAATCTTTACTTTGCTATCATTTACTACAAAGGCTATCGGGGTCTGCGCAGTTACATTTTCCCCTATATCCACAAGAAACCTCCCTACTACCCCGCTTAAGGTGCTTTCAACAGGAGCCTTCTTAAAATTAAGTCCTACCTCGTCCCGGTCTATGTAACATAGGTAATCTCCCTTATTAACTATACTCCCATCCTCTTTAAGCTTCTCTATAATTTTGCCGCTTACCTTCGGATAAATATAAGCCTCGTCCTCGGCTTTTATATCGCCTGCATATTCTAATATATAATTTAAATCTTTAAGCTCCACTTTCATGGCCTTTACCGGGATAATATCCTGCCCCTGGCTATTCTTTATCTTTGTCTGACATCCGGAAATCATAAATAATGATAAAAATAATACTAAAGAAATTATACGCGCCATTATATTCCTCCTGTTGCCTTATCAAATTTCGCTTTAGCTAATATATAGTCGTAAGCCGCCTGCTTATAATTAAACATAACCACAGCATACTTAACCTCTGCATCTCTCTTATCAAGCAGGCTTAACTGGCCTTTATCGTATTTTTCAGTAGCTACCCTTAGGTTATCTGCATAGACCTTAATCTCTGCTTGGTTGGATTTAACCTTAGCTATCGCATCTTTAAGGCCAAGATAAGCGTCTTTAAGCTCTAAGATAATATCTTTTATAACTTTATCTTTTAAGAGTTGTGTTTTTTTTAATTCAAATACCGCCTCTTCTACCTTAGCCTTTGCCTTCCAACCGTCAAATACCGGCCAAGAAAAATTAACTCCGATAACATTATGGTCATTCCAACCCCGGGTATTAGCTAAAGCCGTGGTTGTATGCGAACGGCTATAATAATCCCACGAGGCATAAATATCAGGCCTACCAGATGCTTTGGCTATCTCAATTGCGCTCTTATCTGCCTGTAATTGAGCGGCGTACTGTTTAATCTCAGGCCTCTCTTCAAGCGCCTTTAATAAGCCTAAGTCTAAGGCAACTTCGGCTTCTTCATAGTCTATATCCCCCAAGGCCGATATTTTGACATCTTTATCTAAATATAAAAGGTTAACCAATGATTCTTTGGCTAAAATTACCTGATTTAAGGAAAATTCATACGCCTCCTCTAAACTCTTTAAGAAAGACTTGGATTGTAATACTACTGATTCAGGAACTTCGCCAAACTTTTGCCTCTCAAGTTGATATTCAAGATGCTCCTGCCCATTTTCTAATAATTGCTTATTAAGGCTTGCAAATTCTTGCGCAAGGATTAAGGTATAAAATGCGTTTTTTATCTTTAAGGCGGACTCTATCTTCTCCTTGTCTAATAATGCCTTAGCAATTTCAAAATTATAGCCGTTAAACTTTATAGTATTAAATACCCTCCCGCCTGTATAAAGATACTGCCTTAAGCTAATCTGGGCATTAGACTGGCTTAAATCCTTGGAATAATAATTTCTCGTACGCGCCCAGCCTCCGGATAGGGTAAGCAAAGGGAAAAGCTCCGCGTGGCTTTCAGCGATCTTAGCCTTAGCTTTTTTTACCTCCTCCTCCTTTAATAGTATGCTTCTATTATCCCTTAAGCCTATTGATATCACCTCTTCCAAAGTAAAAGAAACGCCTTCTGCTAAGGCAAAAAAATAAGGCCAAATAATAAATAAAAGGGCTACCCCCCCTAATCTTAAATATCCCCTGAACATAGTATATCTCTTATACGCGTAAGGATCTTAAGATAATTCTCCCTATCGCTTTCAGAGACTCGTTTAAATATCTTTATCGTTAAATTGCGCCTCTCTTCTTTTATTCTTTTTAATAAAGAGACTCCCTTAGGGGTAATCAGTATTTTTATAATACGTCTGTCTTTTTTATCGTAATCCCTTAAGGCATACCCGGACTTAACTAACCTATCCACTATACCTGTGGCAGCAGGCGTGCTTATCTTCATAAAAGAAGCAATATCTTTCATTTTGATTTTATCTTTGGAGTTTAAAAAATCAAGGATTAAAATCTGTGGTAAGGTTATTTTCCCTCTATAAACCTCCTGCGGCTGTAAGCGGGAAAACTCCCTTACAAGCATAGGCAAAACTTGATTAAGCCTATCGGCAAAGCCCGATAAAGAATCAGGGAACATTGTGAATCTCCTTTATAATTAAGCTACATAATTGTTAACTATATTAATAATATGCCACAAAGATACCCCCTTGTCAAGGGTAAATTTAAAAGGTAAAAAATTTAAGGGTGGAAATCTTTGATTAGGCCAAAGAGAAACTCGGATTCTGCCTGAAGCATCTTAAAATTATGCCTGATTATTCGGGAGGACGGACTATTGCCCTCTATCTTATCAGAAAAGACCCTATTCATCCCTGAAGATATCTTATTTAGAATATGCAGCCTAGCTAAAAGCCTTCTGCGGGCGGATGCCGGACTTAAGTAATCTAAAAAATAAAGGCTTAAGTCCAAATTAAACTGCGGGCGCTTAAGCTCTAAGAAACTTTTATTTAATAACTTCTCAAATCTTTTTTTGCCTCTATAAGTTAAGCTATAGACTATCCTCTTAGGGCGCTTGCCTACTTTACGTATCTTCTTGTCTATCAAGCCTTTTTGCTCCAAGACTTTTAAAGGGTAGTAAATAGACTTAAGACGGACACCAGCTAAAAGAGAGAGAATCTCCTTAACTTGAACCTTTATCTCATAACCATGTTTTGGGCCTTGCTTTAATAAACCTAAGAATAAAAGCTCCTGCTCAATCATCCGGTAATCCCCATATTGCGGAATTTTTTATACCTTAATTTAAGAAGCTCTTCTTTTTTAAAGCCTAAAAGGTCATTAAGCCCGTTCTCAATAACTTCTTTTAAATTTTTAGCTACTTTCTCAGGATTGCGATGTGCCCCTCCTAATGGTTCAGGGATAATCCCGTCAATAACCTTAAGCTCTACTAAATCCTCGCCGGTTAACTTTAAAACTTTAGCTGCCTCCGCGGCCTTAGAGCCATCTTTCCATAATATTGCAGCACAACCTTCAGGGGATATAACGGAATAGTATGAATTTTCCAATATATAAACCTTATCCGCAACTCCAACCCCTAAAGCCCCTCCTGACCCGCCCTCTCCTATAACTATAGAAATAATCGGCGTAGCAACTAAAGCCATCTCCCTTAAGTTAGTCGCTATGGCCTGCGACTGCCCCCTCTCTTCTGCTCCTATCCCAGGGTATGCTCCCGGGGTATCAATAAAAATAATAACCGGCAGGCCAAACTCCTCTGCCAGGCACATCACCCTAAGTGCTTTTCTATATCCTTCAGGATGAGCGCACCCAAAATTACGCTTAAGGTTTTCTTTTGTATCCCTGCCTTTTTGATGCCCGATAACCACAACCTTCTTTTTATTAAATTTAGCAAACCCTGCAATAATAGCCTTGTCATCGGAAAAAAGCCTATCCCCGTGAATCTCCATAAAATCCGTCATTAGCATATTAATGTAATCTAAAGAATACGGCCTCTGCGGATGGCGGGCTATTTGAACCTTCTGCCAAGGAGAAAGGTTAGCGTAGGTATCTTTTTTTAAATGCTCTAATTTATCTTCAAGCCTTTTAACCTCGGAAGATAAATCAATCTTCTTCTCTGAAACAAAGTGCCGTAACTCCTGAATCTTTTTTTCTAATTCAACTATGGGTTTCTCAAAATCAAGTCCGGCCATATATGCCCCTACCTAATCTACAATAGTTACCTCTGTGCCTATAGGAACAATGGTATAAAGCTCTTCTACCTCAGGATTGCTCATGCGCACACAACCCTGAGTAACCTGTTGCCCTAAAGTTTCAGGTTCAGTCGTGCCATGGATGCCATAACTTGGGATGCTTATCCCCATCCAACGCGTACCTAAAATATTCTCCGGGCTTTCAGGTGGAACAACTGCGCCTGCCTTAAACCAAGTAGGATTAATAAGCTTAGAGGTTATCTTAAAAACTCCCACAGGAGTAGAATTATCCTTGCCCGTAGAAACAATATAAGTCTTTATTATCTCTGTGTCGCTTTTTAAGATGAGAATATTTTGGGACTTATAGACGAGAATGCTAAATGGCTTAACCCAAACCTTAATCTTTCTTCCCGGGATAATCTTATCGTCCTTAAGGCTATTGCTCTTCTTTAATAAATCTATAGTAGTATTAAATTCGCGCGCAATCTTACTTAGGGTATCCCCGGGCTTTATCTCATAAAGAATACTCTTAGAATCTACTTTGGAAGAAAATAACATCTTAATATTGAGCTCTTCGGCCTTTCTAATCCAGTTCATTACCTCTTGCGAATTAGGAAAATCGCTGATAAGCTTCTGGTATTCCTGCTTAGCCCCTAAAAAATCTCCCTTAGACTCTGCCTCTTTAGCCTTAACTAAAATCGCTGAAACAGAAGGGCTCTCAGATAAGCCCTTAAAACCATCTCCTTTATTTCTACTTAAAAGGAAAAATAAAATAATAAGAGAAACTACTAATAAGGCTAAAGCTGAAAAGATAATTCTCCTCGCCATCTCTTTTTTAATCCCCCCTATTTACTTAGCTATAAATGCTATTAATACTCCGATAATAAAACCTGCGATGACCTCAACCGGCGTATGCCCTATAAGCTCTCTTAACCTTGCTTCGGGAACCCGTCCTCTCCAATAGATATCTTCGGTTATTTTATTCAATATGCTCGCCTGTTTTCCGGTTGCCCTGCGCACCCCTTGGGCGTCAAACATTACCACAATCGCAAATGCCGCGGCCAAAGCAAAATAAGGGCTGTTAAATCCATATTCGAACCCCATGGCTGTAGCCAAACAAGATGCCCCTGAGGTATGTGAAGAAGGCATCCCCCCTGTGCCTATAAACCAACGAAAATCAAATTTCCTCTGGGTGACCACCCCTATAAACACCTTTATACTCTGTGTAATTAACCACGCCGCAATCGTGGTCATAAATATCTTATTATGAAATATTTGGGCTAAAATATCTTTCATCCAAAACCTCTTAATATTTATTTCTTTAACCGCTGCAATGGGTTTTGTTTCTAATCTTTGGCTAAGGTAGTATTATATAACCTAAAGCTCAAATTGCAAGGGTTTTTACCCTTATACCCCTCCTTTTAAGTAAGGTATTGTAATATAGCCAAAGACAAAATTCCTATTTGCTCAAAAAAGCTTAAAAAATAAGTTAGATTTGCCTGATTAATGCGTCTATTGTATAAGAAGGAGGAGAGATGACTGCAAAACTATTAAGCTTTGGTTTACAAGGTATTTCCGGGTATTTAGTAGAGATAGAAGTATCAATCTCTTGGGGGCTTCCTGCGCTTAATATAGTCGGCCTTCCTGATTCCGTGGTAAAAGAGAGCAGAGAACGAGTTAAGGCAGCAGTTAAAAATTCCGGGTATAATTGGCCTGCAGAGAGGATAACTATAAGCTTAGCTCCTTCAGCAATACGTAAAGAGGGATCATCTTTTGACTTAGGGATAGCCTTAAGTATCCTCTATGCCACTGGACAAATTACCTTCCCAAACCCTAAAGACTTCCTTATCTTAGGCGAACTCTCTTTAGACGGAACAATAAAACCTATTAAAGGAGTATTACCTATTGCCATGGAGATTAATAAATACGGATATAAAAACATCGTGCTTCCATTAGAAAATATAAAAGAGGCGAGTATAATATCCGAAATCAACTGCTTTCCTGTGAAAACATTAAGAGAGGCTGTGGAACTTTTAAATAATCCACAGGCCAAACCTTTTAAAACAGATATAAACGCTCTTTTTGATAGGCCTACTATTTATAATATAGATTTTTCAGAGGTAAAAGGACAATACCTTGCTAAACGCGCAATTGAAATAGCCGTAGCAGGTGGGCATAATATTGCCATGATTGGCCCCCCGGGAAGCGGAAAGACTATGCTCGCTAAAAGAATACCCACAATTATGCCTGAACTTACCTTAGAAGAATCATTGGAATTAACTAAGCTCTACTCTCTAACCAATCTCTTATCGGAGAATAATCCTCTTATGATAAATAGGCCATTCCGCTCTCCCCATCATACTGCTTCAAATATATCCTTAATCGGAGGCGGAACAACACCAACTCCCGGAGAGATAAGTATGGCGCATAATGGGGTTTTATTCTTAGACGAACTACCTGAGTTTAAACGCGCAAGTATAGAAGCCTTAAGGCAACCGCTTGAGGAAGGAAAGATAAATATCTGCCGAATAAGAAAAAGCCTCTCCTTCCCTGCCTCATTTCTCTTGGTTGTGGCTTTTAATCCCTGCCCTTGCGGGTTCTTCGGGGATGCGGCTAAAAGGTGCCGATGCAATACAACAAAGATTGAAAATTATATCGGTAAACTCTCGGGCCCTCTTTTAGATAGAATAGATATACATATTGAGATGCCGCGGGTTAAATACACAGAACTATCCGATAATAAAGAGGCTGAGGCATCTTCAGAGATAAAACTAAGGGTAAAGAATGCCCGGTTAGTGCAAAAAGAACGCTTCTCTAAAGAAGAAAAGATTATTTACAATGCGCGGATGGACAATAGGCTTACTAAAAAATACTGCTCCTTAGGAAAAGAGGCAAAAGAGTTGATGAGCCTTGCCCTCAATGAACTGGGTTTATCGGTAAGGGCCTATGATAAAATATTAAAAATCTCCCGCACCATAGCTGATTTAGAAGGAATAAAAGATATCCAGGAAAAACATATCTCAGAAGCGATTCAATATAGAAGCTTAGATAGAAAATTTCTATAAAAACTGCGGTTATTTATTTACTACCTGGATAATAATGCTGGAGGAGGAAGAAGCTCCAAAGTTATCAGTGACAGTAAGAGTTGCGGTATACTCTCTTATGCCATAAGTAGTACTCCAATAGGTATTAATAGGATTAGGCTTATTAGACTTATCTCCATCGCCAAAATCCCATTCATAAGATACTATACGCCCGTTGGCAGGCTTTGACTTAGAACCAAAAAAATTTACTTTTAAAGGGGATGACCCGCTCTGCGGTTTAGCTATAATTACTGCTACTGGCTTAACTAAAGAAGCTTTTGGTAAATCTTTTGAAAGCTTAGCCTCATCTTTTATGGCTGGCCTAGCCAAAGAAACATCATCTGGTTTAACCTCTAAGAGAAGAGTTGAACTTTCCATTGGTTTTGGCTCTTGAGCTGTTGTTACCTTAGGCGCGGTTATTTTAGGCTTAACTTCTTTTGGCCCTATCTTCTTGGGGACTATTAATTTAGATTCTGTATTTTTGCCCTTTATCTTCTTATCCTTAAAACTTAACGCACTATTAAGGTAGGGTTCCTTTGCTAAATCCTCTTTTATATACGAGGCTAATTCTTCCTTTAGGCCTTTTATGTGCGCTCGCTCAGCTTCATACCTTTGATCCTCAAGCTTATCAACCCTCTCTTTATACTGCAGATTATGATTATATTTATAATCTGAAATCATAATAAAAGGAACTCTTAATATCCCAAACAAAAACTTAACAAAGGTAACCGGCGGCTCAATAAAATCCTGCTTAAAGCGGTTATCTATAAAACCCATTTTTTTATAATAATACTCTACGCTTTTTCTTCGTCTTTTAAATCGTTCTTCGGCGAGTTCTTTGTCGGGAAATGATTCTTCGGCTCCTACGGTATATTCCGGAATTAACTTATTATACCTTGTAAAAGCAAATCCGTTCTTCTCTTCTTTAATATTATAAGTAGCGCATCCGCATAAAAAAAAGCATAAGAAGACTACATATTTTAAATAACTTTTGCCCAAATTATCCATCCTTCCGATTATGAATATAGCGATACGGACATAATACTACTTCTAAAAAGGGATGTCAATTTCTAAATTATTAAAGGGAGTAAGATTTAATAAACTACATTCGGGAACTTAATGTCCTTAAGACAAGGGGAATGGGCTTTAAACAGGTATCTTTTAATTTTAACCCTAAATGGTATTTACCGGGTTCTTTACTATTGGACCATAAAACCTCAGCAGCAAGGGGTATAACTTCGCCATTGTCCGGTATCGTTAGAGAGAGATTTAAGGAGGTATCAACAGGGATATCTTCTGTAGCGATTAACCCTAACCCTTCAGCGCTTATATCTTTAGTTACGGCGTCAGTAAGTTGCTGGATACCTACTTTAGCATATTTTAAGGGGATAGAAATAAGGAAACGGACAGACTTTCTCTTTTCTAAAAATCCTTCATTTGGCATAGGCTATTGCTAGGGCCTCCTATGATTAGTATGCCACAAAATACCTCGGAATCAAGGCTCTTTGCACTTTCTAAGGAAACGCTTTCTTTTTGCCCTTATAGCCTAATATTTTTATTAAGAGTTTTTTTCAGCTATATCCCCAATAACGGGAAGCTTAAAAAACTCTCCCTGGTACGCTTTAACCATTAATACAACCCAAAGGGCTACGCCTATAATATTTAATATAACTGCCAGCGGCCATAACATAGTTAATACAAACTGACACAATACAGATAAAACAAATACTGCCGCAAAGGTAATTATAGATTGCATGGCATGAAAACGCACAAATTTGTTTTCTTTTTCTAAAACATAGAAAATAATCCCGGTTACAACGCCCAATAGATAGCTTAATAGTGCCGCTATATTTGCTTCCATGCCTAATGAGGTACTACCCAAGTCCTTCCCTTGCATCTTCTGCCTCCTTTTTTAAGGTTTCATCAATGATAGAGCCTCTGAGCGGGTCTTCTCATTTTCTTTAAATACCCCCCTTACCGCAGAGGTAACAGTCGTAACTCCCGGCTTCTCAACGCCACGCATAGACATACAGAGGTGCTCTGCTTCAATAACCACCATAACTCCCAAGGGCTTTAATTTTGACATAATGATATCCGCTATCTGTGTAGTTAACCTCTCTTGAACCTGCGGCCTACGGGAGAGGATATCAACCACCCGCGCTAATTTACTTAAACCAGTAACCCTACCGTTCTTGGGGATATAGGCGATATTCGCCCTTCCGATAAAAGGAAGCAGATGATGTTCGCAAACGCTATAAAGAGGTATACCTTTAAGCAAGACAATTTCGCTATGCTTCTGCTCAAGGATAACCTCAAGCTCTTTTTCTGGATCCTTCTTTAACCCAGAAAAAATCTCTTCGTACATCTTTGCTACCCTTTTAGGGGTATCCAAAAGGTCTTTTCTCTTAGGATTTTCCCCTATCGCTTTTAATATTTCACGCACCGCATTTTCAATTATATTTTTATCCATTTTTAAAAACCTACTTTCCTATACAAAACCTCTTAAAAATCTCATCCAACACCCCTTCTGAGGTACCCTTTCCTAAAATATCCTCTAAATAAGAGGCCGCCTCTTTAATATCATAGGCAAAAAACTCTTCCGGTGCTTTATTATCTAATGAAATCAGGGCTTCTTCAATGTTTTTTTGCGCTTTTTTTAAAAGCTCTGCGTGCCTAAAGTTGGCAACCAAGACGTGCTCCTGCTGTCCGGCCCTCCCCTTAAATACTAAATTCGCAATCTCCTCTTCGAGTAGATTTATATTCTTTGCCTTTTTGGCTGAAATCTCAAGCATTCGGCTAAATGACTTTTTAATTCTTTCTCTATCAATCTTTTGCTTGATATCAATTTTATTGATAACCGCGATTACTCTTCGCTTTTTAAGTTTATTCATCAATCTTAAATCATCTTTATTTAAGGACTTACTTCCGTCAAATAATAAAATCGCTATATCAGCAGTATCAATATAACTATAAGTACGCTTAACAGCCTTATCCTCAATCAGGCCTTTTGGCTTTAAGATCCCGGCAGTATCAGCAATCTTAACAGGTATTCCCTTTATATCTATTATATCTTCAATAATATCCCGCGTAGTCCCAGAATAGGAAGTAACTAAAGCACGCTCCTGCTTTAAGAGAATATTTAACAAGGAAGATTTTCCTACATTGGGCTTACCACAAATAGCTATCTTTACCCCCTCGCGAATAACCTTTCCCTTAGAAAACCCGGCAACTAAATTCATTAAATCAACCAATGCCCCCTTAAGCTTATCTTTAATTTTGCTCTTATTATCACCTTTTAAATCTTCCCCCGGAAAATCAATTCCTGCCTCAATAGTTGCCAGAATTTCAAGTAATCTTCCTCTGATCTTATTTACCTCTTTAGATAATCCCCCTCTTAACTGCTCCGTACTTATCTTCAAAGCCGAATCAGTCTTAGCGCGCACAATATCAATAACTGCCTCCGCCTGGGCTAAATCAATCCTTCCGTTTAGAAATGCACGCTTAGTAAACTCCCCAGGAGAGGCTAACCGTGCTCCATACTTTAAGGTTAACCGTAAAACATCCTGCAAAACCGCTATCCCTCCGTGGCAATTAATCTCAACAATATCTTCCCTTGTATAAGACTTAGGCGCAAGCATCAAGGTTAAAATCGCTTCATCAATAACCCTTTCCCCCTCAACTATAGCGCCATAATGAAGGGTATGTGTTTTAAAATTAGAGGGTTTTTTGCCGGAAGAGGAGATAAAAATCTTATCGGCAATACCTAATGCACCCTTACCGCTTAAACGCACTATCCCTATCCCGCCTTCTCCTGCCGGAGTAGATATAGCCGCTATTGTATCAGTTATACCTGTTAATACCATATTTAAACTCCCCAGTAACAAATAAAGAGCCTGTTACCAAGATTAAATCATCCTTGCCGGCAAGGCTCCTGCTTAATCTTCTTGCTTGGCTGACAGAAGAAGATTTATAGACTTCCTTACCCTTAAAGTATCCGGCAATAAGGCCGGGCTCCGTACCCCTTAAATTATTTGCCTTAGTCAACACAACTTTGTCTGCCAAACTATAAAGGCTTGAACATACCCCTCTTATATCTTTATCCGTTGAAATACCCAATACCAAAATTAATCTTCTGTAATGAAACTCCTCTTTTATTGTGCGCTTTATCGCTTCAGCAGAGGCGGCATTTTGAGCTCCGTCTAAAACAATATACGGCCTACGCCCAACCACCTCGCATCGGGCAGGCCAAATAGCTTTATAGGCCCCTCTTTTTATACAATTGTCTTTTATATCTATCCGCAATGAGGATAGGGCTTTAACCGCCTTTAAAGCTGTATTTGCGTTAACTAACTGGTGCCTCCCGCGTAATTTTAACCTTAAAGGAAAACACCTTTTTAGTTTAATTAATCTTACCCCCATCTTCTTACATCTTAAGCCTATTACTTTTTCAACTTCTTTTTTTTGCGGAGCGCTAATTACTGATAATTCCCCTCCCTTAATAACAGCCGCCTTTTCTTTAGCAATAGCCTCAAGGGTTTTACCAAGTTTATCCATATGTTCATAACTAATCGGGGTAACCACACAGATAAGCGCATTAACAACATTAGTAGCATCAAGCCTCCCACCTAATCCGGCCTCTAATACGGTAAAATCAACCTTGCGCTCCTTAAAATATTTTATTGCCAAAGCAGTATAGGCCTCAAAAAAAGTCAAAGGCCCGTATGGATTAATACGGTTGTATGATTCTATAGCAGGCTTCATCTCTTTAACTAAATCCCTTAATTTATCCTTGGGGATCATGCCTTCAAATTCATTGCTTTTTTTGCCCGGTAGAACACGTATCCTCTCTCTGAAATCAGCTAAATGAGGTGAAGTGTAAAGCCCAACTTTATAACCTGCTTCTCTTAATATATAGGCGATAAAAATAGAGGTTGAACCCTTCCCCTTTGAACCGACTACATGAATAAACCTCATCTTGTCTTGAGGATTGCCTATAAAACTTAAAAAACCCTTTAAACGCTTTATCCCAAGGGTTTTTTTATAACGGTATTTTGGCAAGCCTTCGTAATTAATAAGCGACTTTAGGTATTTGACTGTATCTAGGTAGGTCATCTGAAGCACTTTCTAAATTAATGCTTAAAGTGCCTTATCCCGGTTATAACCATAGCGATATTACATTTATCGCAAGCCTCAATTATCTTCTTATCAGCTATTGAGCCGCCCGGTTGAATTATTGCTTTTACCCCTGCCCTATGCGCTAAAAATATAGCATCCGGCTTAGGGAAAAAGGCATCTGAAGCCAAGCAAGACCCTTTAGCTAACTTCCCGGATTTTTTCTTGGCAATCATCACAGAATCCACCCGCGACATCTGTCCTGCGCCAATTCCGACTGTCTTTAGTCCCTTAGTAAGGATAATGGCATTGGATTTAACATGCTTAGCGACCCTCCAACCGAATATCAGGCTCGTCATCTGGCTTTTAGTCGGCTTAGCCTTAGTAACTACCTTAAGGTTATTCAAATCTAAGGCACAAGTATCCTTCTCTTGCAACAACAAACCTGAACTTACGCGCTTAAAATCCATCTCCTTTATAATATTCAGGTTATTTATTTTTAAGATACGCATATTCTTCTTATTTTTAAATAAATCAAGCACGCCCCTGTTAAATCCCGGGGCAACAATACACTCTAAAAAACCGCTATTGGCTATTGCCTGCCCGGTTCCTAAGTCCATAGCCCTATTTAAAGCTACAATACCGCCGAAAGCGGATAATTTATCGCATCCAAAGGCATTAAGGTATGCTTTCTTTAAGGTATTATCCTCTGCCACCCCGCAAGGATTATTGTGCTTAACTATTACTGCCGCAGGTTTAACCTTGAATTCTTTAATTAACTCTACGGCCGCATTAATATCCAAAATATTATTAAAAGAAAGCTCCTTGCCCTGCAGTTGCTTCATAGCGGTTAAGCCCTTTTTTTTGCCAACTTGAGCATAAAAAGCTCCCCTTTGGTGCGGATTTTCTCCGTAACGTAAGTGCTGTATTTTTTTAAAACCTAGGATTAAATCTTCGGGGAAAAGGACGTCTTTCTCTCCGCAAGAATGATAGGCATTAAGGTAAGCGTAAACCGCGCGGTCATAAGAAGCTGTACGCTCAAAAGCTTCTATTGCAAGGCTTAAGGCTAACTCTTTAGGGATAAATCCTTTGTTTTTATCTAAGGCTTTTATTAGTTGGGCATAGCGCAGGGGATTGCAAGCGGTTACAACAAAGCGGTGATTTTTAGCAGCAGAGCGTAGCATAGCAGGCCCACCAATATCAATATTTTCTATAGCTTCTTCTATTTTTACGTTCGGCTTCCTAATAACCTCTTCAAAAGGATAAAGGTTAACCACCACCATATCTATCATCTTTATCCTATTCTTCGCTGCTGCTTGCCTATGCCTTACATTATCACGAAGGGCTAACAAGGCCCCATGTATCTTAGGGTGCAAAGTCTTTACGCGGCCGTCAAACATCTCAGGCAATCCTGTATATTCTGAAACCTCCTTAATAGCAATATTATTCCTGCGGAGGAACTTAGCCGTACCTCCGGTAGAGAGTATCTCTACGCCTAAACCTTTAAGCTTTCTTGCTAATCCTAAAATCCTCCTCTTATCCCATACGCTTATCAAAGCACGCCTTACCTTAATCATCCTCCATAACCCTCCTTAAAACTATTTATTAAACCTAAAATTTGCCAAATCACAATCCTGCATAATATAATCTTTTTGCTCCAATCTCATCCTGCCTGCCTGTTTTGCTCCAACTTCTCCATTATACTGCACAAAATCATTAAAACTAATTATTTCTGCGCGGATAAACCCCTTCTGTATATCAGAGTGTATCTGGCCGGATGCCTCATAAGCTGTTGCTCCTTTTTTTATCAACCAAGCCCGGGTCTCTTTTTCTCCGGTAGTAAAAAAACTAATAAATCCGCTCTTTTGAAAAGCCTTAAAAATAACTCCACTTACATCATCCAGTTCTTCCTCTTCTACCAAAACAACCGGCTTTAAGGTAACCAAACCATAACCTAAGGTAATCTTTTTTTCTTCTTCGCTTAAAGATAAAGAAGAGAGCAACTCCTCTTTTTCTAAGGTATCTTTAAATTTAAGAAACATCCCCCTCTCAAAAGGCTCTACTGCTTTCTCTAAACGCTTCTCTGTGAAATCAAGGTCAAGGAGGATCAAATCCATCTGGTTTTTTTTAAGTAAGATAAGCACGTCAGAATCTAAGGCCCCTTCATCTTTTACTAACTCTATTTGAATATAGGTCTTTTTCTTAGACTTCGTAATCTTATCAACCTGATCTAAACGTGCATCTTTAATATTATGTTTGCCTGCCGGAATACCGGGTAGGCTAAATAGGCATACTTTCATAGATACTACTCTTCTTGTTTTTTGTTGGATTGATAGTGCGCGATAATCGGAGCAGAGACCTTATGCGGAACTTCTTCATAATGAGAGAAGTGCATTATATAAAAACCCCTACCAGCGGTAATGGAACGCAAATCATTGGCATATTTAAACATTTCAGAAAGAGGGACTTGAGCTTTAACTACTTGTTCCTTGCCCTTTACCTCCATCCCCATAATCCTTCCCCGGCGTGAGTTTATATCTCCTGAAATCGCCCCTAAAAATTCTTCCGGGATAGATACCTCTACATCCATTATCGGCTCAAGCAAAACAGGCCCTGCTTCTATTACAGCCTTTCTTAAGGCCATTGCCCCGGCTATCTGAAACGCCATATCAGACGAATCCACCTCATGATATGAACCGTCTACAAGGGTAACCCGGATATCTTCTATAGGATATCCTGCCACAGCCCCTTCTAAAGCAGCTTGGCGTACTCCTTTTTCTACGGAAGGTATATAATTTCTCGGGATAGCCCCCCCAAATATCTTATCCACAAACTCTATCCCTGTGCCTCTTGGCAAGGGAGAGACTTCAATCCAACAATCTCCGTATTGGCCGCGGCCTCCTGACTGCCTCTTAAACTTACCTTGAACCTTTGCGCTCTTGGTAATAGTCTCTTTGTAAGATACTTTAGGAGTGCCCAACTCTACGGAGACGTTAAACCTCTTTTTTAACCTGCCGACCATCACCGATAGATGCAAGTCGCCTAATCCTGAAATAATCAACTCCTTTGTCTGTGGGTCATGCGTGACCTTAAAAGCAGAGTCTTCTGCCGCAAGTTTATGCAAGGCATCGGAAATCTTCTCTTCGTCTTCGCGCGATTTTGGCTTTACCGAAGCAGATATTGCCGCTTCGGGGAAAATAATAGGCTCAAATAAAATCTGGTCGTTCTCCTGGCAGAGCGAATCAGAAGCTTGGGTATTCTTTAATTTAGCAAGCGCGATAATATCTCCGCAAGAAGCGCTATCTACACTCCTCTGATCTTTGCCCTGTAAAATGTGAATCTGTCCGATTCTTTCTTTTATCTGCCTGCTTGAGTTATAGAAACTCGTATTTGAGGCGATAGTACCGGAGAATATGCGTATAAGGCTTAGTTGGCCTACATAGGGGTCAGATATATTCTTAAAGACAAAAGCTGAAAAGGGCGCATCATCCCTTAACTCCAAGGGCTTTCTCTCCGTATCCCCTGAAGATTTACTTACTAAAAGAGGAGCCCTTTGAGTAGGATTAGGCAAATACTGAATTATACCGTCTAATAAATCTTTAACCCCTTTATCTAATAAGGCAGAGCCAAAGATTACAGGGAAAAGCTTGCGCTTAATAACCGCGTTAGATAAACCGCTATGAATCTCCTCGGGAGTAAGGCGTAAGACAGAAAGGTACTTCTCCAATAAAGTATCGTCGCTTTCCGCAATCGCCTCCATTAAAATAGGGTCTTCTAATGACTCTATAACTACACAGTTTTTAGAAAAGTTTGACTTTAGTTCCGCAAGGACGGAATTTACGCTTGCCCCCTCCTTATCCATCTTATTGATAAAGAATACGCAAGGCAAATCTAATTCTCCCAACAATTGCCAAGCTTTTTCTGTACCAACCTGTATGCCGCTTAAAGCATCTATAACAATAATACCGCTATCCACCCCCCTTAAGCCGCTGATAACCTCTCCGGTAAAATCCGCATACCCAGGGGCGTCTATTATCTGGATACGCTTACTCTGATAATCGCAAAAGAGGAGGCTTAAGTTTATAGAATTGGCTCTTTCTATCTCGTCAAAACTATAATCACTTACTGTTGTCCCGTCTTCTATTCTCCCTTTTCTGGTTGTTGCCTGGCAGTAATAAAGCAGACTCTCTGCGAGCGTTGTCTTTCCGGACTGGGCATGCCCTAAGAGAATAAGGTTGCGTTTCTGATCGGCATCCATAGTCTTAAACTCCTGCTATAGATTTATAAGAGGTAAATAAAACTACTCTAGGTAAGTATATATCTTTCCTTTGTAGTTACGTAAAACGTATTTCCCTTTAGCCTGAGAAAGAATATAGTTAGGCCCTACCGGGATCTTCCCGCCTCCACCGGGGCCGTCAATTACATAAGTAGGCACGGCATAGCCTGAGGTGTGCCCGCGGAGTTTCTCCATAATATTAATCCCCACGGAAACAGGGGTCCTAAAATGCTGTGTCCCCTTTACCGGGTCGCACTGGTATATGTAGTAGGGACGGACCCTTATTTTAAGTAATTCATGGACTAACTTTTTCATTATATACGGCCGGTCATTAATGCCTTTGAGAAGTACCGTCTGGGAGCCTAAAGGTATCCCTGATTCAGAAAGCATACTACAGGCAATCTCACAGCGCTTAGTAATCTCTTTAGGGTGGTTAAAGTGGATGCTTATCCAAAGAGGCGAATATTTCTTCAACATATTAACTAGGTTTTCAGTAATGCGCTGCGGCAAAGTTACGGGGATACGCGTGCCGAGCCTTAAAATTTCAACATGGGAGACAGCTCTTACCTTTTTAATTAAACTCTCTAAAGCCTCATCTTCTAAAATTAAAGGGTCGCCTCCTGAGATAAGCACATCCCTTATTTTACGGTTACTTTTAATATAATCTATAGCCGCATTAAACCTATCTATATTGCCTGAATCTTTTTCTTCATGGTCGCCGACTAACCTTCTACGGGTGCAGTGCCGGCAATACATCGCGCAATGTTCGGTTGCCAACAATAAAACCCTATCCGGATAACGGTGGACTAAATACGGAGCAGGAGAGTCTCTATCCTCTGCGCAAGGATCAGTCATTTCATGAGGCGATATAACTAGCTCTTCAGATACAGGGACTGCCTGGCGGCGTATAGGGCAATTAGCGTCATCCGGGTCTAAAAGCGTGCCCCAATAAGGCGTTATCGCCATAGAAAGCCTTCCCTTGGCTTTATCAATACCTCTCTCCTCCTCCGGCGTAAGTTTAATAATCTGCGATAATACACCTTTGGAACAAATCCTATTCTTTATCTGCCAACGCCAATCCTCCCAATCTAAAGGATTAACATCTTTGTAAATAGGTATCTGCTGGTAATCACGCGCCCTTCGGGCTATCCTTGGGGAGGAGACTACTTCTTGTTTAACTCTTTGGTTCTCTGTTATCTGAGTATTGCTCAATTTAGCCCTTTCCTTTCTGAGGCGCTTAATAATATTGCCTCGATAAGATCCTCATATTTCATACCGGCGGCATAAGCCATAATAGGGAAATTGGATTCCTTTGGGTCTAATCCTGGCAAGGGATTAATCTCTAAAACATAGGGAGTATTATTCTTATCCAGCCTTATATCGGTACGCGAGATATCCAGGCAGCCAACGGCCTTATGAGTTTTAAGAGCTACCTCCTTAATCTTATCTTCTACTCCCTTATCCAAACGGGCAGGACAATAAAAAGAGGGGGTAAGTCCTAAGTTTTCATCCCCTTGGTATTCCTTCATCCTCCAAGAGTAAAAATACTCTCCGCTTAAATTGCATTCAGAAAAATCTATCTCTAATATCGGCAAAACCTGCCTCTTCCCGTTCTCTAAGATTCCGACTGTAAGTTCTTTACCCTCTATAAACTCTTCCACCAAGGCATCCTGATGATAATTTGCTATAATCTGCCTAACCCTGCTTACAAGGTCTTCTTTATTGCAGACCACACTTGACCTACTTATACCTTTGGCAGAACCTTCACAGTTTGGTTTGACGATAAGAGGAAATGCCAATGAGGGATTAAGGCTTTCGTTGCCTTTGGAGAAGACTTGAAAGTTAGGGGTTGGAATACCTTCTGCTTGAAGTATCTTCTTTGTCAACGCTTTATTTAAAGCCAAGGCCAAAGAAAAAGCCCCTGAGCCGGTATAGGGTATATTTAAATAATCTAATATCGCAGGGACCTCAGACTCGCGAAATTTACCGCGCACGCCTTCGGCGATATTAAAGACCATATCAACTTTATTTTTACTGAAATAAGAAAATAATTTGGGGCTCTCTACATCAACCTCCTCTACGCTATGGCCTTTTGTTTTAAGCGCAGAGACTATTGAGCTAATCGTCTCTATAGAATCGTGTTCAGAGAAATAATCCGGGGGCTTGGTATCGTCTTCCTTCTTTAAATTATAGGTCAGGGCTATTTTCACTTAATTTAAATTATTCCTTATAAGCGCGTAGTTTAAGATTTTACCGATTATATCTTCATAGGTAATGCCTATTGCTTCGGCAACTAACTTAAAGGCATCATCTGTAGAAAGAGAAGGCAAGGGGTTTATCTCTAAGACATAGGGATTTCCGTCTTGGTCCACGCGAAAATCAACCCTGCCAAAATCGCGGCATTCAACCGCACGGTAAGTCTTTAATGCTAAATCATTGATACGCTCCTTTAGCTCTGCGGAAATCTTAGCCGGGCAAATATACTCTAAATTATCAGAGGTAATACGCGCAAAGGTATAGAATTTATCATTGAGATTAAGCTTCCCGTCTATTTTAATTTGCACAATAGGCAATACCTCAGGAGAGTCATTGCCAATAATAGCTACGGTAAGCTCCTGGCCGGAGATAAATTCTTCTACCAATGCCGGCTGCTTATAGGCATTAACAATATAGTCAACCTGCTGGACTAATTCATCTTTATTTGTTACCCGGGAATTATCAGTTAACCCTTTAGAGGAACCTTCAAAGCGAGGCTTTACAATCAGGGGGAATTTATAATGGTTGGCAAGATGCAACTGTTCGCTTGAACTAACTTCAAAAAACTTAGGGGTAGGAATCTTCTCGGCAATAAATATCTTTTTTGCCATAACCTTATCCAGCGTCAACCCTAAAGTTAATGCATCCGCTCCGACAAAAGGAATGCCATACATCTCAAGAATAGACGGCACCTGCGATTCCCTATTTCTCCCGGACAACCCTTCGGAGATATTAAAAACTATATCTACATCTAAAGAACCAATCTTCTCTAAAAGGTTACTGACGTTACCGATTTTTTCTACCTTAAAACCGTTGCTCTCTATCGCCTTTGCGATAACATCTACGGTAGAAGGGTGGTCAAATTCAGCGTTAGCATCTACCGGGTCACCGTCTTTAAACTGGTAATCTGTCTTTAAATCGTAAGTTAACCCTACTCTCTTCATTTTAGCTTTATAAAAAAGGCTCTTTTTAATTTCAAGAGCCATAAAAAATACTGTTTAATTTTTCAATTTAAGTTTTATCCCCCTTAAAAAATCTCCTAAATATTGTATTCTTATTATTTTTTATCACAATATGTTGTTTTTGTCAAGGAGTTTTTAATTTTAAGCTGTTTTGCATTTTATAAGTTTCCCGACGGAAACATCTATTTACTAAACTCAACCTTCCCCCAACTTACTAAATTATTTTTAAGTATTATTACTACGCCTAAAACTCCTTTTATCTTACGCGCAAAATCAAGCGCACCTTGCAAATCTTGTTTAAAATTAATGCGGTTACAAGTAGCAGTAGCCACGGCATCGGCTAAACTCGTGCTCTTTGATAATATTACAACGCTATCTGCTTGGCCAAAACTTAAAGAATGCCCTATCGTTCCGGAAGAGGTGCATATCCCAATAGGGGTGTCTTTGGGTTTTATCTTAAGGCAAAGGTTCTCCCAAATTTTAGAACGCCCAGAGTAAATCCCTATTAAGCGCGCCTTGCGGGATTTTAAAAAAATATCCCCACCGTTTTCAATTATAACATCCTTATACCCCTTCTTTAATAATTCAAACCCTAAAAATTCGCATATCGCCCCTGAGACTGTGGCCATAGGCCCTACATTGGCTTTTTTGGATTCATCTGACATTTTCTTTATAATAGGAGCGGCATTTAACTCAACTGATAAGGGGCGTAACGCAGTTAAAAAACGGTAGTCTCTCTGGATATACCTTTCTATCTCCCAACGATAAGAGCGAATCCTCTCTTCCGCAGATTTCTTCTCTAAGGGTTTATTTGTGGTAATCCTAATATCCGTCTCCTTAGCAATTATCTGCGTTATATAAAGGCCCTTATCTCTTACCCAATCCCTATAGAATCTGCGCTGGAACTTACTGACTTTCATAATTAATTTAATATAACCCCTGACTCAATAAGGTCGTTTTTTAATTTCTTTATACCCTTAAAGACAAAACTATTCGGAATAAGAAAACGCGCCTTTGTAATTAACTCCTCCCGGTCATCAGTATAGAATACCTCTTGCGGGGCAACGCCTAAAAATTCAAGTGCTTTATTATAAATCTTAAGGTCCGGTTTTACTATTCCCATATCACAAGAGGCAAAAACCTCATGAAAGATATCAAATATCGGAAAATTTCTTTTAAGGTAATCAAAATGCAGGGTATTTATATTTGAGAGTATGGCTATCTTATACTTACCTCTTAAAATATTTGCTATGCTAAAAACAGCCCTATTTTTAGCGCTTAAAAAGAAGACCTCGTTCCATATAGGGACAAATGCCTCGTATGAGATATTCAACCTTAACAACGACTTAATATACAAAAAGAAATCTCCCGGAGAGATTTTTCCTTCTTCAAAATTCTTGGTTATTTCAGAGCTGATAATTAACTTTGGTATATCCTTAATATTGATACTGGAAAAATGCTTAATCCTTTTTGCTGCTATGCTATAATCAAAATCAACTAAAACATTCCCTAAATCAAAGACAACCGCCTTTATCATAACCAAAGCCTTTAATTATTCTTTCCGTCTGATTTTTTAAATAAATCTAAAAACCTATCCTCATAATCCTTATATACGTTCCACTTATCCAGCTCTAATTTTAATTCCGCGGCCCTTGATATATCGAATTTTGCCGCAGAGAAAAGCTCTTCAATTTTTTTCTTTATAGACAAAGGGAGTTTGGTAAGCTGGCTTAAAGAGTACTTTATCTTCTCTATATCTTCATCCCCTATCGGCCCGGAAGATTGCCCGCCAAGCTTAAGGTAATCTAAAAGCTTATTAATCTCTGCTTCCATGCTCCGTGATTGCTCTAGCAGGCCCGAAAGATCAATATTAAGATTGACTACCTTAGAAAGCGCTGTCAATACAGCCCCGGAGGCCTTAGGGTTATCTATCTGTATCGTATAAAGCGGTATCTCGCCTAAAAGACAAAACCCGTTCATCCCCTCCCTCAAGGCTATCCCTAAAAATAACCCGTTCATCCCGCTTATCGCTCCTGCAGAGAGCGCATTTAAGCCCATCCTTTTAAACTTACTCCCTATCATAGACGAGGTAGCAGCAAACCATACCCCCGGCTCTTGCGTATGGTCAATACCTAAAGGCATAGACGCAAAACTAACCACGGTTTTAGCCTTAAATTCTTTAGCAACCTGAATTATCCTGCGGGAATATTCGTCTGCCCGGGATAAATCCGGTTGGGCATTGCTGATAAAGATAATAAAATCATTTTTCCCGTTTTTATTTTTATGGTAATAAAACTTACTATGTGGAAGTTCCGGGACCTTCAGCAAGCCTTTATCCACCATACTACTTGTAAGATAAAAGAAATCCTCAGGGGGAATTGAGGCAAACTCTTCTGCCTTTAACTTTTCTATTAAATACGCCGCCGCCCTAAAAGCTACCTCCCCCATCCCCGGCCAAGCTACGATAAGATAGGGATTTCTCAAACGTGGCCTCTTGATAAATTTTACGCCATTCATATTATACCTCTAAAATTTATATGTTTTTAAAAAATACTCTACTGCCCTTGCGCCCTTATAAAGGTTTGCTATCTTAACATACTCATCCATAGTATGCGCGCAGGATGAAACCCCAAATCCCGTGGCAACCGCCGGGATTCCTTCCTCTTTAAAAAATGTTATTACCGTTGCCCCCTCAGAGCCTTTAACCTTTGGCTTAATTTTAAAATGTAAAAATGTTTTTTTCAAATGGCATACCAAAGGATGCTCTTCCGAAATAATATACGGGTTTTGTACTCCCATAATTTCTATTTTAAAAGAACGCGCGTATTTTTTCAATAACTCTCTTAATCTAAAAAGTAGGCGTTTATGGTGCATCCCGGGAAGAAAACGAAAATCCAGCTCAAATTCACACCAATCAGCAACTACATTAACCTTATCTCCTCCTTTTATGGTACCGGTATTAACCGTAGGAGGCTTTAAATAGCTACTTTTTTTGAAATTAATATTTAATTTTTTTATATCGGCGATTACCCGAGCCGAAGCTTCTATGGCATTAACCCCTAAATCAGGATAAGCCCCGTGCGCTTTTTTACCTCTAACTTTAACCTTAAGATGCATTAACCCTTTTTGCGCAACTATGATTTCAAAATCATCAGCATCTAAGACCAACGCTTCATCGGCTCTTAAGATACCTTTTTTAAGGAGCGGCCTTAAGCCTAAGGTAGAACCTGACTCCTCGTCTGCCGTAGCAGCAAAAATAAGATTATACGGTAAAAGGCTGCCCTCTTCAACTATGCTCTTTATAGCAACCATAAGGGATGCTAAATTACATTTACAGTCCGTAGCTCCTAATCCATAAATTTTACCTTTAACTATCTTGGCAGAAAAAGGGTCTAAGCTCCAGTTATTCCCAGAAGGCACAGTATCTAAATGCGGGGAGACGATAAGGCTCTTCTTCCCCTTACCTCTCAAAAACGCTATTACATTTGAACGCTTAGGCCTAAATTCATAAATCTTTACCTTAAGGCCAAGATTTTTAAGATAACTGCCTACATACAACGCTATCCTACTCTCATCCCCGGGAGGATTCTGCGAATCAATACGGATTAATCTTTGTGTAAGCTTTACTAAACTATGATAATTGATCATTGCATTTAAGAGGACAAATTTGACACCTTGGCTTCTTCTTTAAACAAAACTCCTTGCCTAACCTTACTAAAAGCGCGTGGTATTCATTAAATAACTTTGCGTCTCTCTTTAAGTGCTTCATAAAAATATTTTGTATTGCGCAATAATTAAAGTCTTCCCTGATAATCTTATGCCTAAGGAGTATCCTCTTAGTATAGGCATCAATTACAAAGATAGGCCTATTAAAGGCATAGAGGAGTATAGAATCTGCTGTCTCAGGGCCGATGCCATTTACGCTCAGCAACTCTTCCCGCAACTTCCCTAAACTGGTTAAAGACATTTTCTTTATGCTGCCGTTGTAAGAGCGAAGAAAAAAACTTAAAAAATTCCTTAAACGTTTGGCTTTTAGGTTGTAATACCCCGCGCTTTTAATTAATCCGGCTAATTTTTTTTCCGGCAGGCTGTAAAGCCTTTTAGGCAAAATAGGCCCATTAGCTTTAATTTTATCTATCGCCTTTTCTACATTCTGCCAGCTTGTATTTTGGGTTAATATCGCTCCGACAATTACCTCAAAGCTATTTGAAGCCGGCCACCAGTCTTGAGCCCCAAAATAAGAATAAAGCCTGCGATAAATTAATTCTAATCTATCCTTCAATCCTTAAACTCTAACGGGTTGTAATTATAATACGCAAAAATAGTATAGGCAGTCCCAGCAAGCGAACCGGTGGATTTTCCTTTAGGGGTAAACCATCCGTGCCCTGTGTCAACAAAATCCTGCGTTGCATAAGGCAAACAACTCTCTCCCTGCCCTGTAGGAGATGGGCTTGAGATAACCATATTCCCCAAAGAAAAGAGGTATTCGTCCGCTTTTAATTTATACTCCCTTGCTTTTGCAGATATCCCCTTTTTTAGATAAAAGTCTTCCATAATCTTAAAAGCAACCACCATTTGGGCTGTCCATTCGGAAGAAACCACCCCTCCGCGGGCAACGTGCCTTTCAGGGGCGAAATCAAACCCCTTAATCTTAATACTCTTTCCTTCAGGGCGAATATACTCTACTACTACTGAACAGTTATCCTCGGCAAACTCCATAATCCTATCCGGGTTCATCCCTAACTTTTCAAGCTTAGATGGCCCAATAGCTGCAATTGACCAGGAATAGGTATCCGTAGCTATAGTAGAATCGCCTTTGCCACGCTTAATAGGCTGGCCTGACCTATCATAGGAGTTATCCACTAACCATTTTAAAACCCTATTCGCAGATTCCATATACTTTTTATTACCGGTAACTATATAAAGCATGTTAAAAAAGGCATAGGCATCAAGATTATGTTCTGTAGCAAACCATTCTACAGAAGGCCCTCCGCGAATCCCGCCTTCTTTATCTTGGTTTTGTAATTGAATTATACTTTGGGCTATATCTTCGGCTATTTTTAAATATTTTTTATCCGAGGTCTTATAAGTATATTGCAAAATAGCAATACCTAACCATATATTAGGCCCGCTGTGCACTATATATTCAACAGGTTCTCCATCTTCAAAGTAATACCCGTTAAAGAATAACCCGTCTTTTTTTTTGGCGCGCTTAAGAAAGAAATCAAATATTTTATGCACATTAAGAAAATCTGAATAATGCATATACACCTGAGCTGCTAAAGACTGGTCATATATTAATGCCCAACCCCTAACATCTTTATCTCCTTCAAAGCTCATCACTAACCCTGTGCGGGGGTTCTGGTGCACCTTAATCCATTGATACATCTTATCTGCGTTTGCCTTTTCTAAATTAACCCTCTTTTTATCTAAGCGCGCAAGCTCTTCTGTAGCTATATCCTCTCTTTTGCCGGCTAAAGATAGCTGCTCTTTTAAGGCGTTTCTCTCTTCAGTAAGGTTAAAAATAAGTTTATTGAGGCCTTCCACTTTTTGGGCGTACTCTTCGGGGATTGCCTTAACCTGCTCTTCAAGCTTTGACCTTTGCGCGGATGCCTTTGTAATACGCAACTCTAGCTCTTGCATTCTTACGGCGAGCTCTTCTTTCTCTCTACTTATTTTAGCTATATCGCTTTTTATTAACCCTGATTCTTCTATAACTTTAGATAATTGCAAAACTAAAGCCTTATTCCCCTGCGTAAGCTTAATATTAATTAGGCTATTAGCTACGACAAATAAAGATAAAAAAGCCACCACCCCTAAAGCCAAGGGGATTAAGGCCTTCCTGGCCCAAGCATAACGCATGATTATCCTATTATGGGCAGGATTAATATCCTCGTAACTAATGCCGATAAGGCATTTATCCGGTAAACCAAGGTACTTTTTTACCCAAACTATCCTCCCCCGAGCACTTATAGGCTTTTTAAAAGAAGGAATCTCTATTGCTAAAGATATACGTGCCTTATGATTTTCAACAACCTCAATTAAGGATGCTTCAAGATTATTGATGCTAAGGCAAATACCTCCTCGGCTTAAATTACTAGTAAAACCCTGTATCCAGCCTGATAAAAACTTACTACCGTCTAAACTCTCTAAGCGTATCTGAACCGGTAAAACCGTATCCAAACGTAAATATTTACGCTGTTCCTTATTTAAATATTCGTCTTTTGCCATATTAATCTACCTTTTCTAAAACTACCCTCTGCTTTAAAGACAAGGCTAACCCTTCAATCGCCTTTTTAAAATCAGCATATTCATCCTGAGTTACCCTATCCTTCTTATCAAATCTAATCTGCTTAAGTAAAATTTTGTTGCCTTTAAGCATATATTCCTGAATGAAGCTAAACCATGGGGTATCATAAGATACCTTCTCCGGAAGATATTTTATCATAAGATTATCCGGCAGGGCAACCTCTAAGTAAAATTCTTTTCTACTAAAAAAACCTAAATCAACCGGATATTTACGGCTCTCCTTAACAACCAAAAAAGTATCTACAGATGCTAACTGCGGCATAATTCTCAATTTTCCGGCATAGATAAAATATTCCGGCCCGGAAAAACTATACTTTAAGATAACCGGAAAATCTAAGGTTGCCAAATTTTTAATACTATAGCCCTCTAATTTACCTCCTATTGAAATGTCTTGAATAACGCTTTTTAACGTATCCTTTATCAACTCAGGTTGTGTATAAAGAAGCCACGACCTCTGCCCTTGGTCATAAACACCTCTAGTCAAATTTATCTTCTCTCCGTAAAGAGATTCATCCTTATTGATATTAATCCTAATCTCCTGTTTAATTAAATTAAACTCCGGTGGTTTAACGGGGACATCTTCAATAAAGTATTCCTCCTCCCCAAAAATCATAACCTTCCGGCCTTGATCATCAAAAGGAATATCTCCAAAAGAACAAGTTTCAGCAGTAGGGTCAAGAAATATCATCCGCCCTTTAAGATATAAAACAACAATGCAATGGTCAAAAATACCTGAAGGAAAATCTTCTCGCATATTATAGTAACCCTTAGTAGATACAAGTACAGGAAAGGCGTTTAACCCCGCCTCCCTTAACATAGTTACTAAAAGCACTGACTGATCTTTACAGTCGCCGTATTTATTTTTGAAAATATCCGCTGCTGCATGCGGCTCATAACCTGCTTGACCGTATTCTACTGCTACATAACGTATATCTTTAGCACAAAAGTTATATATAGCCCTTGCCTTCTCTTCATTCGAGCGCATCTTTCTTATAAGCTGCCGCACTTTATTCTTTATATGAATATCGGGTTTGATCTTATCTTCAACTAATCCCTGCCACCATTCATATACGCTACGCCAGTCCGCAAAAGTAGAGATGAGTATCGTAGGATTTATCTCCGGTTCCGGAGGCATATTCACCTCAGGTATAATCTGAGGGATCCCTCTTGTCCTCCAAAGATAAGAAACTTTCTTTCCTTTTTCCTCTCTTAGCGGGTTTACTGTAAAACCAAAATCATTATATTCCATATTAATAAACTTAAGCCTTATATCCTTATCTTTAGGAAAGATAAGCCTAAATTCAGAAGAGATAACCGGCTCGTAGCCTTTTAAAGGGTAACTTAAGAAAAAATCTTTTTTGTTTACTAACTGGCTGCGCTTAACCCTTATTCTATACTCTAAGATAGAGCCAAGGGTTACCTCCGGAAAAGAAATAATAAATAACCGGGCGTTGCTGTATAAAGGGAAGTTTACATATTTAGATACATCGCGTATATGTTTTGAACCTACATACACAATACTTCCATCAGGCCTTATGGTCCTGGCAAAAATAAGCTCCACTTTTTCAAATGTTGAGTCATACTCAAACAAAGACTCTGCAAACCCCTCCTTGCCGCGCTCGTTTAATATTTTAATCACATAGTGAATATCGGTCTCTAAGGTACCCTCTTCTGTTATCTCAACGCTCTCCTTGGCTGAAAGTATGAGCGCCCCTGCCTGCGGGTAGGCTTGGCTATCTTTAGGGCTAAAGATAATTTTAGCAAGATCAGGATCCTCGGTTTTAATATTGGCGGTAGACTTTTCTTTTTCAATATTATCTATACGGTTTGCGGCTAAATCCTTAAATTCTCTGCTCTGTATCTTTCTGTAAGCCTTAAGCGCCTGGTCAAAAAGGTTAAGGCGTTCACAGGTTAAAGCCAAATAATAATAAGACTCGTCATCTTTAATCTCTATCTTATTAAAGATCTCCAGGGCATCGGCAAAATCATTCATATGGTAAAAAGATAAAGCTGAATACTTCTTAGCAAGCGGGTGCGTAGATTTTTGAAAGTTTTCCAAAGATAATCCATATTCACCGCGGCTAAAATGAAGCTTACCCAACTCAAAATAAAGCCCTGAGGGATTTTTAGATTCTTTAATCTCTTGCCTATAGGATGCTACTGCCCTATTATAATACTCTTCTGAGATTTGGCACAATTCTTGCGGGGTATGCTTGCTAAAAGAAAGCTTGGCAGATAAAATAAGAATCAACGACGAGAAAAATAAAACTTTAAAACCCCTTATAAATAATACCATAACAGCTATTTTACTCCCATGGGTTAACTCTCAATAATATTTTTCTAATTTAAGCCGACAGCCAAAACGTCTTTCAAGCATATCCCTTAAAATATAAAATACCTTTTGTGCCATAAGCACATCCGAAAACGCGCGGTGCTTCTGGTTGCCTTTTACCCCTAAGCTCTTAGCCACAGATTGTAAAGCATACGAATCTAAACCGGGGATAGCCTGCCGGGCTAATTTTAGTATATCCACTACAAAAACCTTGCTTAATCGGCTTAAACCCAGAAGCTTTAATTCATTATTCAAAAAACCGATATCAAAAGCAATATTATAAGAACAAAGGCAACTACCCCGGATAAAATCCATAAACTTTACTATAACCTCCCTTGGCTTAGGCGCAGACAAGAGCATACCTGCGCTAATTTTATTAATATTATACGCCTCTAAAGATACGCTGCAACCGGGGTTAATTAGGCTCTCAAAATAAGAAATATCTTCTTTCCCCTTAAACCTAACCGCAGCTATCTCTATGATCCTGTCTCCTCTTCTTATGCTTAATCCCGTAGTTTCCGTGTCAAAGATAGTAAACTCTACTCCTCCGGCACCCCTAATCATATCTTCTAATAGAATAAGCAGAGAGTAAACTCTGCGGGTAATAAGATAATTTTACTCTCCTTAAATTATCCAAACCCGAATCATCCATAATATTAATAAAAGTATACGGCTTTAACTGAGAACAAAACTCCGCGAATATAAACTGGGCTAATCCTTTACAGGTTAAATCTGTTATTTCGTATAGAATACAGAAGGTCTCTTCATTTAGCTTAAAACCAAAAGTAAACGCCTTAACTTTGCCCTTTACCCTAACTAAAATGCCCTCAAAACCTAATAGGGAATATTGATTAAAGGCCTCTTTTAAAATAACTCCGCTATCATCGAGCATCCCACAATAAAAACTATCCTTACTAAGCGCCTTGCGTTGCCCTGCCCAAAGATAATAAAGGCTTAAACATTCTACGCGATCTTTTAATGATATCGGCTGGCACGTATATTTAAAGTTTTTAACAAAGTAGTTGTAGCTTGCGCGCTTAGATTTAAACCTCTTCCCCTTAAGCTCTTCTAAATCCCTCCGGATAAATATATATTCGCGTGACGGTAAAGAAGAATCGTATCCTAAGGCGCGGTAAAACGATACTTCTTCTTCCTCTACATTATCTATATGCGCAAAGGACGGATTTTTATTTAATTTTGCTAAGATATCAAAGAGAGAACGGATAGTATCAGAGCTTGCCTCCTTAGATAAGGGAGGCAGGTATAAGAACACTCCTATCTTGTCTTTAAAAAATACACAAAGGCTATCGTTTATAATAGCCCAACTTATTGAAAATAGTTTCCGCCAAATATAAATATTAGAGAAAGAATACGCACAGAGCCGATGTTTTTTTAATAAAAGGTATTTATCGAATACCTGCTTATCACAAAGCGATATTTTATTCAGCCGCATCTGTTGATTCCAATTCTATAAGCGCTAAGACGTCTTCGTAGGCAGTAAGAATTTGTGGGTTATCTTGAAGCATCTTAACCTGCTTAGGAGAGTTTAAGTATTCAACTAGATACTTTGTATATTCTTTCAACTCTTCTGTATTTATCTTCTCTTTTACGTAAGGGCAGTTTAAGTCTATCGTAAGTAAGACTTTCTTGTTGCGCATACTTAAAAGAAAGGGATATAATCGGCACTCAAAGGGGCGAATATCATAAATCCTGCATTTATTGCTCTTAGCCTCTAAAAAAGGGCATAAAAACCCCCCTGACTCTAACTCAGGGACTAATTTTAACCTATTACCTAAAGATAAAGACGCCGCCGGAATACCCTCCTTACCCGCTAAGTTTAATACCTCTTCATCTAAAAGGCAGGGAGACCATACTGAATCCTCTTCTTTAAACCTGCAGCAACCACGGCATTTTAAGCAGGCCTGGCTTGGTACAAATTGTTTAATCATCTAACTATACTGCCTAATTTAAGCGGCCTCTCAGGGCTTACAATAACTACCCCCGATTCATCAGAACCGGCTAAAATCATGCCCTGGCTCTCTACCCCTCTTATTAATACTGGGTCAAGATTATCTACTAAAACAACATATCTTCCTAAAAGGGCTTCTCTATTGTAATAATTTTTTATCCCTGCGACTACCTGCTTTAACTTATCGCCGGTATCTAAAGTTAAGACCCAAAGCTTATCGGCATTAGGATGATCGGAAACATCCTTTATTTGAGCGATCTTTAACTCTAACTTTCTAAAATCTTCTATGGAAGCCATAAATCCTCCTTAGCTTTTATGCATCTATTCTTTAATTCATATCTTACTACTAAATATTTCTTTTGCAAGTACCCTTGAATTGTTATCCGTTGGATGTTATACTTTAGCTGGCCTTAGGAGAATTACTAGTATTTCGGGCAAAAAGTGAGGCACGATATACCTCAACCTAAAGGGGCGAGTGTCCCGAAGTATCCTAAGGATAAAAGAATTCGCCCCTTTTAAATAACAAAACGCCGTAAGTTAATTTACGGCGTTTTTTGTTATGGCGGGCCCGACGAGATTTGAACTCGCGATCTTCAGATCGACAATCTGACATGTTAAACC
>JBASUY010000039.1:0-1799 GCA_049275655.1 Candidatus Omnitrophota bacterium | reverse complement strand
GTTATTGCTTTTAATGGCGCACTTTTAATTATTAAATCAGCAACCGGTTCTCCAGCAATAATGGTACTATTTTCAATCTTTATATTGGCACCCATCTTCATAAGTACCTGAATAATACCCGTACGGGTTGGGTTTATACCTACCTGACGAATTCTCAACTCTGAATTTGGAACTATGGTGGCTGCTACCAGAAAAAAAGCTGCGGAAGAAATATCACCTGGTATCGTCCAGTCACATACAGATAATGGTTTACCTGGGCTTAGAGTAATCTTATTATCTTCTATACTGAGATCAGCACCCATAGCTTGTAACATACGTTCACTGTGATCACGGGAACGATGCGGTTCAATTATTACAGTAGAATTATCCGCCTGCAAACCCGCCAATAATAAGGCTGACTTTACCTGAGCGCTGGCTACTGACATGTTGAACATACCACCCTGCAACTTACTGCCCTGAATAGCCAGTGGGGGTTTGCTATTATTCTCACGCCCCCAGATATGGGCTCCCATAGAAGATAACGGTTCAACTATACGGCGCATGGGGCGATTACTTAACGATTCGTCTCCACTTAAAACCGAATAAAATGGTCTTCCCGCCAGCAAACCGGACATTAAGCGCATAGTAGTGCCTGAATTTCCACAATCAAGAACTGCAGCTGGTTCAATTAAGCCTTCTATTCCCGGACTATTTATTATAAAGTTATTTTTATCCTGTACAATCTTTACCCCCAACTGCTCTATACAATGGCAGGTAGAAAGGGTATCTTCAGCCAGCAGATAATTTTTAATTCGGCTTTCACCCTGGGCTAAAGCAGCAAAAATCGCAGATCGATGAGAAATAGATTTATCTGCACTTACTTCAATATCACCGCGTAAAGCTTTTACAGGATTAATTTTTTCTTGCATGTTCCTCTCCTATCTCACCCAGGCTTTAATTTCATAATTCTGCAGAGCTTCAACTGCTCTGATTCCATCTGCCAGGTTAGGAACGCCCAGACGAATGGTTCCCCCATCACCTTCATGGACCCTTAGAATCTCAATATCAACTATGTTTATATGGTCTTCGCCTAAAATTCTACCCAGCTCTCCTATTATTCCCGGTCGATCAGGTACAATACAAATTACATCCACAAAACCAGGTAATAATCCTTTTTTAACCTGGGGTATCATTTCTCTGATATCCCGAGCCCGGTATAACCCCTCCAATAGTTTTTTATCTTCACCACTGGCCAGTTGTCGGGTCAAATCAGTCAGCAGTTTGGTTAATGTTTCCAAACCCGCTATTATGCTTTGCCGGTTCGATTGCAGTATATCTATCCACAAATCCGGATTGGATGAAGCTATACGAGTAGTATCTCTAAATCCGCCCGCAGCTAATCTAAGGGTATCAGGATTGCCTTCAGTGGAATTTACAAGGGCAACCGCTGCCAAATGTGGTACATGACTTACTGTGGCAACCAATTGGTCATGCAGAGCGGCATCCAATATTTGTATTCTTGCTCCGGTCATGGTTAATAGCTGACTTAACCTTTTAACTATATGTTCTGGCGTATCCTGTCCGGGTGTTAATACATAAACCGCATTTTCAAACAGGTAGCTGTCAGCGCCACGGATGCCTTTTAACTCTGCTCCGGCCATTGGGTGTCCGCCTATAGCCCATACCCCGGATGGAAGCTGCTCAAATAGTCGCATCACTTCTGCTTTGGTACTGCCTACATCAGTTACAATACTGCCTGATTTTATCACCGGTTTTATTTTTGCCAGTATCTCCGGAAAAGCGGCCAACGGCGTACAAAT
>JBASUY010000038.1:0-6591 GCA_049275655.1 Candidatus Omnitrophota bacterium | reverse complement strand
CTGCTACGCTTCCCTGTGGAGCCCGGACTTTCCTCTCCTAAGCATAAACTTAAGAGCAGCCACACCCTACCTGCCCCTTTAGCCTTTTTCGTATCGCCTCTGTAGCTAATCTATCTGCGCCTTTATTCATTTCTCTTGGTATATTCTCTATAAAGACCCTCTTAAAACCCTTAAGCAGATGCTCTGCCTGAGAATAAAGGCTAAGTAATTTAAGGCTTTTAACTTTGTAATCCTTTTTTAATTGCCTGGCAAGAAGCTGGCTATCAGTTTTAATTTTAAGTATATCCGCTCTTAAAAGTAATGCTTCCTGCAAAGCGTATATCAAAGCCGTATATTCTGCTACATTATTAGTAGTATCTCCGATAAAAACCGATAAGTTACGTATTACTTCCCCTGAACGGCAAATAATAACGCCTATCCCGCTTGGGCCGGGGTTACCCTTAGAAGCGCCGTCAATATAAATATCCAATTCTTGCATAAAAACTTTAGAAAAGATTGTTATAATTCATCTATATAAAGCATCCTATTGCAGGTCTCGCAAGTTATAATGTTCTCATACATCTTAATCAAGTTTATAACCTGCGGCGGGACAAACATATTACACCCCCCGCAGGAGTTATCTTTAACCGTAACTATTGCCAAACCATCTCTACTGGCAAGTATGCGCTCATACTGTGCTAAGACCTTAGGATCGATATTAATAGCTGCTTGTTTTTTTTGAGTTTCTAACTGGCTTAGCCTGTCATCTATTTCTTTAACCCTATTATTAATCTTGTTTTTTTCCCCAAGAAAAATCTTCTCTTCTTGGGCTAACCTAACCCTCTCCTCTTCTATTAAAATTTTAACTTTATCCAACTCCTCAAGTAGTTCTAATATTTTATCTTCAATAACAGAAGCATCTGCCTTAGAGTCTTGTATCTGCTGAAGCATAGTCTGATACTCTTTATTTGTTTTTAAAGAGTAAAGTTGTCCTTGCAATTTTACGGTTGATTCTTCTTTTGCCGCTAACTCTAGCTCCCTGTCTTTCTTCGCCTTTTGTATATCTAAAGAACGCTTCTCTAAATCTGCCATCTGTGCTTTCTTTGCCTGAAAAACTTCTTCAAGCTTCTTAATTTCTAAAGGCTTAGAAGATTTTTCTGCCCGTAACTTGTATATTTCAGAATCAATCTCTTGAAGTTTAATTAACCCTACAAGTTGAACTTTTAAATTACTGCTATTCAAGCTAATTCCCCTATTTATTTTTTTATGGGCATTAGAGGGCTCGAACCTCTGGCCTCTACAATGTGAATGTAGCGCTCTAACCAACTGAGCTAAATGCCCTTGTATTATATATGGGCCCAGAAGGATTCGAACCTCCGGCCAAGTGATTATGAGTCACCTGCTCTACCGCTGAGCTATGGGCCCAAAAACCTGTAACTACTTCACTTAGTAAAGGTTACGTTAGTTTTACTTATAAGTCATCAAAGTAAAAATTTAGTATACCCGATTTTTTTATAGCAGTCAAGAAAGTTCTTAACTATTTCTAAAAACTAAGGTTGATTTAAAATAGCTTTTTAAAGGCGGGAATTAATATATTCTTTTAAGGCTAGTGCATTATTATGCTTTTCATCTTTTGCGGAATATAAAAATGTTATAGTACCCTTAGGGCTTTTAGGAATTTGAGCAATAAGATCTTTATTCTCATTGAGCTCTTTAAAATATTTACGCTTAAAACTCTCCCATTTAGACATATCATGGGCAAACCACTTTCTTAATTGGCTACTTGGCGCAAGATCTCTTAGCCAAATATCAACCCTCGCTTTATCTTTACGGATTCCTCTTGGCCAAAGCCTATCAACGAGGATTCTTACCCCATCGGCTCTGGCAGGAAGCTCATATATCCTTTTTATTTTTATCATTTACCTTTACGCTTAGGGGTTATTTTTCTTCTTTAAGTATATCCAAGAAAATCTCTGTAATCTTAGGGTCAAATTGCGAACCAGAGCCTGCTTTAATAATCTGCGCTGCCTTCTTTTTAGAGTAGGCCTTACGGTAAGGCCTATCACTGGTTAAGGCCTGATATACATCAGCAAGGGCAATTATCCTTGCGCCTATAGGAATCTCCTCTCCCTTAGCGCCAGTCGGATAACCTTTGCCATCCCACCTTTCATGATGATAATAGATAATCGGTATAAGCCCGTGTAAAAAGTGTATGGGACGCAATATATCCGCTCCGATTTGTGGATGTTTTTTTATCTCCTCAAATTCTTCTTTTGTAAGCTTACTCTTTTTATGCAGTATCTTCTCGCTAATCCCTATCTTTCCTAAATCATGAAGTATAGAGGCTTGACGAATAAGCTCAGTCTCTTCCCTTGAGAGCCCTATTTTATTAGAAATTAAAGTAGAGTAATGCCCTGTTATCTCTACATGCTCTCCGGTATAATGGTCTTTTAACTCTATCGTCTTTGCAAAGGCAAGGATAGCTTCAGTAAGGCTTTGATTAGCCCTTTTATTAAGCTTATCAATTTTACTCTTTAACGCTCTTATGTCAGAACCCTTCTCCTCTATTTTAGTGGATTCGCTATATTTTTTAAGGTCGCTGGTAAGGAAGACGCGGTTACCCCCCGACTCTTTTGCCTTATTTAAAACTTGGTCAACAGTATTTATTAAATCCATAGCGCGTATTGCCTTATCTTCCGGATAAGAGACAACCCCCATGCTTATTTTAAGTTTTATATAGTGTTTTTTATTTCCAAAGGTATAAAGGTTTAATGCCCCTAAGATTCTCTGAGAAAAAGTTAAAGCCTGATTTCTATCTATACCCGCAGAGATGATAATAAACTCCTCCCCTCCGTATCTTATAACAATATCATACTTCCTTACCATTTTTTTAAGTTGTAGGGCAAATTGCTTTAAGATGAGATCCCCGAATTGATGGCCATAGACGTCATTTATTGATTTAAAATAATCTATATCCAACATTATAACTGTCAAGGGCAAAGCATACCTTTTTGCCCGCTGAAACTCTCCTTCTATAACCTCACCTAAATAGCGGTGGTTATAAAGCCCTGTATGCGAATCTGTTAAAGCAAGTTGTTTAAGCTTTCTGTTAGAACGCGAGAGGTCTTTAGCCAATAAAGATACCTTATGCTGCGCCTCTTTATGTTGGGCTATTTCTTTTAATAGCTCTTCAGAACGCTCTTTAACAATATCATCAAGATGATCCCTGTATCTTCTAAGTTCCTCCTCAACTTTCTTTCTTTCGGATATATCTACGTTTACTTCGGCAACAAGCCACCTTCCGTCATCAGTTTTATAAGGCATAGACATCACCTGTATGGGCCTGCCTCCTTCAAAAATAAGTTCTTTTTCAGTAACACTGATTTCTTTAGTCTTTAAGGCCTTTCTAACCCCACAACCTTTACATTCAGTAGTCCTGCGCATAAAATACTCGTAGCATTTTTTCCCATGGTAATCTCCGTATTTTTTTGCCCATTCACTATCCACAAAGAGCAAATTAAAATCAGAATCAATTATATCTAGTCCTGTTTTAGTGGCTCCAAGTATAAACTCAATCCGCTTTTTAAGATCGTCCCCTTCTTCTTCAGCCTTTTTGCGTAAATTAAGTTCGTTTTGTAGCTCCTGAGTCCTCTCTTTTACAATATTCTCCAACTTTAACTGATAATTCAAGAGCTCTTCTTTAATTCTACGCGCTTCAGTAATATCTTCCCCTGAACTTAAAGCACCTACAATCTCATTACCCTCTTTTAATAAAACACTATGCCAAGCAATAAGCCGTTCTTTGCCGTCCTTAGTCAATATTTTATTCTCGGCATACTCTAAAGCCTTAGATTTCTTTAAAAAGACATTATTAAATATTGCCTTTACGTCCTCCCTCTCTTTTTCGGGGATAAAAAAATCAAACCAATTTTTGCCTATTATATCTTCCCTAGGATACCCTAAGACCTTACACCCTTTATTGTTTATTAGCCCTACAGTCTGGTCGTTTTTAATCAAGACCATCATAACTTGAGAAACTTCCATGTATTTCTTAAAATTATTCCTCTCTTTTTCAATCTCTTTCTCTCTTTTTATCTTTTCAGTAACGTCAAGGAAAAAGGCTATATTAAATAATTCATTATTAATCGTTACCTTAGTGCCGGTTATATTTACAAACATCACTTCCCCAGACTTTTTCTTACAAGGAAATACCTCAGATAATTTCTCTCCCTTGGAGACTAAATTAAAATTCTTTCTAACTAAATCCATGTCTTCCTTAGGATGAAGATGCTCTATTTTAAGCCCTAACAACTCTTCTTCAGTATAACCAAATAATTTACACGCGCTTTGATTGACATATTTAATAACCCCTTCCTTAGAGTCTGTAATAAATATACCTGCGGGGCTTGCTTCAAACAAGGTCCTATATCTTTCTTCAGACTGGTTTAAAGACTCATAAAGCCTCTTTTTTTCTGTTATCTCCCTTCTAAGCTCTTCGTTAGCGCGGCTTAACTCTGCTGTCCTTACCCTTACTCTGATCTCAAGTTCTGCCTTAGCCTCTTTAAGGCGCTCCTGGTGGATTCTACGTTCGGATATATCCCTAGAAATGCCGGTAGTCCCAATAACCTCGCCTCCGTCATTAAAAATAGGGGTTTTAAAAGTCTCCACCCATTTTGCTTTGCCACTCTTATCTATAAGCTTTTCTTCGAAAGAAAAACGCCTTCTGCTTTTAATAACTTTTTGGTCATCTATGCGGTATTTCTCTGCTAACCTTTGGGGCCAAAGGTCAAAATCATTTTTCCCGATAACCTCTTCAGGTTTAAGATTGCACTCTTTGGCAAAAGCATCATTAACCAAAATATAACAACTATTGCTATCTTTTAACCAAGCTATATCCGGTATATTATTTAATATAGCCTTCTGCTGAAACTGGGTTTTACGTAAGAGTTGATCAAAGGCTCTATGGCGGGATTCTGCTTTTTCAAGCTCGGTAATGCGGATCTGTAAGAATTTAATCTCATCAATTAAGCGCTCATCAGACTTATGGGAAAAATCTTTATTTCCATCCATAATAAAACATCAATATTCCCTTTGGTGTGCTAAGGTCATATCCAAAAAAGTACGCAATCTCCTTGAGCGAGTAGGATGGCGCAATTTCTTTAAGGCCTTAGCTTCTATCTGACGGACCCTTTCCCTAGTTACCTTAAAAACATTTCCTACCTCTTCTAAAGTCCGGGCAGCTCCGTCGGTAATGCCAAACCTTAAAACCAAGATTTTTCTTTCTCTTTCGGTTAAAGTATCCAAAGCTGAATTCATCTCGTCTTTAAGCATTGAGCGGACAGTAGCATTAGCCGGAGAAACCGCCTTCTTATCCTGTATAAAATCCCCAAAATGCGTATCCCCTTCATCGCCTATAGGCATCTGCAAAGATATCGGCTCTTGAGCTATCTTTAATATTGATTTTACCTTCTCCTGCGGAAGGCGCATCTTAGAAGCTATCTCTTCAGGATTAGGCTCACGCCCATTCTCCTGAACAAAAATGCGCGAATAACGGATTATCTTATTTATCGTCTCTGTCATATGCACAGGTATCCTTATTGTACGCGCCTGGTCAGCAATAGAGCGGGTAATAGCCTGTCTTATCCACCAAGTCGCATAAGTAGAAAACTTATACCCTCTTTTATATTCAAACTTTTCAACTGCGCGCATAAGCCCGATATTCCCCTCTTGAATCAAATCTAAAAAAGAAAGCCCCCTATTGGCGTATTTCTTAGCAATACTTACTACAAGCCTTAAGTTTGCCTCCACCAGCTTCTTCTTAGCGCGGTTAAATTTAATTTGTGCCGATTTTATTAATTTAACCTGCTCCTTTATTTTTTTATAGGGTTGCCCTATCTCTTTTAAGATCTCCTGCCTCCTTGAATAAGTACGCCTACCCTGACGGGACAAATAATCTAACTCCTTTACTAACTTTATCAGTTTAGAAGTTGATCCTTCAATCACTGAGGTTATAAGATTTAAAGAGAGTATCTGTTCTATAAGAACAGCCTCTGACCTAATCATTTTTAAGCGCTTGAGCATCCTTTTAATTTTTCCTAATTCCCCGCCTTTTTTAATCCTGATATCCTCTTTAACTACCTCTTCAAAATTTATCTTTCCTTCAGCCACATCATTCATTAAGAGTATAGTGTGTTTACGTACAAACTTCGTAGTTAAAGAAGCGCGCTTGAAATTTTCTTCTGCTCCTTCTATCTTCTTAGCCAACTCTAATTCACGCTCGCGGGTTAAGAGAGATATTGACCCCATCTGTTTTAAATACATCTTAACAGGGTCGTCTAGAGGTATAAAGCGCTCCTCCCCTTTTAATTGCTCCGCCAATAAATCCTCTTTAGAGCGGGTAGGTGATTTTTCTACAACCGTATCCTCCTGTCGCTCTACTACTTGTATATCTTCGTTGCCTAGAATTTTAAATAAGTGGTCAATCTCTTCTGAAGAAGAGATATCTTCAGGCAATAAATCATTAACTTCATCGTAAGTTAAAAATCCCTTTTTCCTGCCTAAGGCAACTATCTTTTCTAAATCTTTAGAATATTGCGTTTTTTTCTTCATATC
>JBASUY010000037.1:0-11111 GCA_049275655.1 Candidatus Omnitrophota bacterium | reverse complement strand
CGATATCTTTGGTTATCCCAGAGCTTAAAGGAAAGCTTGATGGCTTTGCTATCCGGGTTCCGACACCTAATGTTTCTGTAGTGGATTTAACCCTTTCTTTGGCAAAGAAAGCTACTGCCGAAGAGTTAAATGCTGCGCTTAAGGCAGCTTCAGAGGGTGCTATGAAAGGTATTTTAGGTTATACCGAAGACCCTGTAGTCTCAATTGATTTTAACCATTGCCGGTTAAGTTCAGTAGTTGATGCTAAGAGTACCAAAGTTATACAGGATGATTTTGTAAAGGTTCTTTCTTGGTATGATAATGAGTGGGGGTATTCAAACCGCGTAGTTGACCTTTGCGAATACATCATCCGCAAAGGCCTCTAACTTAGGGGACAGCGACTTTTTTAACTAGGGATAGCTAGTTGATTTGGAGAGCGTACTTTAGTAGTTGGGTTTGTTTTTGAGTTAAGGAGTAAGGAATGAATAAATTAACACTAAGAGATTTAGTTTTAAAAGGAAAAGTTGTTTTGATGCGTGCTGATTTTAATGTGCCGCAGGATAAGGAATTAAATATAACCGACGATAAGCGTATTAGAGCAACACTTCCGACAATAAAATATATATTAGAAAACGGCGCAAAAAAGCTTATCCTTATAAGCCATTTAGGCAGGCCAGACGGAAAAGTAGTAGAAAAGTATAGCCTAAAACCGGTATCTTTACGCTTAAAAGAACTCTTAGGCGAAGATGTCCTGTTTTTAGATGATTGCGTAGGGGCAAATATCAAGGATTCGGTTCAAAAAGCTAAAGAGCGGATAATTCTTTTAGAGAACCTTCGCTTTCATCCGCAGGAAGAGGCAAATGACGCAAATTTCTCTAAAGAGTTAGCTTCTTTAGGCGAGGTATTTGTTAATGACGCCTTTGGCACTGCGCACCGCGCCCATGCTTCTACTGAAGGGGTAACGCACTTCTTAAAATCTGCTGCAGGGTTTCTTTTAGAAAAAGAGATAGAGTATTTAGGCAGGGTGATTACAAATCCTCCTAAGCCATTTATGGTTATCTTAGGAGGGGCAAAGGTTTCAGATAAAATCGCTATGATTGAGAATCTTCTTCCTAAGGCAGATGCGTTTATTATCGGCGGCGGGATGGCTTATACATTTCTAAAAGCTTTGGGTAAGTCAATTGGTAATTCAAAGCTTGAGAAAGAAAGGATAGATTTAGCAAAGAGTATCCTTCAGCAGGCAAAAGAACAGGGTAAAGATATACTCTTACCGGTTGACAATATTGTAGTAGAATTAATTGATGCAAATGCCAAGAGTGAATTGGTAGGAGAGGATATTCCTGACGGCAAGATAGCTGTTGATGTCGGGCCAAAAACTGTAGAGCTCTTTAATGCAAAACTAAAAAAAGCAAAAACTATAGTTTGGAACGGGCCCTTAGGGATTTTTGAGATGGATGCCTTTGCCAATGGAACAAAAGAAGTGGCAAAGTTTATTTCAGGGTTAGATTGTACCTCAATTATCGGCGGCGGGGATACTGCAGCAGCAATAGCTAAGTTTAGATTAGAAGATAAGATGACGCATATCTCAACCGGAGGCGGAGCAAGCTTAGAATACCTGGAAGGCAAAACTCTTCCCGGGGTAGCAGCGCTTACAGACAAATAAAATGAGAAGGACGATTATCGCCGGAAATTGGAAGATGTATAAAACAATTAAAGAAGCGATTGAATTAACCAATGGCTTAAAAAGGGAGTTGTTTAAGATTAATAGCGATGCCTTGGATATCGTCTTATGCCCGCCCTTTACTGCGCTTTCTGATGTAGCAGAGGTAATTAATGAGACGGGGATAAAATTAGGAGGGCAGGATTTATACTGGGCAGATGAGGGTGCTTTTACCGGAGAGGTATCAGGCAAGATGTTAAAAGATGTTGGGTGTAGTTATGTTATTATAGGCCACTCTGAACGCAGGCAATTTTTTGGCGAAACTAACGAGAGCGTAAATAAGAAGATTAAAAGCGCTCTTTCCAATGGGTTAACTCCTATAGTCTGCGTGGGCGAGATGCTTGCGGAGCGCGAGGCAGGAAAAACCTTTGATATCCTTAAAAACCATGTAGAGGGCGCATTAAGCGGGCTCTTAGAGGAAGATGTTTTAAAGATAGTTATTGCTTATGAGCCGGTCTGGGCAATAGGCACAGGCAAGACAGCAACCCCTCAGCAGGCACAAGAGGTACACAAATATATCCGTCAGTTACTGCATAAATTGTATAATCAAGAAGTTGCCTCTGAGGTAAGGATACAATACGGAGGTAGTGTCAAGCCTGATAATATAGTAGAATTAATGAAAGAGCCGGATGTTGACGGCGCATTAGTAGGGGGCGCAAGCCTTAAGGTTGATACATTTTCAGAGATAGTTATTAAAGCTTCCGAGGTGTTAAAATGATGGGATTAGTCATTACAATTCATATTATCGCATGTTTGCTTCTTATTATTTTAGTTTTGATTCAAAGGGGTAGAGGTAGCGGCTTAGTTGAAAGCTTTGCCGGGGTTGAGTCAATGTTTGGGACTAAGACGAGCGATTTTTTGACGCGCACAACTACTATCTGTGCTGTAATATTTTTTCTTACTTGTTTAGCGCTTGCAATCCTATCCGTAAGGCAGAGTAAGTCCTTATTAATCAATGTTAAGCCCCCGGCTACCGCTGTTAAAGCGGGCAAACCTCCTGCTGTAGATCAATCAACGCCTGTTACAGGTGCAGTTGAAGAATAAAAAACTATTCTGGATATATGCCTTAAGTAGTTCTGTTTATTTTACTCAAGGCATTGAAGCACTTCCTTCTCAAGGTTTATTTTACTACCTTAAAGAGACCCTTAATTTCTCACCGCAAAAAATAATGGTTATTTCCAGCATTCCTGTCTTTGCTTGGCTGGTTAAGCCATTTATCGGTTACGTAATTGATAATTTTTTTAGCAAGAGAAGATGGATTTTTATCTCTCTTCTTTTGGATATTTTGATGGTTTTGGCTTTAGGGTTAATACAAATGCCTTTGGCGATGCTAATTATTTTGTTAGCCATTAACTCCGCTGATTCTGCTTTCCGTGATGTGGCGGTGGATGGGGTTATGTGCGTTGAGGGGAAGAAATACAATGCTACGGGTAAAATCCAGAGTATCCAATGGATTGCCTTGTCCGTAGCAGGGATTATTACCGGGACTGGAGGAGGTTACCTTGCGCAGGTATGGGGGTATAGGGGAGCGTTTCTTTGTCTTATACCAATTTATATTATAGTTATGCTCCCTGCGTATTTTTACCAAGAGACGATAGTAAGGGAAGAGGGTAAGCGTAGGAGTTTAATTGATGATTTAAAAACACTTCTTTATGATAAATACCTTTTAGTGATAGCGCTCTTTATCTTTCTTTATAAGTTTTCTCCTTCTTTTGGGGCTCCGCTATTTTTTATTCAACGCGACAATTTTGGCTGGGGTAAGGTCTGGATAGGGACCTTGAGTACTATCGGGACTATCTTTGGTATTATCGGCTCAATATTTTATTTTAAATTAAGCGAGAAGATTAATATAAAAAAGTGGCTCTTTGTCTCGGTATTCTTAGGCGCGGTTACTACTTTAAGTTATCTTTATTATACGCCGGTTACCGCGGTTATTTATGATGTAGTTTATAGCTTTATCGGTATGTTTATTTTTATTATGGTGATGGATTTTATGGCGAGGAGTTCTATTAAGGGCTTGGAGGCGACTTCTTTTGCGCTTTTATGCAGCGTAAGTAATTTAGCGCTTGTTTTAAGCAATCTCTCCGGCGCGTATCTATTACCTAAAATAGGCTTAAGCTGGCTTATTATAATTTCTTCGCTTGCTAGTTTTCTTTGCCTTCCCTTAATCCGTAAGATAAAATAGGATAGGAGGGTGGAATGTGTTACAATAAGTAAGGATAAAACCAAAGTATAAAGGAGGAGAGATGGCAAATGTAAAAAGTGTGGGAGAGGTTTATAAATGTAGTATCTGTGGGAATGTAGTTGAGGTAAAAGAAGTTGGCGGAGGAGAATTAGTTTGTTGCGGTAAGCCGATGGAGAAGATTGAAGGGTAAAGGTTGGATAAAGATACGAAGATACTTGTTACCGGGGCAACAGGCTTTATCGGAAGATACCTTATCCTTGAATTGTTGTCGCGCGGGCATACAAATATAACTGCCTTAGCGCGGCGTACTTCCGATATAACTTTTCTGAAAGAAAAGGGAACAAATGTTGTTTTTGCAGATATAACAGATAAGTTTTCTCTTAATTCTTTAGGAGATAATTACGAGATTCTATTTCACTGCGCCGGGTTTGTGGCTGATGATGATTTAGAGGCGTTACGTAGGGTAAATGTTTTAGGAACTCAAAATTTATGCTCTTGGGCTTTAGAAAATAAGCTTAAAAAAGTTGTTTATATCAGTTCAGTTGCGGTTAATTCCGGGAATCTCCAAACACCACTTACAGAGGATAAGCCCTACTCAGCTACTAATAGATACGGGGAATCAAAGTTAGAGGCTGAGAAGATTGCAGTTGAGTTTCGGGATAAGGGGTTGCCTCTTGTTATTGTCCGGCCTTGTATGGTTTATGGAGAAGGGGAGCCGCATATGCTTCCTCTTTTAGTCCGGCTCTTAAGGTTAAGGCTACTTATCTTACCTGACTTAGGAGAGCCGAAACTGCACCTTGCTTCTGTACGTAATGTTGCCGCCTTCTTGGCGCATTGTATGGAGGATGAGCGCGCTATTGGCGGGATATTTCATATAGCGGATAAAGAGGTCTTAAGCCTTAAAGACATTTTTGGTATATTTGCTAAAAGTTTAGGGTTAAAAGAACCGCTCTTACTTTCGCCTTTTCTGACAAAGGTCATCTCTTTTCTTCCTTTTATCGGGAAGAGAATTAGGTTTTTATCCAAGGGAAGAGTTTATAGTTTAGAGAGGATAGAAAAAACCCTTAATTTTGCTCCTCCTTATTCAGTCTATCAAGAATTAGGGTTTTCAGTAAAAAATTTCTCAAAAAAACCTTGACAACCCTTATTAAAGGTGTATACTTGTAAATGGAAACCATTTTCATTTAGAGGGAGCGATGTATAGAGGAGATTGGGGCAGGCACGGTTGGTGGCAGGGGAAATTCAGAGGTTGTGGCTATAGGATTACCTTAGGCAGGGAAGCTGTCTTAGATGTCCTCTCCAAATCAGATAAACATTTAAGCGCAGAAGAGATATATAAAAAAATCCGCGCAAGGTTCCCAAGCGTTGGTTTAACTACCGTTTATAGGACGTTGGATGTTTTAGTAAACTTAGGGCTTGTCTTTAAGTTTGACTTCGGCGATAAAAGGGCTCGCTTTGAGCTGGCAGAAGGCCCTAAGGGGGTAAGGCATCATCACCATTTAATCTGTACTAATTGTAAGCGCGTTATAGATTATACTGACTTTATTGATGAAGAGGTTGAATTATTAAACCAGACAGAAAGGGGCTTAAGCGAAAAATACGGATTTAAAATTACTAATCACCTGATTCAATTTTATGGCTTGTGTGGTATTTGCAGAAAGCCTTAAAAAATTTTAACTATAAATGAAAATCATTTCCAGTAAAAACTATTTTTTAGGAGGAATTAAGCTATGCCGAGATTTGACGGAAGCGGGCCTTTAGGCAAGGGGCCTTTTACAGGTAGGGGAAAAGGATTCTGCGTTGTGAAATTAACAGATAAAGAGAAGAGTAAGATTAATAATGGAAAGGGGGTGGCTGATATGCCAAGAGGAGATGGAACAGGCCCTATGGGGCAGGGACCGATGACAGGAAGAGGTGCCGGGTATTGCGCCGGTTTTTCTACTCCCGGGTATGCTAATCCTATTGCCGGTAGGGGTTATTTTGGCAGGGGGATGGGTTTTGGCCGTGGAGGCAGGAGAGGATGGCGTAATTGGTATTACGCTACAGGCCTTGCCGGTTGGCAGAGGGCTTCAATGGGCATGCCTGCTTTTGGCGGAGCATATCCTTATGCGCCTGAGATAACTCCGGAAGAAGAGGTGAATATCTTAAAGAGCGAAGCTGAAATTTTAAAAAGAGAGCTTAAAGATATTCAAGGGCGTATTGAAAGTTTAGAGAAGGCACAAGTAAATAAGGCCAAATAGTCATTTCTGTTAGAAAAATGGGGGGAGTGGAAACCTCCCCCTTTTGTAAAAATTTATAATTAAAGGGAGAGAAGATGCGAATCGCTATATCTACAGACGGAGATTTTGTTTCCGCACACTTTGGAAGATGCCCGTTTTTTACCATTGTTGATATTGAGGGAGAGAAAATAGTAAAAAAAGAGAAGATAGCTAATCCCGGGCATATGCCGGGGGCTATACCGCAATTCTTGCACCAAAAAAATGTAGAGTGTATAATTGCCGGTGGGATGGGTATGCGCGCTACCGGATTTTTTGAAGAATTTGGGATAAAAGCAATTGTGGGTATAAGCGGTAAAGTTGACGATGTTATTGAGCAGATTCAAAAAGGGACTTTACAGGGAGGGGAGAGTCTCTGTAAGCCGGGGTCGGGTAAAGGGTATGGGTTAGATAAAGGGGTTTGTGACCATCCTGAAGAGAAGAAGTGTTAAGAAAAAGGAGAGTAAAAAGAGATGAAGATATGCGTTACTTCGGAAGGAAAAACTTTAGATTCTAATGTTGATTTGCGTTTTGGAAGGTGTCAATATTTTATAATTGTAGATACTGACTCCTTAGAGTTTGAGGCATTAGAGAATCCAAATATTGATACTATGGGAGGCGCAGGTATTCAGTCTGCGCAGTTAGTAGCTTCAAAGCAGGTAAAGGCAGTTTTAACCGGTAATGTAGGGCCGAATGCTTTTCAAACCTTGCAGGCAGCAGGGGTAGAGATTTTTATCGGCGCTTCAGGAACGGTAAAGGAAGCAATAGAGAGGTATAAAAAGGGTGAATTCCAGGCAGTTAAAAGCGCAAATGTAGGTTCAAAGTTTGGGATGCCAGGTAAGAGTAATTAGGAGGTGAGTGATGCCAAGAGGAGACGGAACAGGTCCTGCCGGAAGAGGCAGGGGTTTAGGTAGAGGCATGGGTAGAGGTATGGGCAGGGGCCGTATGGGCGGGAACAGAGCCGGAGCCGGGCCAGGGGGAGATTGCATTTGTTTAAGTTGCGGAGCAAAGGTAGCGCATAAGGCAGGCGTACCTTGCGCTACGATTAGTTGCCCAAAGTGCGGGATGAGTATGGTGAGGGAGTAGGCTCTTTAAAAAAAATTGGAAAACAAAGTTTTAGAGAATCATAAACTATATTTAGAGAGGGTTAACTTTTATCGCAGTTTCGGTTATGACTTAGAATTAGAGAGGGATTTTATAATTGATAAATCCCTCCCTATTCTTGGGGAGATTTTAGAGATTGGAACTGGTAAAGGCCATTTTGCGCTTGCCTTAGCAAAGAGGGGATATACTTTCAAAAGCATAGATATCTCAAGGCAAGATCAAGAGGTAGCCCTTCTTAATTTAAGGTATTTTAAGTTAGAGAAGAATGTAGCCTTAAGTATTGAGGATGCCCGTTTTTTAAGTTTTAGAAGTAAAAGCTTTAATACCGTATTTTCCATAAATGTATTTCACCATTTAGAAGAGCCTTTAAAAGTATTAAAGGAGATAACCCGAGTTTTAACTCCTTATGGAAAGGTTGTTTTAAGCGATTTTACGGATAAAGGCTTAGAAGTGATTAATGCCTGCCATACCCAAGAGAACCGTAGGCACGATTATTTCAAGCACAATTTAGACGAGGCTAAAGAGTATTTTTTTGCCTTAGGTTTTGAAATTAAAGAGTTTGAAAGCCAACTTCAAAGAGTCCTTGTGATTAATAAGGAAGAGAAAGGTAAGTAATGATTATTTCTATTGCCAGCGGCAAAGGCGGTACCGGTAAAACAACGGTAGCGGTTAACCTCGCTTTGTCTATACATAACGCACAGTTCATTGACGCGGATGTAGAAGAGCCGAATGCCCATATCTTTCTTAACCCTAAGATATCCTCCCAAAAAAAAGGTTATATTCCCGTGCCTAGGATAGACGAGTCAAAGTGCGATTATTGCGGTAAGTGCGCTAAGGTTTGCGTTTATAATGCGATAGCTGTTTTGCCCGGAAAAGACAAGAAAGACAAGGGAAAGGTTTTAGTCTTTGACCAACTTTGTCATGGTTGCGGGGCTTGTAGCGCTCTTTGCCCTAAAGGAGCTATTTATGAAGAGGATAGAGAGATTGGGGTTGTGGAAAAAGGAGAGAGTAATGGCATGGAGTTTATCCATGGCAGGCTTAATATCGGAGAAGCTATGTCTCCGCCTTTAATACGTAAGGTCAAAAGTTTTATTAATGATAAAAAGAATGTGATTATTGACGCTCCTCCGGGGACTTCTTGCCCGGTTGTTGCCTCTTTAAAGAAAAGCGACTATGCTATTTTAGTTACAGAGCCTACGCCCTTTGGGTTAAATGATTTGATTTTGGCTGTAGAGGTTTTAAGGAAGATGCAGATTCCTTTTGGCGCGGTAATTAACCGTTCGGATTTAGGAAACAAAGAAACAGAAGAATACTGTTTAAAAGAAAGCATACCTGTTTTAATGCGCATACCTTTTAACAGGGATATAGCAGTTGCCTATTCTAAGGGAATCCCTTTGGTTGATGCCTTTCCTGCTTATAAAAAAGAGTTTAGGGAGCTTTTTGATAAGATAACCCAATGCAAGAGCTAATCAGGGATTTTTTGAAAGAGAAGGTTTTTGCCGTAGCTGGTTCATTTAGGAATCAGGATAAATTCGCTTATAGGATTTTTAAGGGTTTAAGGGAAAAAGGCTATGAGGTTTTTCCTGTTAATCCTAAGATAGCTTTACTTGAAGGGGTTGCTTGCTATAAGAGTATAACAGATATCTCCTCTAAAGTCGGAGTAGTTAACTTAGTTACTCCTCCTTATGTTACAGAGTCTATAGTCAGAGAGTGTTTAGATAAGAAGATAAAGAAGGTTTGGATGCAACCCGGGGCTGAGAGTAAAGAGGCTATAGATTTCTGCCGCTTAAATGGTATTGCCGTTGTTTATGGGGTTTGTGTAATGATGGAGCTATTATAATGAAGTTAAAGCAGATAGTAGTTATTAGCGGTAAGGGTGGGACAGGGAAGACCGTAATTACAGGCGCTTTTGCGGCATTGGCAAAAAATAAGGTTATGGCTGATTGTGATGTGGATGCGGCTGACTTGCATCTATTACTTCAGCCAAAAATTAAAGAGCGTCATGATTTTAAAAGCGGCTTAAGCGCTATTATAGATAAAAAAGTTTGTATTGAGTGCGGGAAGTGCCTTTCTATTTGTAGGTTCTCTGCCATCAGTAATGATTTTGTAGTTGACCCTATAGCATGCGAGGGGTGCGCTTTTTGTAGCTACATCTGCCCGGTAAGCGCAATAAAGATGGAGGAGTGTTTAGCAGGAGAGTGGTTTATATCAGAGACGCGCTTTGGGCCCTTGGTGCATGCAAAATTAGGCATTGCCGAAGAGAACTCCGGGAAGTTAGTATCCTTAGTAAGAAAGCAGGCAAAAGATTTAGCAGAGAAGAATAGTTGCGATTGGGTGATTATTGACGGAGCTCCAGGGATAGGTTGCCCTGTAATAGCTTCTCTTTCGGGGATAGATTACGCAGTAGTAGTTACTGAACCGACCTTATCAGGTTTACATGATGCCTTAAGGGTGATAGAAGTAACTAAGCATTTTAAGGTTAAGCCGGCGATGGTGATTAATAAGTATGATTTGAATTGTGATGTAACCAAGAGAATAGAAGATTATTGCCAAAAGGAGAATATCCCTTTATTGGGGAAGGTGCCTTTTGATAAAGCTGTTGTGGAGGCTATGGTAGAGGGTAAAACTATTATTGAATATCAAGATTCCTTGGCGAAGAAAGAGGTTAAGAGAATCTGGGCTAATCTACAAGGGTATTTATGAAAGGAAGAGTAAAAAAAGACCTGCATATCTTAAGGTATTGCTCCTCTTTAATAAGCGTATCTTCAGGAAAGGTTGTCTATGTCTCTGTGCCTAAGGTAGATTTTTGCCCGATGGCAGAACGTTTTTACAAAGGCATTATTAAAAAAGATATTAATAAAAAGCAGCAGCAAGAAGCGATAAAAAAAATAATAGAGTTTAAGATTAAGAGGTTTGGTTTTTTTACGGATAAGAGAAGTTTTAGCCTACAAAGAACGCAGGTTCCTTTTGGGGCATCTGAGATGCTTATGCGCGCCTTAGAAGATAAAATTATTGACGCTGCGGTGATAGTATGTGACGGAGCAGGGACGGTTATTACTGATTCAGCTAAAGTAGTGCAGAGTATCGGTGCTAGGATGCATAATATAGTAATGACTTCTCCTATAGATAAGGTCATACGCAAGCTTGGTGCATTAGGATGTTTTTTATTATCCAAAGACGCCCTTATTGACCAAATTGCAGGAGTGCGTAAGGCGATAGATTTAGGGTATAAGTCTATCGGGGTTACCTTAAATAGCAGTAGCGCTTTAAAGTTAGAGAGGTTAAGGGCAATAGAGAAAGCGAATGCAGTTAAGATAACCACGCTTATTACCTGCACTACCGGGATAAGGGAGGAGGCGGTAGTAAAGATAAAGCGGTACGGAGATTTAGTTTGGAGTTGTTCGTCTAAAGAGGTCCGTATGTTGATAGCTCCTATTGCTAAAAAACAATTATCCCAACTTATGCCTGTTTATGTTATCAGTAAGAAGGGTTTAAAGTTTGCTTCTGCAAGCGATAATACATTAAAAAAGAAGAGGTAAGGTTAGATGAGGACTTATTTAGAGTGTATCCCTTGTTTTTTCCGTCAGGCACTTGAAGGAAGTAGGCGCGCAGGCTTATCTGTAAAAAAGCAGAAAAAAGTTTTAGATGGTTTTGCCGCGCTAATCCCCAAAGTCTCTTTAAAATTGCCCCCGCCACAGATAGCCCGCGCAGGCTACTCTATCCTAAATAAATATTCTTCTATACCTGACCCGTACAAAAAGATAAAGAGGCAAAGCAATAGGCTTGCTTTAAGGTTATTAGGTAAATTAAAAAATAAAGTAGATAGGGCAAGGAATAGCCTTTTGGCGGCAGTAGAGTTAGCTATCGC
>JBASUY010000036.1:0-47315 GCA_049275655.1 Candidatus Omnitrophota bacterium | reverse complement strand
TCTCCCGTCAACTCATGATAACGTTTAATATGCGTCCTGCTGGGAGCAGCAAGCTGAATAAAGACAAACTTGCCCTTATATTCAGGGTATTTCTCTAAAAATCTATCTATCGCAAGGACCCTTTCAGCTAAACCTTTAGTATAATCTATCCTATCTACTCCTACGCCAATAATCTTCCCCTCAAGGCCGTATTCGTTCTTTATCTCTTTTAATGCCTTGTTATCCTTATCAATGTTAGAATTAAAATATCCATCTATGCTAATAGGAAAAGACCTTACCAAGGTCTCTTTATCTGCCCTAACAACTGAAAACTTTTCAGTATCAACCCTACATTCTATCAACCTATTAGCGGTATCTAAAAAATTATTGCAATGATTCTGCACTTGAAAACCTATCAGGTCACAAGCAAGCATCCCTTCTAATATCTCCTGCTGATAAGGGCAGATTGAGAATACCTCAGGATTAGGCCAAGGTATATGCCAAAACAAGGCTATTGTAGCATCCGGACGTTTTTCCTTTATCATTTTAGCCACAAGGGTAAAGTGGTAATCTTGCAAGAAGATAAAGGGACTTTTAGCCGGAAGCTCGGATAATAAGCTCTCGGTAAATTTATAATTAACCTTCTTATACATCTGCCAATCATTCTCTCTAAATATCGGGCGGGTATGCGTTACGTGACAAAGGGGCCATAAGCCCTCATTAGAAAATCCGTAGTAGTAACCCTCCTCCTCTTCTTTATTTAACCAAACCCTCTTTAATATGTAGCGGATATCCTCAGGAGGCACGCCTAATTTATCCTTAGAGTTTACCATCTTTTTATCTGCGTCTCCGCTTCCATGCGCAACCCAAGTCCCTCCGCAGGCACGTAGAATAGGGTCTATAGCAGTAACCACACCGCTTGCCGGCCTTACGCAACGAACCTTATTACTTACCTTATCTAAAATATGCATAAAAGGCTGACGGTTAGATACGACAAAAAAAGCATTCTCCCCTAATTTAGCGTGAATCAAATCCCTAAGTTTACCTTGAGTCCAAACCTCTTCTTTTTGAACACGCGTATGCGCCTCTTCAGTTACTACTTTACGCGCTACCCTTAAACCTAAGGCTACCTGCTCAACCTCGCTAATTAACTTACCAAACTCACCCTTCTCCTCAAAGGGCTTAAGTTTATCAATCTCGCCTCTTTGAAAATGGCTAAACCAGTTTGTAAGCCTGCGGACAGGAAGAATAAAAATTTGTCTCTGAATTAAAAATGCCGTTAAACCGATAAGTAGAATTAGGATAATCAGAGTAGTGCTTATCCTCCTCCACATCTCTGAAAGAATATTAAATAGATAAGAGGTATCGTAAATTACCTCAACTAACCCTAATACATTCCCCTCATCGTCTAAAACAGGCATTATATAACTATAAACAGAATACTCATTAAAGGTCTCCACAGACCCGCGCGCGCTCTTCTTTTCAAGTATATCCTTTATATAGGGTTTCTCTTTTTCCTTCCAATCAGATATCCGCTCAGTTATAGCTATAATATTGCCTTGGCTATTATAAAGTACCGAACCCTGTAGCCTTTCTCTTTTTTGAAAACTCTCTACTAATCGGTTGGCTGATTTTAAATCGTTATTTATTAAAATACCCCTTACTGCAATCTCCATGCTCTCATCTATGGTTCTTGCCTTGCGCCTTAAATCATCCATCAACTTATCCTGCGTATAGCGCGCCTGGACAACGCCAAAGAGGGTAAAGACAACGGAAATAATTATAAGAATCGGTAGGATAAAAAGTAATACTCTCTTCATCTTTTAACTCTTAAAAATTTAAAAAATAAACTTTAATTAATAACATTCATCAGCCGATAACGATATATATAATTATATATACCCTTTACCTTTATGCAAGGGTTAAATAATTTTAATAATCTTTGAAGCGACTCTCCTGCCACTTAAAAGCATCCCTCCAAAGATGGGCCCCATACGCGGGCCTCCAAAAACGCTATTAGCACACATTCCGCATACATAAAGCCCGGGACAGGCTTCCTTAGAATTACTTATTGTCAGCTTTTCTGCTAAATCAGCATCCATAGAACCTTCTTCGATTATCCTACCAGTCTTTGTTTTAAGCCTTATCCCGGATTTTCTCTCTACTATCCTTGCAACCTCAGCTGCATGCCCGGTAGCATCTACTATATATCTAGAACGCATAGATATCGGGTCAACATGAAGCCCTGCCATCTCTACTGCGCTCCAATTTAAGACTAATCCGCAAACGCGCTTACCCCTAACTAATACATCCTCTACGCTTAAAAGATTAAAGATACTAACCCCTGCTTTAACTGCCTTAGAGGTTAGGGTTGATATTGATTCTATTGCATCAGCTAAATAATACCCTTCTTGATACGCTCTTGTTTTTACCCCTAACTCATCAAGGATAGGTTTTGCGTCTTTTTGTACTACTATCTGATTAAACATAATCCCTCCGCCCCACATCCCTCCGCCTATGGAGAGCTTACGTTCAAAAAGGGCAACCTTTAACTTCTCTTTAGCAAGATAATACCCACAGACTAAACCTGACGGGCCTGCGCCTACTATAGCCACATCAACATCTAATGCCTTAACTAATTTTTCTTTGTAAGATTCAATTATTGCTTTAGAGACTACTAATTCATCAATCCTCATCCGACCCTCCTTTGTTTTCCATTAAACTTAACAAAAAACCCTTATGCCAAACGCATAAGGGCTACAAACTTTTTCTATCCCTACGCTGGCATTATCCAGATCAGGTATTTTAAAGGGTAATCCGGTCTTCCCCGGAACTCTCAGGCTGCGCTCTTACAACCTCCCCGCAATAATATATATTAACTACTTACTATTCCCCTACTGCAAACCTACCATAACTGCCTGGGCTACGTTATTAAGATGATCTCCTATCTTCTCAAGGTTGCTTATAATATCAAGAAAGACTACCCCAGAAAGAACATTACACTTTCCTTCTTCCAAACGCTTAGTATGGTTATTCTTAAGCCTATCGCGTACAAGATTAATTTGACACTCCTCATCCATGACAAATTTTGCCTCATTTAAATCCCCGAATTGCAAGGCCTTTATAGAGCAATCAATCATCTTATCTATCTGGCCAAACATCCTCTGCAATTCTTCAACTGCCAAAACGCTAAAGGAAAGCCTATTCTCTATCTTCTGCTCGGCTAAGTCGCGTAAGTTTTCCGCGTGATCTCCTATCCTCTCTACGTCATTAATTGCATGGATTAAGGGTGGTATCTTTTTAGACTCATTAGGGCTTAAGGGATTCTGCATAAGTTGGACTAAATAATCGGTAATAGCCTCCCTTAAAGAATCAACTGCCTCTTCCCTACGGGTAATCTTCTCTAAGGACCTTAAGTCATTATTTATAAAACTATTGCTTGCTATTATAATCATCTTTTTAGTTAAACTCAAAGTCCTTACTATCTCTTTAATAGCCGCCTCTATAGCTATGGGAGGGGTATTTAAAAGATGCCTCTCAAGAAACTTAGGAAGATACTCTACCTCCTCTTCTTCTTTGCCTTTTATAATAAAGTTAAGAAACTTAGCAAAGAGAGGAATAAGGGGGATGAATATTAATGTATTTATAACGTTAAACAGGGTGTGGGCATTGGCTATCTGTCTTGTAGTATCAGAAGATGTAAAAAAGACAAGATGTTTAAAAGGAACTAAAAAAGGCAAAAATATTGCGACTCCGACGATATTAAAAATTATATGCGCGGCAGCGGCCCTCTTTGCACCCACGCTAGTCCCAAAGGAAGCGATTAAAGCAGTAACACAAGTTCCGATATTACAACCTAAGACTAAGGGTAAGGCTAATTCTAAATTAATAAGCCCGGCCATAGATAAACCTAAAATCATACCTGTAGTAACCGAGCTACTCTGCATAATAGCAGTCACAAGGGTACCGGCTAATACCCCTAATAAAGGGTTTCCGGCAAAATTTAATAAAATATCCTTGAAGGACTGTAAGTCACCGAGCGGCTTTATAACCTGCGTTAAGATATTTAGCCCTAAGAAAAGAATGCCAAATCCTAAGAAACATTCCGCTATATTCTTATGGATCCTACGCTTTGATACCACCGCCACAAACATAGCAACCCCTATAACCGGCAATGCATAATCAGTGAGCTTAAAGGCGATTAACTGGGCAGTTATGGTAGTGCCGATATTAGCCCCAAAGATAACCCCTAAAGACTGAGTAAGGGTCATAAGCCCCGCATTTACAAACCCGACAACCATAACCGTAGTCGCAGAGGAAGACTGTATTAAACTGGTTATCCCTGCGCCTACTAAAACTCCTCTCTTAGGGCCCTTGGTTAAAGAGTGTAAAATCTTGCGCAACTTCTCCCCGCTTGCCTTGTGTAGTCCGTCGCTCATCTTGCGGATACCGTAGATAAAAAGCCCTAATCCGCCTAAAACTCCAAATATAATCTCCTGTGCCATCTATCTTCCCTCGAATTTCTTAAAGAGTTTAAACCTTATATCCACCATTCCGTCGTATAAAAATCTATTCATAAGACTCTCCTTTTTCTTAAATAATTTCTTTTCCCGCATAAAGATTATAATGCGTATGCAGCAACTCATGGCTTAAATGCCCACATGGCCCGTCAGTAAAAAACTCTTTGTATATCGCCTTAAGAGAAGGGTTATCGTGGGACTTTCTAATAGGCAGGCCCTCATCTTCCCTATACACAGCTTCTTTACGCCTCTCATTAGCTACCGCAGGATTATCGCTTATAGGCTGGCCTCCTCCGCCAAGGCAACCCCCGGGACAAGTCATAATTTCAATAAAATGATAATCATCTAATTCTCCGGTTACAAGCATCTCCATAATCTTTCGCGCGCTGGCAATAGTATGACCAACCATAAGCTTCAGTATCTTACCTTCAAGAAATTTCCACTCTCCAACCGTCTTTTTTATGGGGATCTCTACTCTTCTTAAATAGGAAAATCCGCGCACCGGAATTATATTCAATTTATCAAAGGGGACTTCACTTCCGGTAATAACCTCATAAACCGTACGCAAGGCCGCCTCCATAACTCCACCGGTAACGCCAAATATCGTTCCTGCCCCGGTAGAAATACCAAGAGGATCATCAAACTCTTCTTCTTTAAGCAAATCAAAATTAACCCCTATCTCCTTTATCATCCTTGCTGCTTCCCGGGTTGTAAGAACATAATCAACATCAGGGAATACTTCTCCATTAGTTAATTTTAAACTATCCTTCCAATAATTAAAGGCATTTACCATCTCAGGGCGCTTAGCTTCATATTTTTTGGCAGTACAGGGCATAATTGAAACCACGATAATATCGCGCGGGTCAATATTCATCTTTTTAGCGTAATAGGTCTTAACAACCGCCCCAAACATCTGCTGAGGAGATTTACATGTTGATATATGGGGCAAGGCTTTTGGAAAGAATAATTCCGCAAATCTTATCCATCCGGGAGAACAAGAGGTTAACATCGGCAATCTCCCTTTAGATTTTAACCTCCTTAAAAGCTCATTGCCTTCTTCAACTATAGTAAGGTCCGCGGTAAATTGCGTATCAAATATCTTTGAAAACCCTAACCTACGTAAAGCTGCAACCATCTTCCCTGTAACTAAAGCACCCTCCTGCATCCCAAACTCTTCACCCAAGGCAACCCTTACAGCCGGGGCAGTCTGCACTAAAACAATTTTTTTAGGATCCTCTATCGCCCTCCAAACATCTTCAATAGAATCCTTCTCCACTATTGCCCCTGTTGGACAAACTAAAAGACACTGCCCGCAATTAATACAAGTTGAATTCGCCAAGCCCTTATCAAAAAAAGTTGAAACCTTTGTTTGTTTGCCCCTTCCTGATAAATTAATAGCTTCTACTCCCTGAACTTTACTGCAAACTGCAATGCACCTTTCACAAAGTATGCATTTATCAGGGTCCCTTACTAAAGAAGGACTGGTTAAATCTTTATTTCTATCAAAGGGTTTCTTCTTTTCAAAACGGATATCCTTAACCCCCATATCATAGGCTAAGAGCCTAAGGCGGCAATTCTGGTTACGTTCGCAAGATAAGCAGTCATCCGGATGGCTGGCTAATAAAAGCTCTATATTTAACCTCCGCGCCTTACGCACCCGTTCGGAGTTAGTGCATATCTCCATATGCTGGCTTACCTTGCTTACGCAAGAACGCAAGAGCGTCTTAGCCCCTTTAACCTCAACTAGACAAATAGAGCAAGCTCCCTCCTCATTAATGCCTTCTAAATAACAAAGGGTAGGAATATCTATCCCTACATCCTGACAAGCCTTTAAGATAGTAACGCCCTCAGGGACATCATAATATCCTCCGTTAATCTTAACGCTAATAAGTTTCTGATTCATCTTTCCTTCCTATAAGGCCTCTTTTATATCGCAACGCAAACAACGCCTAATCTCAGTCAGCACTTGTTTTTGAGTAAGCCCAAGGTTAACCTCATTAAAATTATTCTTTCTTTTAACAAGATCAAGCTTAGGCATAACCTGCCGGCCCTTCTTTTCTATGGTTAGAGGGATATTCATATCATATTTAAAAAGAGGGAACAAGCCCCTAAAGCGCTTCGGGTCTTTCATCAAGGTATTATCTATCCTTTCAGCAAACCTCCTCCCCCAACTCATCGCCTCAACAGCAGTTGAAGGCCCGGTTACAATATCTCCCCCTGCAAAAATTTTGGGGTTACCCGTAACAAGGGTCTCTTTATCAACTATAACCGCTCCGTATTTATCAAACTCAACCCCAAAACCCTTTAGAAAATCAGCATCTACCCTCTCTCCAATAGCAGTCATAACCGTATCACACGGAATCTCATAAGTAGAAGATGTAGATATGGGCTTTCTTCTGCCGCTTGAATCATAATCTCCGGGAACCATCTTAGTAACCTCTAAAGCCTTAACATTGCCATAATCATCTGCAATAATTGCCTTAGGGCTAGCCATAAATATAAAATTTATGCCTTCCCTATATGCCTCTTCTATCTCTTCGCTATTTGCCGGCATATCTTGCCGCTCTCTGCGATAAACAATAGAAACCTTAACCCCTAAGCGCCAAGCGCTACGCGCAGCATCAATAGCAACATTTCCCGCGCCGATTATTAAAACATTCTTGCCTATCTTTGGCTTCTTCTCACAAGAGGCTTCTTTAAGGAATTCTATGCCGGAAAAAACACCCTTCAAGGACTCTCCGGGTATATTTAAGGGCAACTCTTTATATGCCCCGGTTGCTACAAAGATAGCATCGGACTCTTTTTCTATTAGGCGCAGTTTCCTTGAATCAATATTAGTATTAAATATAAACTTAACCTTGCACCTGCGGATAAAATCAATCTCTTTTTTAAGCACCTTGCGCGGAAGCCGGTATTGCGGAATACCGTAACGCAATATACCCCCTGCCTCAGGGTTCTTCTCATAAACTACAACACTATGGCCTAACCTCGCTAAATAATAAGCTGCCATTAAACCGGCAGGCCCTGAGCCGATTATTGATATCTTCTTGCCTGTAGCAGGCAAGCGCTCTTTGAGTATTTTTCTATAAACCTCTTCTTCCTTCTTAGTTTTATAAACTGAATCAGCTATATGACGGTGGATCTCTCCTTGAGAAACAGGAGAATCGATATCCTCCCTACGACACCTTAATTTACAATGAAAGTGGCATATCCTGCCAGTTGAAGCAACAAGAGGATTATCCCTAAGGCATAAGTCAAACGCCTCTTTAAGCCTCCTTGCCTTAGTTAAAGCAAGGAAACCCGATATATTCATATGCAAAGGACAACTATTCTCGCAGGGAGAAACAAACAAGCTCTCACAGACCCCTGCTTCGCACCTTTTATCTTTAACATGCGACTCATACTCGGAAAGAAAATATTTTAAAGTTGTCAATACCGGGTTAGGGCCTGTCTGGCCTAAGCCGCATAAAGCGCTATCCTTAATAAAAAGACCTAAGGTCTCTAACTCTTTAGCATAATTATTACTACCCGATCCTTTTGTAATAGCATCAAGGCTTTTTAAGGTATGATGCAACCCCTCGCGACAAGGGGTACACTTCCCGCAAGACTCAGAATTGGTAAACTCAATAAAATAACGGGCAACATCTACCATGCAATTATCCTCATCCATCACAACCATACCCCCTGAGCCCATAATTGCACCTAAGGCATTAAGCGACTCATAATCAACCGGGGTATTAAAAAGCCCTGCCGGAATGCACCCGCCTGAGGGTCCGCCTGTTTGAATAGCTTTTACTTTACGTTTAGTCCCTGTCCCCTCGCCGATATTATAGACAATCGTCTGCAAAGAAGTCCCTAAGGGAAGTTCTACTAACCCGGTATTCTTTACCTTCCCTACAAGAGAAAAAACCTTAGTCCCGGAACTTGCCTTTGTCCCGGTCTGTAAGAAAAACTCCGCTCCCTTATGTAAAATAACCGGTATATTACACCACGTCTCCACATTATTAATATTTGTTGGCTTCTCCCAAAGGCCCTTTTCTGCCGGGAAAGGAGGACGCGGCCTAGGCCTGCCTGACTTACCCTCAATAGAATGCATAAGCGCAGTCTCTTCTCCGCAGACAAAAGCCCCCGCTCCTTCAACCACCTCAAGGTCAAATTCAAAATCAGACCCCAATATTTTTTTGCCTAAAATCCCGTAATCTTTTGCTTGCATTATTGCTCTTTTTAATCTTTCAACTGCAAGCGGATATTCAGCCCGCATATACACAATCCCTTTTTGCGCAGACATAGCATAAGCACCTATAACCATCCCTTCAATAAGCATATGTGGGTCTGATTCAATTTCATTACGGTTCATATAGGCGCCCGGGTCCCCCTCATCAGCATTGCAGATAATATACTTCTCATCGGAGTTTGCCTTTGTCATCAAGCCCCACTTTATACCCGTAGGAAACCCCGCTCCTCCGCGTCCACGTAATTTTGAAGCGCTTACCTCATCTACTATTCCCTGAGGAGACTTTTCATACAATGCCTTAAACAAAGCAAGATAACCTCCCACAGCAATATATTCCTCTATATCCTCCGGATTTATCAAGCCGCTATTACGTAACACTATCTTCTTCTGCCACTTAAAAAAGGGAACCTCGCTGTATAGAGGTATCTCTTCAAATCCTCTTCCGTATAAAACTTTATCAGTCAAATGATCCCACTCCTCTATCCTGCATAATGCCTTTTCAAAAGGTATACTCCCTTTAGATATAGACTTTATAATCTTTTTTACATCTTTTAACTGAACCTTTTGCAGTATAACTAAAGGCTTATGCGGCAGGCGTATATTGACTAATGGTTCGCGCGCGCAAAAACCAAAACAACCTACCTTTACAAGGCGAAACGGAATCTTCTTCTTAGCCAACTCTTCTTTAAAGGCTTTATATACCTTATCCGCGCCATTTCCTATGCCACAGGTATCCATACCTACGGCAATCCTTATTGACGCGGGGATTACCTTACTTAAGCCCCTTGCCTTAACCCTATTTAAATCTTCTAAATTACTTAAGCGCATATTATCTTAAGGGCCTCTTTTTGCCTATCCCTTTTATCAAACGCCTTATCTTATCATCAGTCATATGGCTGTAAATCTTACCGTCTATATCTATTACCGGGGCAAGGGCGCACTGCCCAAAACATGCCACAGTCTTAACAGTAAACTTATTATCTTTAGTTGTAACAAAGACCTTTTCGTTCTCCCTAAACTCCTCTTCTTTAATGCCTAAGGTAAGAGCAATTGAACGCAAAAGGCTCTTTGAGCCACGGGTATGGCAGGCTGTCCCGCGGCATACGGTTATGCAATGCTCGCCATGGGGTTTTAAGTTAAAAAAAGCATAAAAGGTAGCAACACTGTAGATTTGCGAGAGAGGTATTTTAATCTTATCCGCTATATAAACAAGGGTATCTTCGGATAAAAAGTTGCGGGGAGAAAGCTTTTGCGCTGACTCCATAATAGTAAGCAACTCCCCCGGCTTGCCCTTATAAGCCTTGATTATCTTATCAAGCTCTTTTCTTTTAACGCTACTCATAGTTAAGGAAGCAACCATCAAAGGCTATGAAGATTATTGCCTTAAGGTAAGCGGATTGATTCTAATAATTATAAGCTTAAGAAACCCTTATTTCAAGAGTTTTTAAGGGATTATTTTGGCAGATATACAACCTGTGTCGGGTATGCCAACCGAATCCCTCTCTTATCAAACTCCTCTTTAATGGCAAAGTTTATTTCCTGCTGTACATCCATATACTTATTATAATCACCGCTTAAAACATAATAAACTACCTCAAAGACAAGGCTATAATCCCCGTAGGAAAAGAAGTGCGCGCGGTCAAAAGCAGCATCTTTGGTTTTTAAGATAATATTCTTGATTATTTCGGGTATCTCCCGTAAGTCTTTTAAAGAGGTCTGATGGACTACCCTTAAGTTAAAAGCGACCCTACGCTTCTCCATAAGCCTATAATTACGTAGGCGCGAATCAGTAAGGTCAGAGTTAGAAAAGACCAACATCTCTCCGCCTAAACTGCGGATACGCGTAGTCTTTATGCCTATATGTTCAATCGTCCCCATAAAATCACCGATTATAACAAAATCTCCTACTTTAAAAGGATGGTCAAATAAGATGCAAAAATAACTAAATAAGTCTTTAAGTATAGCCTGCGCAGCCAAGGCTACTGCCACGCCTCCGATACCTAATCCGGCGATAACCGCAGATATCTTAAACCCTAAGTTATCCAAGAAGAATACAACTGCACCGACCCAGATAACAACCCTTATAACTGCCATAATCCCTTGAAGGCTCTTTTCTAAGGTTATATCTCCATTTTTCCTTTTAAGGTAAACCTTAAAACCATAGGCTATAAATGAAATTAATGCCCTTACAACAAAAAATACAATAACTCCGAGAATAAGATAATTAAAGATCTTTTCGGTTCTTTGAGGAAATGACAAACTTTTTAAGCCCATATAAACGACTAACAAATAAGATAAGGGTAGAATAATCCTGTTTAGCAGGCCTACTAAAAAATCATCAAAAGTCGTTTCGGTCTTAGCAGCAAGTGTTTTAAGATGAGCAATTATCCTCCTTACAATTAACCTAATAACCAGCACCCCTAAAACCAAAAGGCATATTGATACTATATATCTTTGAACGGAGTTGCCTAAAATAACAAGGTTTAATATCTTATAAACATAATCCACCATCCATTATCTCCTTTCATAAAAAAGATTATTCGCCATAGTAAAACTATATGTAAGGGAAGCAAGCTTAGCAATAAATTCTTTAGCCCCCTTGATATCCCCGTTCTTATAACGGGTTAAAACACAAATAAGAAAATCCCCTTTTGACGTAAAGACTATTCCTGCATCGTGGCAGACATTACGCTCTAAGCCGGTCTTATGCGCAACTGTTATTTGCGCAGGTAGGTATTTCGGTATCCTGTCATTTAAGTGCGTTAGCTTAAGGATATTTATAGACTTCTCAGACCACTCTTTATTAATAAGATTACCTCTGTATATCTTTTCCAACAAAAACGCTACATCCTCGGCATTCGTATAATTCTCAACCCCCTTAGCTCGCATGCTATAATCAGCGACCTTTCGCAAAAGCAAGGTATTCTTTAAGCCAAACGCCTTAAATTGGTTATTCAAATAATCTATCCCGAGTAGATTAGTGATAATATTGGTAGCGGTATTATCGCTATCATAGATCATAAGCCCGATTAAACGCTCAAGAGTAAAAAGAGTCCCTGCCGGAATATTCTTAAGCGTGCCTGAGCCGGTCAGCTTGTCCGAGTTCTTAAGGGCTATATTCTGTTCAAGGCCAGTCTTTCCCTCTTCAACCGCATAAAAAGTTGCGGCCATAATAGGTAATTTGACTAAGCTTGCAGAAGCAAAAAGCTTATCCTTCTGCCAAGAAAACTCCCACCCGCTCTCTAAGTCTTTAATAATAACTCCTGACTCGCCCTTAAACTTATTAACCTCATCTTTTAACTTTAATTTAAGCTCTTCTAACGCTGCCCTTCTTTTTTCTAAAAGGACTTTAAACTCACTCTCTTTCTTATAATCTAAAACCTTCTGATAAGAAAGTATAGAGATGACAGGTAAAAAAACCGCTAAGAATATATTAACTAAAATTCTCTTCTTGTTCATAGAGTTACTAACGGGAAAATACCTGTTTATTTAAATAGGTTGAATAATAGGGAAATAATGCCATAGATTAACCCTTGCATAAAGGATATAACCGGGGTCAATACTCCGGTAAATAACAAGATTACTAAAATAAAAAAACCGTATGGCTCCAAACGGGACATCCTCTCCTGAGCTTGATAAGGCAGAAAACTCATAAGTATCTTTGAACCGTCTAAAGGAGGAATGGGAATAAGGTTAAATGCCCCTAAAATAATATTCACCCTGATTATAAGCGGCAATATAACCAAAGACGCAGGATGCGAATTAACAAAGCTAAGTTGGGATAAAATAACGGCAATTATAGCGATTAAGATATTGGCAAAGCAACCCGCCAAAGAAACACAAAATAAGGCTAAGCGGCTATTCCTTAAATTATAATAATTTACCGGAACAGGCTTAGCCCAACCAAAGCCTACTAAAAAAAGCATCAAGATACCTATAGGGTCAATGTGCAAGAGAGGGTTAAGGGTAAGCCTTCCATAAGCCTGCGCAGTCCTATCGCCAAAAATAAGAGCAACCCAGCCGTGCGCTACCTCATGCAAAATTACAGAATATAAAAGCACAAACGCTACTATAAAAAAAAGTACCGGATTAGAAAAGAAAAGAGTGATTAACCCCATATACTTACCATATTAGAAATGATTATTATTTTTTATGAATATTCCTGCTATGCCTCATAAAATCAGAAACCATAACCTGTTCCATAGTATAAAGGCCTTTCTTTCTTTTTACAAGCCACTTGGCAGCGTGTATAGCCCCTTTAGCAAAGGCTGCGCGGTTTATTGATTCATGCGCTATTCTTATGGTCTGGTTAGGAAAACCAAATATAACCTCATGCTTTCCTACAATCCCTCCTACACGCACAGAATTAACATGCTGCTTATTAGATAACCCTAAAAGCTGGGCTACCCTAAGCGCAGTCCCAGATATCTCTTTTTTATTCCTAAAGTGCTCCTCTACAATTTCTATATCCACATTCGGGGCTATCTGCTGTAAGACCTGAGAGGCTACTATTAAAAAATTAATCCCGATTGTAATATTAGGAGAATACAAAACCGCTGTCTTATTAGCTAAACTCTTTAACTTTCTTAAATCTTCTGCTTTATACCTGGAGATTGCCGAAACAATCTTTACCCCTAAGGATGCGGCCATCTTATACTCTTCAACCGCAGAGGAAGAAGAGAAATCAATAATTAAATCAACGGGGTTATCTTTATAGAACCTTTTAAAATTTAAACTTGAGGCGCTATATATCCTACCCTGTTTTGATTTCAACCCAAAGAAATTACTGGCATAGCCTCCTTCATCATTGTGAGTCTTTCTTATAACCCACGAAAGATGCATATCCTTATCGTTCATAACTTCCTGCGCAACAACTCTACCGGTCCTTCCAAAACCAAACAACCCGATATCTACCATCTCTCTTCTCCTTCAAACAAAAAGCCGCTCTATGCAAATTTCGCAAATGGCGGCCCGACCATCCAAAAACCTTCAAGAAAGCTTACTTTCCGAACCCGATAAACTATAAAGCGTTATTGCCGCTAAATAGTCTAACATCATTATCCTTCTTGTCAAGAAGCAAATAACTATAAAAAAATACTTATTAAGCCATTAAAGGCCTTATAGTTTAATGGTGAATACAAGTTTTAATCTTAGATTTATCCTTAATAAATAATAGAGGAAATACTATATCACTAAAACAGCACGGCAGCCAAACAGCGATGAATAAAAATATAAAAATCCCCAAATAAGGCACCCTACCTGAAGTACCCATAGCCATAAGCATATGAAAGAGCGAAGCCCAAGTGCTTATAAGGACATGGGCTGCGTGTGGGAATTTAGTGTAAGGTTTCTTGTAAGAGATAATAATTGCGATAAAGGCTACCGGATTAATAATCCACCACTTCTCAATAAAACCTAAATGGATATGCCGATGAGGCATATTTAGAAGCGCCTCCCCCCAAAAGGGTATTAAGGAATCACTTAAAGTCCCTACGGTTACTGAACCGATATATCCTACTGCTAAAATTTTAAAAAACATCTTAAGCCCAGGCTTCTCATCCGTAAGATACATTCTATACAAAGAAGTTGTTACTACCGCGCTTAAAGCAATATGTAAAGGATGAAATACATAAAATAACCTATGCGCAAGGCCATGAGGGATATCTTTTAAAAGAAGCATTAAGATAATACCTGTTAACGCCCCAAAAAGTGTAAAGGGAGCGTGCTCTTTTAACTCACGAATAATCCTTAAAAACATATTAACTCTTCTCCTTCCCCAGGTTCTTTCTCAAAGTGCATATAATCTTTCAAAGACTTCCAATCCCCTCCCCATTTCCAACCCAAAGAAAGAAAGGTTTTTACTACCGGGCAATCCGGAGCAAGTGTCCCGGGTATTTGCGGGTCATAGACTGCTCCTGACGGCAAAACAATATCCCCTTTAATATAAGGATTCTGTTGAGGATTAATATCTAAGGCGTATCCATAGGCGTGCAAGGAGAGTTTTTTACCTCCAGTAACCTTCCGGTAATTAAAACCTGAGGAATTATTAGAGAGCATTGAGATATCGTCTTCGTTCCACTTACCGTCTTTATAAAACTTATCGTGTGAAATAGGAATAGCCGAACCAATAGGAAACCTGCTTTCTAAAGCTACCCTAAAAACCTCCTTTACATCTTGAACTAACCTTGAATCTATAACAATCTGCCCTTTATGTATTTTTCCATCAAAAGAATAATAAAGCACCTCTACTAACCTCTGCTTAGATTTTAATTCAAAAGGCGCATCTTTACGTAAGGCCTCGGGCAAAGATATATTACTATCAACTATCGGATTTTGTAACGTACCTAAAGCAAAACTCTCTTGAACTAAAGGCAACTCTGTGTCTATACTACCATGTTTAAAAAAACAACCTGAGAGAAAGAGCAAAATAAGAAAAAAAGTATACTTCAAGATAAACACCTTTATTTAACCAAGACCTTAATCTTCTCCCTGGGGCACTTCTTTCGCGCTTCTTTAGGGATAGTGACGGTTAGAACTCCGCTCTTATACTCTGAGGTTATATTTTTAACTAAGGCATCCGGCGGAAGAAGCACCCTTTGATAAAAAGAGCCATAACTTAACTCTTCTTGAGCAAAACCTTCTGCTTCTTTGGTCTCCTCCTTCTTCCTCTCCCCAAAGACTATCAAAGACCTCCCCTTAATTTCTATATTTATTGCTTTTTTATCCACCCCCGGAAGTTCAAGGCTCAAAAGATATTTACCATCCTCTTCTATTAAACCTGTCTGGCGCTGAAAGATTGGTTTAACCATCATATCCTTCTTCATTCTTGATGCCTTAAAAAACCTATCATCAAAAACCCTATTTATTTTTTGCTGTAACCTCTCCATTTCTACAAAAGGATCCTGCTCCCTATAAACAGGATAACTTTTAAGAGTCGCTGGACGAGTAATAGTAATTGCCCTTCTTGGCACAGGCTTTTGCCTTATCTTTAAAATATAATCTGTCTCAAGAATGACTATAATCCCTAAGATTACAACTATCCCTATTAAAATCTTTCTATTCATCTTCAACCCTCCTTTTTTTAACTAAATGCTACATCAAAAATCATCATCACTAAAAAACCGATAATCGCCCCTGCAGTAGCTAGGTCCGTATGGCCGTTGCGTTGGGATTCAGGGATAACCTCTTCTATAACCACAAAAATCATAGCGCCCGCGGCAAAACCTAATGCATAAGGCAATAATGGCTTTGCCCAGAGCACAGCTGCTGCCCCGATAATTGCAGCTATCGGCTCAACTATTGCCGAAAGCTGCCCGTACCAAAAACTTCTAAACCTTGAAAAACCTTCCCTGCGCAAAGAAACTGAAACTGCCAATCCTTCGGGGATATTTTGAATGCCTATCCCAAATGCCAAAGCCATCGCTGAAAGTAATGTTGCTTCAGGGAATCCTGAAGCTGCCGCGCCGATAGCTACTCCTACAGCTAACCCTTCGGGGATATTGTGTATAGTAATGGCTAAGATTAAAAGTATGCTCCTCTGCCAAGAGGTCTTTACCCCCTCTGCCTCATTTACAGGAAACCCGAGGTGTAAGTGAGGGAGAATCTTATCTATTAACCTTAAGAATATCGTTCCAAACAAAAAACCTAAAGCAGGAGCAAGCCAAGGTATCATGCCGCTATGCACGGACATCTCTATTGCCGGGGCTAAGAGCGACCAGAAACTTGCCGCAAGCATAACCCCTGCGGCAAACCCCAACATAGAATCAAATATCTTTTGGCTAAAATCCCTTGTGGCAAAAACAATAGCTGCGCCCAAGGCAGTTAACCCCCAAGTAAAAATTCCTGCGATTAACGCTTGGATTATAGGATGGGTTAACTTTAACCATTCTATCATATCTGTACCTCTAAAAAACTACCGGATTTTTTACTTAACCTTTAAGGTAAAATCCCCGCTCTTTTGGTCAAAGGAGACTGTAGCTTCGCTTCCGTCCTTACACTCCCCCTCTAATATCTTAAGGGCGAGTTTGTCCTGAATCTTTTTCTGTATAAGCCTACGCATAGGCCTTGCGCCAAATTCCGGGTCAAACCCTTCTTTTAAAAGCTCACCTAAGGCAGCCTTATCTATCTTAAGCGCTATCTTACGGTCTTTTAATTTTAATCTTATCTCATCTAATTGAAGGTTGATTATTTTTTCTAAATCCGATTCGGTAAGCTTATTAAAGGCTATTATCTCATCAATGCGGTTTAAAAACTCAGGCCTAAAATTATTCTTAAGTGACTCTTTAATACGCTTATCTAGCTCATTCTTTGAGAGAGAAGAATCCTGGAAATATTCACTCCCTATATTTGAGGTCATAATTACTATCGTATTCCTAAAGTTTACTACCCTTCCCTGCCCGTCAGTTAACCTCCCGTCATCTAATATCTGTAAAAGAATATTAAAGACATCATAGTGGGCTTTTTCTATCTCATCAAATAAAACTACCGAATAGGGCCTGCGCCTAATCTTCTCCGTAAGCTGCCCCCCCTCTTCATAACCGACATACCCCGGAGGAGCGCCTATAAGGCGAGAAACAGCATGCTTCTCCATATATTCGGACATATCTATCCTTACTACTGCATTCTCGTCATTAAAAAGAAAATTTGCCAATGTCTTTGCTAAATAAGTTTTACCTACTCCGGTAGGGCCTAAGAATATAAATGAGCCGATAGGGCGCTTTAAATCAGAGAGCCCTGAACGTGACCTACGGATAGCATCAGAGATAAGGGTAATCGCCTCATCTTGCCCAACCACCCGAGCCTTTAGCATATCTTCCATATGGATAAGTTTCTGAATCTCCCCTTCCATTAGCCTTGAAACAGGAATACCTGTCCACTTTGAAACTATCTCGGCAATATCCTCCTCCCCTACTTCCTCTTTAAGTATCCTACTCTTAGCCTGCGTCTTAGATAACCTTTCATTCTCCTTAGCAAGGTCTTGCTCTAATTCTCTTAAAATCCCATAACGTATCTCAGCTACCTTATCTAAGCGCGCCTCTCTCTCATACCTTGCCTCTTCTATCTTTGCCGACTCTATCTTTTCTTTTATGCTTCTGACATGGTTAATAGCACTCTTCTCTTTCTCCCATTCGGATTTTTTTTCATCGCGCTCCTTTTTTAAGGCGTTTAACTCTAACTCAATCTTCTTTAAGCGCTCCTTTGAAGGCTGGTCCTTCTCTTTTTTAAGTGCCTGAGTCTCTATCTCAAGTTGCATTATCTTACGCTGTAAAATATCTATCTCAGTAGGCAAACTGTCAATCTCTATATGCAGTTTTGAAGCCGCCTCGTCTATTAAATCTATCGCCTTATCCGGCAAGAAGCGGTCAGTTATATATCTATCGGAAAGTGTAGCCGCGGCAACTAAAGCACTGTCCTTTATCCTTACCCCGTGATAAATCTCATACCTCTCTTTAATACCGCGCAGTATTGCTATGGTATCTTCTACAGTCGGTTCGCCTATATATATCGGCTGAAACCGCCTCTCTAAGGCCTTATCTTTTTCAATATACTTACGGTACTCATCAAGGGTCGTAGCACCGATACAACGCAACTCTCCGCGCGCTAAAGCAGGCTTGAGCATATTTGAGGCGTCAATTGACCCTTCTGCTGCCCCGGCTCCGACAAGGGTATGAAGCTCATCTATAAAAAGTATCACCTCTCCTTTTTTTGCCTCTATCTCTTTTAGAACTGCCTTAAGCCGCTCCTCAAACTCTCCTCTAAACTTTGCCCCTGCTACAAGCGAACCTATATCTAAAGCCACTATTCTTTTATCTTTAAGCGTAGTAGGAACATCTCCGTCAGAGACCCTCTTAGCCAACCCTTCGGCAATTGCGGTCTTGCCTGTCCCGGGGTCTCCGATTAAAACCGGGTTATTCTTTGTTCTTCTGGAGAGAACTTGAATTGCCCTTCGTATTTGGCTGTCGCGCCCGATTACAGGATCAAGTTTGCCTAAACTTGCAAGTTCGGTTAGGTCGCGGCTGTAACGCTTTAAGGCTTGATATTTATTCTCTGGATTCTGGTCTGTCACTTTATGTTCTCCTCTTATATCTTTTAATACATTTAAAATAGCTTCGCGCGTAATACGGTGCCTGCTAAATATATCCGAAACCTGCATCCCTTTTGCCTCTGCCATCGCCAGCAGAAGATGTTCAACGCTTACATACTCATCCTGCAAAAGTTCTGCTTCTTTAGCGCTAGTATCTAATAACCCGATAAGTTCGGGCGAAAGGCGCTCCTGGAGGCCTTTTCCTTCCACTTGGGGCTTACGCGCAATCAAAGAATCAATTTCGCGCTTAAACGCCTGTATATTAACCCCAAGTTTTTCAAAGATATCTATCACTATACTCTCCTTAAGCTCCAACAAGGAGAGTACTAAATGCTCTACATCTACCTCTTGATTTAAGTTACTACGGGCTATTCTTAGCGCCCCTTCTATTGCCTCTTGGACCTTTTGGGTCATCTTATTAAAATTAAGCATTCCTCTTACCTATTTTTAAGCCTTTCTTCCCGATAATTTTATCATAGCTCATAAAAATTGTATAGCAAATTGTCCGAAGGATTTTTTATCTTTTTGGGTAAGTTTATCTCTTATTGCAAAAGGTAGGGCTAACTACGCCTAATCTTAAAGGCTATTAGGTTGTTTTGAATATTTTATTAAAAAATTTTCCATCCGTTTCATAATCTCAGTTCTATAAATATAAAAGGCGTCATTATGCCCACCCTTCATTATATACAGCTCCTTTGGCTCCCTTGCTTTTTTAAATAGCCTCTTGCTGTGCCTAAAAGGAATAATCTCATCCTTAGGGCTATGCATGACTAAAAGAGGAATATTAACCCGGCGAATCTTCTCTAAGCTATCATACCTTTGGCTAATAAAGACCCAGAGAGGAATCAGCCTATAAAACTCCTTAACCATGTCTTTGGTTGAAGCAAAGCCGCTCTCGCAGATTAAAGCTCCTGCCTTTACCTTAATAGCAGTATTAACCGCTACTGCCGCGCCTAAAGATTTGCCGTATAAGACTATATTTTCAGGCAAGATATTTTTCTGGTTAACGAGGTAATTATACGCTGCTATACCGTCTAAGTAAGTCCCCTCTTCGCTCGGATAGCCCTTGCTTTTACCAAAACCTCGGTAATCAAATATAAAAAAATTAAAATTTTGGGAATTAAAGGCTTTGACTACCTCAATCCTATGGCTTATATTTCCGGCATTACCGTGAAAATAGAGGACCGTTAACAAAGCGCCCTTTGCCGGGATAAACCAACCGTTTAGCCTAACATCATCAAGGGACTTAAAAAAGACCTCCTCATACTCTAATCCTACGGATTGAGGTGTATTAACTACCTGCCTTAAAGGACGGAAGAGAATCTTCTTCTCCAAAAACCGAGTAAGAAGAAAAGAAACAAGGATAAGGACTACGGGAATAAGGATAATTATCTTCATATTTTTTAAAGCCCCTTTTTATCTTGCCTCTCTTAACTTTACTTTATTAATTCTTCTATTTTATTAATTAACCCGGCCGCATCCTCTGACTTATCATAATACCCGTCAGCCTCGGGAAGAAAACGCTCTTGGTCTTTCTTGGTAAAAACGCTTGCGACTAAGACCTTTACCTCAGGAAAATCTTTTTTTATCCGGTTATATACTACTAACCCGCTTTCTTCGGGCATAGCTAAATCAAGTATAACCAAAGGAATACTGCTATTCTTTTTTAAAACCTCTAACCCCAAACTCCCGCTATGCGCCTCCATAATACGGTATCCATATTCCTGAAGGTAATGCCGGTATATCTTTCTAATCCCCGGCTCATCATCGATAATAAGAATATTCTTTAGCTCTCTAATAGATTGCTCAACTTTTTTAATCTTATCCAAGAGCAGGTCTAACCCTTGAGATTTATCGTAATAATCCGCAGCGCCTTGTACCATCTTCTTCTGCTCTTCAATAGTATATACGCTTGCCACAATAACTTTCACGTTTTTATGAAACATCTGCATGGTATCGTAAAACATACTACCATACACCTGAGGCATCTTTATATCAAGGAGCATTATATCTATTGGGCTTTTATTTAATTCATAGGATGCTTCTATTGCGTCCGCGGCCTCTAAAACATCATATCCTTCATTCTCAAGCAACGTCTTATAAACTCTTCTTACGCCATCTTCGTCGTCAACAATAAGTATCCTTATCATCATCCTCTTTATATAAATAAAGCAAACCTGCTGCGAATACCCAAACTAACGCAAACCCTCTGGCAGTCATAAAAATCTGCCTGCTCTAAAAGAAGAATATAGCGCTTTTAAGATTAAAATAGGATTAAAAAATAATTAAAATTTTTAATTACCTTTGGCCCTCCTGTAAAGCTCCTCTAAGCTTAAATATTCATTCCCCGGCTCTATCCATAACTCATACATAGCTAACCCAATATCCTCAACAAAATCTTTACGTTCTTTTAAAAACTTCTCAATCCCTCCAATCATCTCTATATCTAAAAACCAAGTTTGTTCCGGATCTTTAACCTCTTTTATTTTAGGCCTCCAGAGAAGCCACCTACCCTGCTCTTTACGAACATCCCACAACCCTTCAAAATATTTATAAACAATCTTTTCATCAACTAAATCTTTCGTAGAAAGCTTCACATGTATTCTATCGGCTATTTTTTTATCCGGCTTAATAAGAACAATATTCGTATCCAGCATAGACTCATACCCCTTAAGCCAATCTTCAAAAGAAAAACCTTTAATAAAATTATCCGAGAGAAGCCCAAAAGCATTCTCCATACTGCGCAGTTTCAGGTAGTTATAAAAAGATCGGACTGCCTCAAGGGGGTTTTTATCAGGATTAAAAGTTATCTTTTTTACGTCTTTTAGCGGGTTTTCCGAAGCAAACATCTTTACAACTCTCTCAAATATAGAATCAGATGATATAGCTACCCCCATCCCTCCCGGAGGCAATCCCGCACAAGCAATCCCAACTGCTTCTCCGCAGATATTTACCATCGGCCCGCCACTTACGCCATTAATAAGGGTCATATCTGTTAAGATGTATTTTAGATTGTTCTCTTTATCAAAAACAAATCTTGAAATAGCCCCGCGGGTAATAAACGACTCTCCGTCAAGCCCTCCGCCAAGAGGATAGCCTATTGCCATAACCTCCTCAGCAGGAGTAACCCAATTAAGACGCGCAAAGTTAAGCGTGGGAATATCTTTTTCAATCTTTAAAATAGCAAGGTCTGCTATCTTGTCTGCCATAATAACTTGGGCTGTTTCAAATGTATTATCTGGTAGGATAACTTTTGGGGCTAACTCATCAGCTATAACATGGAAATTAGTTAAGATAAATCCGCCTCTTTTTACCGCAAATCCTGAGCCTTCTCCATGTCCGCCTACTATGCGCACTACTGACTTGCGCACTCTTTCTACAGTATCTTTCTGATTACAAAGGATATTTTTAGTGCCACCAAGCTTATCCTCTATCCTTTGAATACGCTCTGATAATTTAGATACCTTATAACCTGTATATATAAATAACCCGGCAATAAAAAGGCAAGGAAGGATAATTTTTTTTCTATTCATCTTTACTTCTTAGCTACCACTATACCAAAGGCCTTATGCTTTGGAACTCGTTTAACACTAACCTTACTAAACCCTACCCTGCGGCAAATAGAAGCCCATTGATTAAGGCTTAAACAATAGTCGCCTTGATTTAAAATATGTTTTATCCCGTTAAAATACATTTTATTAAATGCCTCAACCCCTGCATCTTTTAAAGCAGGAACCCACTCTTGTTCTAAGACTTTTAAAATACGCTTAAGCCTTTTAATATCGGTATGCCTGCCTGTAGTATCCATATCTAACTCTGCTATAAATAAAATACCTTTTGGCTTAAGAAACTTATGTAGTCTTTTTAAAGGAGTAAGTTTATCTTTAAGGTGATGCAGGGCAACTGAAGAAGTTATTAAATCAAAGGAATTGCTTTGAAAATTTAAGGAATCAAGGTCCATCAAAAGACAATTTATCCTATCCTCTAGCTTAAGCTTCTTAATCTTCTCCTTAAAAATTGAAATCATCTCTTTAGAATTATCTATACCGGTAATATAGCAATCGGCTTTCTCTAACAACTTCAAACTAAGCAAGCCAGTACCGCAACCTAAATCTAATATCTTATCGTTATCTTTTACCCCCGAATTTTTCACCAATAAATCCAATAACCTTAAGTGATAACTAATCCTGCCTAATGTTTGATCATACTGGTTTGACCATTGGTTAAACCAATCACGGGTAATAATCTTATTTCTTTTAACAGTTTCGGTCTTCATTATATACTCCTTTCTTATTCATCGCTTAAAAAAATAAAATTTATACGCTTTTTTCGTAATTTTTATTATTATCTAACTACTCTTAGTTAAAGCCAGACCTCAATTCTAAGACTTACTATTCTTGGCAAATTGGCAGTAAGCGCATTCTGCGGAAGATTCAGGGATAGGGCTATCAAGGGTTTTTTTGGCATTTATAAGCTCTCCATCTACCCAAGCACTATCACCTTCCTGGGATTCTAAGTATAAATCAAAAGAGAGCTTACCTTCGGCAAAACCGCTGTTTTTGTTTACCTTGGCAAAGAGAAAATACCCGGACTTAGCAACTTTATACCCGTTTTGAAGGAAAAGCCATTGATAAACCTCCATCTGACGCTTGTAACTATCATAAATCTTATATTCGTTTGCGCCCGTGGCTTTATAGTCAACCACTATCAACTCACCCTGCGGATTAATCCAAATATCATCTATAGCGCCAAAGACTAAAAAATCCGTGGGCTGATGATGAAATTGTATCCCAGTAAAATTATACCGCCAAGTATCAATCTCTTTGCACTTATAAGGAATAGCGTTTATATTGTATTTCTTAATAAGATAGTGTGGCGTCCCTTCTTGGCGATGCAGGTCAAACTCTTTTTTTAATAGGCTATCTATGGCAGAGTTTATTGTATAAGGAAATGACGGCGGCCGCTTAACCCCTTTATTTACCTCTAACCAAAAGCAACGCGGGCAATCCAAGAATAATTCTAACTTACTGCGCGAGAGTTTAATCATATTTACCACCTAAAAAACTTATTTTTTGAGCAGTTTATGCCCAACCGCGCAGCTTCACTGCTTCAGCCACCCTGTTAATAGCGATTGTATAAGCGGCATCTCGCATATACAAATTTTTATCTATGGAAAGCTTGTAGACCGCGCTAAATGCCTTAGTCATGCAGTATTCTAACTTTTCAAAAACTTCCTCTATATCCCAGAAGTAATTCATGCTACACTGTACTTGCTCAAAATAGCTGCAAGTTACGCCGCCAGCGTTGCAAAGAAAGTCAGGCAGAAGAATAATTCCGCGTTCGCGGATGAGCGCATCGCAATCAGGTACGGTAGGCCCATTAGCTGCCTCGCAGATAATTTTGACTTTTGAGGATATACCGGGAAAAACCGTGGGAGTAATTTGGTTTTCTAGCGCTGCGGGAATCAGGATATCTACTTCCTGCTTAATCCATTCTTCTCCCGGAAGCACCTCGTATCCTAGTTTAATAGCTTTTTCCTTATCAATACCGCCAAATGAATCCTTAATGCCTGCCAGTTGTTCAATATCACAACCGCTTTTCTTTTTAAAGGTATATGCCTTGGCATCCGCCTGATTCCAGCAGGATACTGCAATAATTTTACCGCCCAGCTTCGTATACATACGGGCAGCATACTCAGCCACATTGCCAAAACCCTGTATGCTGGCCATTGTAGATTCAACTGCAATATTCATTTCACGCAGCAGATTTTTAAGTACATAGACAACTCCGTAGCCTGTAGCCTCTTTACGTCCCAGCGAACCACCCATGCCCACAGGCTTGCCTGTAATCATACTAGGATACCGGCCGCTGTGGATTGTTTCATATTCATCAAGCATCCAAAGCATATGCTGTCCGTTTGTCATAACATCCGGTGCAGGCACATCCTGATTAGGGCCAATCTGTGTAGAAAGCCGACGGACATACCCACGGCACAGCCTCTCCTGTTCGCCCATAGAGAGATTGTGGGGATCGCAGATTACACCACCCTTCCCACCTCCGAGCGGGATATCTACTACCGCACATTTCCACGTCATCCACATGGAAAGCGCGCGTACCGTATCAGCTGTTTCATGCGGATGAAAGCGAATTCCGCCTTTCGCAGGGCCCCTGGCATCATTATGCTTGATGCGGAAAGCCTTGAATACCTTGGTTGACCCATCGTCCATTTTTACGGGGATGGTAAAATGTATTTCTTGCATTGGCTGGCGCAGTAGCTCGCAGGTGCCGCTGTCTAACTTAAGAAGAGCCGCTACTTTATCAAATTGCGCCTGAGCGCTCTCAAATGGATTGTAAGCTGTTTTAGTCATTTTACACCTCCCATTGGTTGCTTTTCCTAAAATAAAAAATGCTTTCCTCTTCAATTATACTTCTTTCCGCGTCCTTAAGTCAATTATTTTTTCCCGCTTTTTAAAACCTCCTTATTATATTATTCAATCTTACCTCTTCTTTTCAATGTATCTTCGCCGCTTACAGGCTTAACCTTCTGAATTTTGGCTTCATAAACAGAGATTACCTTTAAACCCTCAAAGTACTTTTTTATTTCGTCCAATTCTTGTTTAGGCAGAGGTTTTACCCTGCATGGCCTAAGAGGAGTATTAAGCTGAACTTCATCGGGATTTATCTCTTTGGCAATCTTCGCAATCTCCGGCGCATATTTCTTATTTTGCCCCAAAAACATAATCTGCAATGCTAATTTCCCTAAATAAGAGCTCTTAAAGTCTTTTAACGCCTCAATAATACTATCAAACTTAATAGTTTTTATAGGTTGGTTAACTCTTTCAAAAATATTTTGCGAGGGAGCGTCTAATTTAGCAACGATAAAATCTGCCAAAAAGAGGTCTTTTCGAACGTCTCCTCTATGCATCAGCGAAGAATTTGTTAGGACTGCGATTCTCTCCTTTCTTGTTTTCTTTATTGCCTTTATCATCTCTCCTAAATTTCCGGCTAAAGTAGGCTCACCAATACCGGAAAAAGTAATGTAATCTATTTTTAAAGGCGGCAGAGAAGCCAATTCATCCATTAAATCCGGTATGCGGATATAATTTTTCCTTTCATCGGTAAATAATTTTGTTTGTTTGATCTGACAATATACGCAATCAAATGTGCAAATCTTTCCTTCTTGCGAGAGAGGATCTATCCCCAAAGAACTCCCCAGTCTCCATGAAGGAACCGGCCCGTAAATATATTTAAATACTGATTTCATTATCTATCGCCCCAAAAGATACGCTCAAGAAAAAAATAAAAATCAGAGCCACTTTAGTCTGAGCCAAGGGAAAACCTCTCTGATTACAAATAACGATTATATATAAGCACTACCTTGATATATCTCTGAAATTACAATTTTAAATAGGATAAAATAACCAAAAACTTACACGTGATAACTAAAAGATGTAGTCCCAATTAAGCTACTATTGCCTTTTAAAAAAACAGCCTTCCCCTAAGCGAGAGAAGGCTGCTGCATGTTTATTGAGTCCTTACTGTTTGAACATCCCTTCTAAGCCTTTTTGCTGTTTTTTTGCGTCTTTATTTATTTGTTTCTGCTTTTTTTCTAAATCTTTTTTAGCTTTTTCGGCTTCTTTTTGGGCTTCTTTCTTTTTCTTTTCTGCTTCTTTCTTCTTCTCTTCAGCTTCTCTCTTTTTTGCTTCTAAATCTTTTTCTGCCTGTTTTTTGGTTTTCTCTGCCTTTAGCTGTGCTTCTTTACTTGATTTCTTAGCTTCGATTTCAGCCTTTTTTGCATCTTTGTCTAAGCTGCCTAAACTTAAACCTTTGCTTTCTGCAAAAACAGCTGTTGATACCAATGCAAAGACCGCAGCGAGTAGTAATCCTAAGCGTCTTTTCATCACTCCTCCTCTTTATCTACCGGTTAATAAATCTCTTTAATTATATTGAAATTACTTCTAAGGTCAATGTTTTAAATTGAGTACCTCTCTATTTAATTTAATTTCCTAAATTTTCAAGATCCCTTGCTTAATTTGTCTTACTAAATTCAAAAACTCCTATTCCTAGCATTATAAAGGCAAAAATCGCAAGAAATAGAAAATCCATATAAAGCGGGAATACTTTTATCCCAAGGATATCCCATCTCAAGAGATCTACTCCGTAAGTTAAAGGGTTAATCCTAATAATGAAAGTTACCCAATGAGGAAGATTATCTACAGGAAACATTGCCCCGCTTAAAAAAAACATCGGCATAATCACAAAATTAGAAATCACACCAAAACCCTCAAAAGAAGTCATCCGTGCAGCAATCACAATCCCCATGCTCGTACAAACAAAGGCAATAAGAAACATCAACGGCAAAAGCAGAAGTAGGTTAACCAAAGGAATGTGTATTTTTATAAACGGAGCAAAAACTAAAACAAAGAGGCCTTCAATAAAGGCAACCGTTGAGCCACTTAAGGCTTTACCAAGCACAATTGAACTACGCGGTATAGGAGCTACAAGAATCTCCCGCAAGAAACCAAATTCCCTATCCCAGATAATACTAAAAGTTGAAATCATTGCCGCGAATATCAGATTCATCGCAATAATCCCGGGAAATATAAAGTGCGTATATGATATCCCGTGCACGTCAAATGCAGCCCTTAAACCAGTACCCATAATCAAAAGCCAGAGCACCGGCCGAGTTACGGAACCTAAAAGCCTCACCCTATCCCTGTAATGGCGGATAAGATCCCTTACCCAAATTGTACGAATGGCAACAAAATCCATAGGTTATCTTAATTTACTCCTTGCGCGCAAAAATAGTCCTAAATCTTCTTTCTCATCCGGTTTCTCTTCGCGTATATCATGACCTGTAGCTTCTAAAAAGACATCGTGAAGAGAAGATACCTTATATTTATTTTTTAATGCTCCCGGTGCATCCAAATCAATAATTTTACCATGGTCAATAATTCCTACGCGTTGGCATATTTCTGCTTCATCCATATAATGCGTAGTAAGAAATACGGTAATTCCCTTTTTTTGCGAAAGCTCGATTATATAATCCCAGATGTAATTTCTTGTCTGCGGGTCTAATCCTACAGTCGGCTCGTCTAAAAATAGGATTCTAGGGTTATGCATGAGGCCGCGGGCAATCTCTAACCTTCTTTTCATGCCGCCTGAGAATGTGCGTACAATAGTATCCTTCCTTGGGTATAAACCCACCATATCCAACACTTCTTTGATACGCGCCTTCCTTGCCTTTGACGGCAAATGATAAATCATTCCATGAAAATTAAGATTTTCATAAGCAGTAAGCCGCTCATCAAGGCTGGGATCCTGAAAAATAATACCAAAGGACCTTCTTACTTCATTAGGCGAATTTACTACATTAAACCCGTTCACGATTACCTCTCCGGCCGTAGGCTTAAGAAGGGTACAAAGAATATTGATAGTAGTAGTTTTACCCGCGCCATTAGGGCCTAAAAAGCCAAAAACTTCAGCACTACCTACTTCAAAAGAAATATTATCTACTGCAATAACTTTACCGAAATGTTTTGATAAATTCTTAATTTTAATCGCTATTTCATTCATAGTTTTATGCTTAAACTAAATATACGTATTATTCTAGGTGTAGATGAAAAATTAAGGGCCCCTCTCGTTTCAAACTGTTATAAAAAAGCTGCTTATAAATAGAAACGGCTAACTTAGGAATAACTTATGAAACAAAACCTATTGATTACATTCCTATCTACTTTAATATTCAAAGAATTTCATTCTATTATAATGACGAAAGATCCGGGAATTTTTTGTTAAAACCACGAACCTATCGAATACAAAAACGTGATAATGATTCTTCTCAGCGATGCTTGCAATAGGGTCTAAAATATAACAGCTTATAGGAAGAAACCTAAACTCATAACAGTGTAATACAATTACCTTATTCTCCCTTTTTTTTAAGAGACTGCATATCATCATACATGTTTTACCCCAAGATTGCATATTATCGATAAACACCGCTACAGAGGTGAACTTTGCGAGTTTTTCTATCGGTAAAGTAAAATAATCCGCTACCTGAAAATTTTTCGCATATTTCGGATTATTCCGTTTCGCAAGCCTCACAAGTTTATGATTTAAATCAACACCAAAAGGAATAATCTGTTTTTTTGAATATGTTTCTACGTATTTACACAATAATCCAGTGCCACATCCCAATTCCATATATGCTCCCTTAGGAAGGTAAGTACTTAAAAATTCAAAAAACATTTTAAGATAGTTAAAGAAGCCTTCATCATGCCCGTTCAATGCCCACTCTCTAGGCATAATAGCGCTAAAGAATGTAGATGTAGATATGCTGCCGTTACTCTTTAGAATTCTCATATATCTACCTTTGCATAATAGTAATCCTAGCAAAGGAACTATCATTTACCTTCATGCATGGACCTATAAATACTATAACCGATGAATAACCCTTCAAACTCTCCCATTATACGAGGATAAGGATATTCTGGGGTGGCTGACGGGGATCGAACCCGCAAACCTTCTGAGCCACAGTCAGACGCGCTGACCAATTGCGCCACAGCCACCATAAAAAATATATGTCAAAAGTTAATTACTGCTACTTTGCTTATCCTTATCCCCATTCATAACCTTATCGGCAGACTCTTTGACCTGATTGCCTATAGCAAAAACTCCGTCAATCATTGCGCGGGAAAGGTCCGTAAAGCTTCTAAAACCATTTTCAACTGCCTTAACCGGGATAGATAAAGAATCCTGTAAACTGGACTTAAAAGTGCTCCTGCCGCGCATAAGCTTTTCTTCAAAGGCAGACTTAAAGTTCTCAAAGCCAAATTGCGGGCTATCCATCTTAGTCTTTATCTTAAAATTAAGTTTAACCTCTCCGTTGTCAAGTTCCTTAAACCTATCTAAAACAGCATTAGTCAACTTTGAGGCCTTTGCTTCTGGCTCTCCTATCTCAAGAGGCTTGCGCACCATATCAGTAAGCTCTAAAAAACAATCAGCAGTAACATCGTTATTTAACCCGTGAATTTCACTTAAAAAATTTAGTTTTGCCTTTTCAATGCGCGCTTTCTTTAAATCCACCCAAGTAGAATAATAAGGGTAAAGGTATATAGCATCTATATCGTTCACCTTGCAAGTTGCGCTCATATCCCCTTTATGCGTATTAATCCAACCGTCTAACTCTAACTTACCCTTATCTTCGCCTTCCTTCCATGGAATTATAGCAGAAAGTTTAAATTCGGTTATCGCAAAAACAGGGTAAAGATAAAAGTTCTTTATATATGCTGAAATCTCTTCTACCGATATCTTAATACTACCTGACTTTATTGTCTGGTCAATAAAAATTACCTTGCCGTCCCTAATATCAAGACGAAGGATGCCAAAAGATACCGGCTTTGCCTCTTTAGGCGCCGGAGGAGGTTTTACCGACGGATTAAGGGTCGCGGAATAAATAGAAGGATTAGCTACTTCAGGAGGAGTCTTATTAACAAAAAACTCCGGCTGTATAAAGGTTAAATTGCGAAGGACTACTCTTCCTCTTAAGAGGTTTACAATGCTGATAGAAGTGGATACTTTAGAAGACTTTGCCAACCCCTGCACGTCAAGGCCTTTTATATCTATCCTTAAAATAGGAGTGATAGAAAAATAGTCTATGGTTGTTTTTTTATGGGTTATCCTCTGAATCTGATTGATTAGTATTGCTTTGCCTGTGACGACTAAAAAAAGATAGGCTAAAGCATAAATAATAGCTAAAAAGAGGATAAAAAAACCTAATGCCTTTTCAATTTTTCTGCGCATATCTTAAAATATTTTAATATCTGGTGCGCCTGGGCCGAATTGAACGGCCAACCTACTGCTTAGAAGGCAGTTGCTCTATCCAATTGAGCTACAGGCGCGCATATATTTACCTACTTGTCTTTTAAGGTTCCCAAAAACAGAAAATTATAAACTAAATAATTGATTAATAACACCTTTAATCCAACCTCTTATTTTATAAAACAAATTTGTATCGCAAACAGTTACACTAGCTATACCATACTGTAATCTGTTCTTACGCTTCCCCAAAGAATTACTTTTTTTAAAAGTAGTTTTATAGAATCGAGATAAGGGGATTCCTGTTATTTGAGACCAAAATTGCTCTATCTTCTTCTTGTTTAAATCATCATGTATGCGTAAATGTATTTTTATCTTATCTTCAGGAACCAAACAAACCTCTCTCAACCATTTTAGTGAAAATCTAATGAATTCAGGATCGGAATTAGTAAATTTCACAAGACTATCTCTTGTTTTTGAGCCCTCAGTCCAATAAGCAATTATACCTATAAGCTTTAGTTCATTTTTAGTTAGTGAATCAATTTCTTTATAAGCGCTATTGCTAATGGATTCGGTTCTAGAAATTTTACGATTATGTAACATTTGTCCAGCCTTAATCCTCGAAAGGTATCTGCGGTGTATAACTTTCTCAGAAGGAACAAAAGAAACACCTATTAACCAACGACTAAGAGACCCCTTAGAAACACAAAGTTTGCTAGCTATATCATTATAAGAAAAACCCTTATTTCTTAAATATATAGCCTTTTCTCTTTCAATTATTTTCATGACTTCTAACAATTCATAATTCGGGGCGACAGGACTTGAACCTGTGACCTCTTGGTCCCAAACCAAGCGCTCTAGCCAAACTGAGCCACGCCCCGTAATAAAAAATTATTATATCAATCCTCTAACCTCTTAACAATATAATTCTCAATTGCCTTTCGGGCTTTTTTTAAGGCGTGATAACGGTGGCTCATACTATGCTTTATTTTTTGGCTAAGCTGGCCAAAGGTCTTATTGTATTTTGGTATTAAAAAAAGCGGGTCATAGCCAAACCCGTTTCTGCCTTTGGCTGTAAGGCTTATCTTACCAAAGCATTTTCCTTCTACAACCCCTACCAAGCCGTTCTTATCCGCAAGCGCAACTACGCAAACATAATAAGCTTTTCTTTTATTTAGCGGTACTCCTTTTAAAAGCTTAAGAAGCTTAAGATTGTTTTGAATATCGCTCTTATTCTTTCCTGAAAACCTAGCTGAAGATATTCCCGGAGCGCCATTTAAGGCATCCACGCAAAGCCCGGAATCCTCCCCTAAAGATAATTTACCGGTAAGCTTAGCTACCTTAACCGCTTTTTTTACGGCATTCTCTTTAAAAGACTTGCCGTTTTCAACTATTTTTACCTTCTCCTTACAATCCAACAGAGAAGTAACTTTAAGCTTTAATCCCTTTAAAATAGCCTTTATCTCTTTAAGTTTTTTATTATTTTTTGTAGCTACTATTAACTCCATACTAAAATGGGGACACCCACAGCTTTAGCAGGTTGGGTGTCCCTATAGAAGGTCGCCGACAAGCTTACGCTGTACGGAGAATAAATCCTCAATCCCTTTTTTTGCCAGCTCCAGCATCTTATCCATCTTCTCCTTTGAAAAAGATGCCCTCTCAGCAGTCCCTTGAATCTCTATAAACTCTCCGCTTCCGGTCATAACAATATTCATATCCACTTCAGCCTTTGAATCTTCTTCATAACATAAATCAAGCAAAAGCTCGTTATTAACTATGCCCACACTGGTTGCGGCAACATAATCTTTTACCGGGATACTATTTATCTTCCCTTCTTTTTTTATTTTAGCTAAAGCATCAACCAAGGCGATGAAGCTTCCGGTGATTGAAGCAGTGCGCGTCCCCCCGTCTCCTTGCAAGACATCGCAGTCAACCCAAATAGTCCTCTCCCCTAAATTTTTCATCTCAGTAACAGACCTTAAAGACCTGCCTACTAACCTCTGTATCTCGTAAGTCCTGCCGGAGTCTCTGCCTCTTGGGATCCGCTTATCGCAGGAACGCGGAAGCATCCCGTATTCAGCAGTAACCCAGCCGGTCCCGCTATTCTTTAAAAAAGGCGGGACACTCTCTTCAACCGAAGCAGTGCATACAACCTTAGTATTCCCTAATTCAATCAGGCAAGAACCTTCAGCGTATTTATTAAAATTACGCGTAATTAAAACCCTTCTTATCTTATCTTTGTCGCGTCCGTCAATTCTTTCCATAAATATCCTCTCCTTTAGAATCAATTGCTACAATTAAAGGCAAGCCCTTAACTTCTAATTTTAATATCTGCTCCGGGCCTAAATCAGCATAAACTACAGGCACTGCCTTTTTTACATATTTTGAGATAAGCGCTCCGCAACCTGCATGAGTTATAAAATAGATTGCTTTATGCTTTTTTATCGCCGCAACAACCTCTTTTGAGCGCTTCCCCTTACCAATCATCCCCTTTAACCCCTTTTTTAACAAAAAGGGCGTAAACTCATCCATACGCGAACTTGTAGTCGGGCCACATGAACCGATAATCTTTCCCTTAGGAGTTTTAGTTGGGCCGCAATAGTAAATAACTACTCCCTTAACATCGAAATTACTTTTTTTGCCTCTTTTGATATCGCTTACTAACCTCTTATGCGCCTGATCGCGGGCAGTATAAATTATGCCTGAAAAATTAATTTCATCCCCTGCTTTTAATCCTTTAAAATCCAATTCGTATTTTTTTAGCCTATTACTCATCTTCTTAAACCTTCATTGGGGACACGATAGCTTTAGCAGGTTGGGTGTCCCTATAAGATGGCGGTGGCGCTACGTAAAGCATGGCAACTTAAGTTTACTGCCACAGGCAGGCCTGCGATGTGCGTTGGGTATGTCTCTATATTTACGGCTAAAGCCGTAGTCCTACCGCCTAATCCCATCGGGCCGATTTTTAATTTATTAATCCTATTAAGCAAATCTCTTTCCAAGAATAGCCCAGCTCCGCTTTCTCTGCTTGAAAGCCCTTCCTCTCTAATAAGCGCTTTTTTTGCCAATAAAGAAGCAAACTCTGCTCCGCCGCCGATACCGACTCCGACTATATACGGAGGACAGGCATCAGGCCCAGCTGACTTTACCGCATCAACAATAAATTCCCTAACCTCTTCAATGTTAGCAGTAGGCAAGAACATCTTCAGGGTAGATTTATTCTCGCAACCAAAACCCTTAGGCATTACGGTTATCTTGAGCTTTTTACCCTTTACTATATCTGTATGTATAATCGCTCCGCCATAGGTAGGGTTTTTTCTTATTAAAGGGTTTTGGATAATTGATTCCCTGAAGTTCCCTTTTTTATAGCCCTTAATAACTCCGCGGTTAATTGCTTTTTTTAAATCACCCTTTACCCTTACCTCTTGGCCTATTTCTACAAATACAATCGGAAACCCTGTATCCTGGCAAATAGCTAATTGTTCTTTTTTAGCTACTTCAGCGTTTTTAATGATAGCTGCTAACGCTGACTTAGCTTTTTTATCAGTCTCTTTTTTATAGGCTAACCTTAACTTCTTAAAAACATCGCTACGTAAAGAACAATTGGCCTTAAGGCAAAGATTAGAGACTACCTCGGTTATCTTTTTAGCCTCTATTATCCTCATTCTCTTTTATACTCTCTTACAACAGTAGTCTTTATCCCTCCGCGCGGATAAAACTCAGAGGTCATCTTAACCCAGCGTGGCTTGCAGGCATTTACAAAATCATCCATTATCTTATTAGCAAGGTGCTCATGGAAGATTCCGACATTACGGAAGAATATAGTGTACATCTTAAGCGATTTTAATTCTACGCAATACTTATCCGGGGAGTATTCAATCTTTATAACCGCAAAATCCGGCAAACCGGTCTTAGGGCAGATACAGGTAAACTCCGGTATCTCTATGGTTATAGCATACTCCTTATCAGGATACTGATTAATCCAGACATCCAACTTTGGAGTCTTCATCCTTCTTATATTTTTCTGCAACCCTTCATAGGAAGATTTTTTCGCTTTCATTTAACCCCCATTATTTTATGCACCTGAGGGATAACACAGGTAGTTACCCTCTCTCTTCTGCACAAATCCTTAAAAGTTTCTAACTTAGATTCTAGTGCCCCATTATTTACCCCTGAGTCAGGCTGAAGCACAAGAATAGTATTTTTCGCTGACTGCCGGATTAACTTTAAGCCGTCTAAAAGGTCGCCCTCCTGCGTGCATTCGCAGACAACCGCTTTTACAAAGACCTCTTTTTTAGAAGCTATCTCCAAAAATACACGGTGAGCCTGCCAAAAATCTTTATTTAAACCGGTTGAGCTGGGAAGCTTTAAATCCATAGCCACTATATGCAAATGGCTTATCACTTCTTTAAGCGCCTCTGGTAAGGTGCCGTTTGTCTCCAGATAATTTTTTAAGTTGTCCTTGGAGGTAAGCTTAAGAACCTCTTTTAAAAAATCTTTCTGCAACAGAGGCTCTCCTCCGGTAAATGATATTGAGTGGTGTTTTGTACGATAACGCTTCTTTAACTCCCTATAAAGCTCCTCAGGTTCATATTCTAAAAAGCTGTAAAGTTTAGTATCGCAAAACTTGCAGTTTAGGTTACAGCCAAAAAAACGCGCAAAAACCTGGCGCTCGCCTAAATAGAGGCCTTCGCCTTGAATACTATCAAAAACTTCAGAGATTTTACCTTTCATGCCTTTTTATGGGGACAGCCGTAGCTTTAGCAGATTGGGTGTCCCTAAGGAAAGGGTCGGGGATGCCTGCATCCTTAAAACCCTTATTTCTATAATAACAACTATCACACTTTCCGCAAGGGTATCTGCCGCCCTGGTAACAAGACCATGTATATTTATACGGGACTTTAAGCTTAACTCCTAATCTTATAATACTAGCCTTATCTTTGTTTATCAACGGGGATATAATTTTAATCCCCCCCTTATTTCTTCCTGCAAAGGTCCCTAAGTCCGCTGCCTTCTTAAAAGCATTTAAGAATTTATGCCGGCAATCAGGATACCCGGAATAATCCCGGCTATGGGCTCCGATAAAGATAGCTTTGGCTTTTATCGCCTCGGCAAAAGAAAGAGCAAAGCTTAAAAATATGATATTCCTCGCCGGAACATAGGTTGAAGGAATGCTCTTCTCTGATGGCTTTTTATACAAGGGTATCTTTTTTTTGCCTAATAAACTTGATCCACCCCAAGGAAACTTAATCTTAGCTACGCAATAAGCAACCTTTGCCTCAAGGGCAATCCTTTTAGCGGCGTTAATCTCTTTTTTATGGCGCTGTCCATAATCAAAGATTAAACAGGTTATCCTGTAACCTTTCTTTTTAGCCAGATACAAGGCAGTTGCCGAATCTAACCCGCCGGACAATAAAACAACTGCACGTTTAAGCTTACCCTTCATAATAAGTAGCCCGGGCCTTATCAGACTCCCATACGGTAACTTCTAAAATATTCAAACCCTTTAGGTTGCCTACAGACAAAGAAGTAGAGAGCTTATCAAAGATATATTTTGCGATATTTTCCGACGTAGGGTTAACCTTTTTAAAATAAGGAATCTTATTAAGGTATTTATGGTCCATAGGCTCTAACACTTTTTTTAATTTGTCTTTAAGATAGGTAAAATCCATAACCATACCGGTCTTATCCAGCTTCTTTGAGCCTACCTCTACCTCTACTTTCCAGTTATGCCCGTGAAGCTCTTCGCATTTGCCTTTGTAGCCCCTTAGGTTATGCGCAGAACTAAAACCAAGCTCAACTTTTATCTTATACATTATCCACCTTCTTTACTTTTTTTAAGGGCTTACCCAAAAAACTCTCGGTTAACCCCTTAAACCATTCAGGGTTATCACTGACAAAAAAATCAACCCTACCCTTACCCCTCTTATTTAAAAGCCCCTTACCTGATAATATTTTTTTTACCTCAATAGCTACCTCTTTAGCAGAATCAATCAAAACGACTTTTTTCCCCATTACCTTTTTAATCACCTTTTTAAGCAAAGGATAATGGGTACAACCTAAGATAAGCGTATCTACTCTTGCGTCTTTTAAGGGCTGCAGGTATTTCTTAGCTACGGTTAAGACTACATCCTGATTTAGCCATCCCTCCTCTACAAAAGGGACAAATAAAGGGCAAGCTGTTGAAAAAACCTTAATCTTAGGATTAAGCCTCTTGATTTCATCCTCATAAGCCCGGCTCTTAATCGTCCCTTTAGTCCCTATAACGCCTATGCGGTTATTCTTGGTAGTATAAACTGCCTCCTTAGCGCCGGGGTTAATTACTCCAACTATAGGAACGCTAAACTTTTTCCTTAATTTAGGCAGAGCGCAACTTGAAGCAGTATTACAAGCAACGCAGATTAACTTTACATTATGCTTTGATAAAAATAAGGCATTCTCTATTGAAAACCTGGTTACCGTCTCTTTTGATTTAGCTCCGTAAGGGACACGCGCTGTATCGCCAAAATAAATTAAGCTCTCTGAAGGAAGCTGCTTAATAAGCTCTTTAACTACTGTCAAGCCTCCTACACCTGAATCAAAAACTCCTATCAGCTTCATCTACCAAAACCCTCTTTAGCTTTACAGGCGTAGTTAAGCGCCCCTTCAAAAATACTCTGAGAGAGTTTTTTACGGTAGCTTGGGTCTCTTAAAAGTTGTTCCTCTTTAGCATTAGATAAAAAACCTACCTCTACCAAAACTGCAGGCATCCTAGCTCCACGCAAAACCTCAAAGCGCGCGTCTTTTACGCCTATAACCCTTACATTTAAGCTCTCCCCTGCCAAGCGGCAAATGTCCGAGGCTAAAAAGATAGACTCTGCCCGGTTATAAGTATAGAGCATATCCCAGAGTATTGATTTTAAAACCTGTGAATTGCTGGCAAAACAAGAGCTATCAAGGTTAAGGTTAAAATGCTTAGCAGCGTAAGCAGCCCGGTCAGAATCGCTTACCGTAGAAGAGACATAATATACCTCAAAACCATGCAAGCTCCTTGACTTATTAGCATTGGCGTGAATACTTATAAACAAATCTGCTTTAGAGTTATTTGCTATCTCAACCCTTTTACCTAAGGGGATAAAAACATCTGAATTGCGCGTCATTACTACTTCAATACCTTCCCTCCTAAAAGACTCGGCTAAGTTTTTAGCTATATCAAGGTTTACATCCTTCTCTTTTAACCCGCCCCTACTAACTGCCCCGGGATCATGTCCTCCGTGCCCAGGGTCTATAACAACTTTTTTAATTAAAGGCATTACCCTTGTTTGTTTAGGGCTAGGAGGCAATTTAGCAACCTTAAAAATAGGCGCTACAACCTCCTCTTTAAATTGTGCGGGGACCATAATTTTTCCTTCGTATATCTCGATAGAGTTCTTAAGTAGAAATACTTTTTTATCTACTAAAACTAAATTATCTCCAACGACAAAACTTATGCTATGGCTATCTTTAGTAAGACTAACAAGGCGGGTGTAGATATCGTAATTTAAAGTTAAGCCATTTAATTGACATAAAGAAGACAGAGAGTAATACCCTGCCCCGTTTATATTATAGACGGGTAAGGATTCTTTAACCGGTAACCTAGCACAGCCAAAGATAAAAATACCTAATACAAAGAATAAAAATAGTTTTGCTTTCCTTCGCATAAATTTAATGGTGGAGGTGCGGGGAATCGAACCCCGGTCCTTAAACATCCGAATAAAAGCCGCTACATGCTTAGCCCTACATTTATGCTTAGGCTTATAACGCTCTGCAAGGCGGGGCTTTATAAGCCGTATCCTTTTAAAAGTTTCATCCTGCTGCCAAAGGATAAACAGCAAGACTATCCTACTAGTGCTCTATTCCGCCCTGTAGGAATAGGAACGGATAGAGGCTTCGCTAATTTAGTTAGCGAAGGCTGGCATCATGCCAAACGATGGCATAGCCATCGGCTTGACATCAAACAAACGGTTGTTTGCGTTTGTATTTTGCACGGGTTGTTGACGCGGCTAACCATGCGTCCGCGGCATGCTGCTCTTACCCGACTGCCTAAGTCGAGCCCTTTCACCCCCTATTTTTTATCTAATACAAATTACTTTCTTCTGTTCTTTAAGATGCGACGGGTAACTACCTCGCTCTCACGCCGCTTAATATCTTCTCTTCTATCATAGAGCTTTTTCCCCCGGCCAAGGCCAAGCTCTATCTTTACAAAACCTCGGGCATTAAAATATACCTTTAACGGAACAAGCGTAAGCCCTCTTTGTGTAAGCTTGCCGGCTAGCTTTACTATCTGCCTCTTATGCAAGAGGAGCTTACGTTCCCTTGTCGGCTCAACATTAAAATAACTTGCCTGAAGATAGGGGCTTATATGCGTATTGTATAATGTTACCTCGCTTCCCTCTACCCTGGCAAAGCTATCGTTTAGGTTTATCTTTCCCTGGCGGATGGACTTTACCTCTGAACCCTTTAGCTCTATCCCACATTCAATAGTCTCAAGGATTAAATAGTCCCTGTAAGCCTTATGGTTTGAGGCGACAACCTTGTTCATTTTATCATAAAGTAATTAAAATATAAAATAAAAAGCGTTCCTATTAATAGCCATTTTTAGGTTTTTCGGAATTTATTATTATAGCAGTAAATTAGAGGGGCGGCAAACCTTTTATATTTGACAGAATTTATTGCCTAAGATATACTTAAAACAATCACAGCGGGGGTGGCGGAATGGCAGACGCGCAGGTCTCAGAAGCCTGTGCCGCAAGGCATGAGGGTTCAAGTCCCTCCTCCCGCACCAAAAGTTTTCTTCTTCCAAGCGTTAAAACTATCCCGGTAAGCATTAAAAGCAGGCTTCTTAGAGTAGTTCCAACGGATAATGCCAAAATAATCAACCCCATTATCCCAATGCTCTTTGGTATCCCGGAAAAAAGCCCAGAAGGCCTTTTCTACATTTTCATCCTTAAGTAGTTCTGTATATACCTTTTTTAGCCAGGATGCCTGCTGCTTTTCCGTCGGGTTCTTCCCCAGCCACCATTTATTAACTGCCAATCCCCTTCTTACCCCAGGACAACCAATCTCGGTAATCCAAATCTTTTTATGACAATCTCCGTTGCGAGACATTATCTTATAGGCAAGCCTAGGGAAAGAAGCAACTGCCTTAATACTTCCTTCGTGTAATGGATTTTCAAAAAAATGCAAATTTAAAATATCAAAATACCCCTTTGCCCCCTTATCATATAAACAGTTTATGCTGGATATTCCTTTGGCTAACCCTCCGTTAAGCACCTTACAATCTGGATCAATTTTTTTAGCTGCCGTATATACATCCTTTAATAAAGAGACGTAACTTTTTAACCCATCTTGGACTGACCAATAGACAGAAGAATCCGGCTCATTCCATACTTCCCAATACTTAACCTTATCCTTATAACGTTTAATTACCTCAGAAGTATACGCGACAAATAACTTATTATCTTTAGGAGGGGAATTCCATCCTCCATCAAGCGTTGCCCAGTCTGCGCTATAATTAAAAAGCCCTAAAATATTTATATTATTATCAGAAAAAATATCTACAATACGGTCATATTTAGCAAAATCAAAAGCGCCCTCCTTAGGTTCTATATCCTGCCATAAAAAGTCCACTCTTACCCAGCCGACGCCTGCTTCTTTCATAAGCTTGGCTACCTTTTCAAGTTCAGCATCAGAAGGGTATTTATAGTGGTTCCAATCATGATTCCAATGCAAAAACTCAAGTACCCCAAAAGGATTATTCATATTTTTATCCTCCGTATAATTATTAGAAGTAGCAGGGCTAATAAATAAAAAGATAAATAGAATTAAAAAAGAAGCTGTCCTTTTAATATGTTTTATGCGGCAACTGTTCAATATTAATGTAATCACTAAAAGATATCCTTTCTCCCATCTCTTCTTTTACCACCCTAATTCTATCCGGGACATAAGGATGGGTCTTAAAATAAGACTTAGGCGCAAGCGGCCTTCTCTTATTTACATCTTGCAGTTTCTTTAAAAAAGTAATCATTGCATAAGGGTCATACCCGGCTAATCTTGCATAGCGCGCTCCCAACTGGTCTGCTAAAAGCTCATCTTCCCTACTATAACCTAAAAGTATCTCGGTAAACGCCATATCAGAAGCTGCTCCGACTTCGCCTGAAGAAGGCGCTGCGGCGACAAGTAGCCTTAAAACAGAATACGCCTGTAATGCCTGAAGTTTCTTTATGCTATGCCTAGCTACAATATGGCCTACCTCATGCGCTAAGACACAGGCTAATTCATCGTCATTTTCAACCTTTTTAATCAAGCCACTATTAACATAGATGTAACCGCCCGGAAGCGCAAAGGCGTTTATCTCTTCATCTTCAAGAACTGTAAAATAATAGCCTATATCTTTTCTATCGCTTACCGCGGCTATTCTTTTACCTATATCCTCCACCCGTTTTTGCATCAAAGGGTCAACGGTATCTTTTTCTTTATAAGCTTTATCCACCTGCTTGGCTATAGACTGGCCCATAGCAACTTCCTTATCCGTGCTATAATAAAAAGCCTCCTGTTTTCCGGTTACAATATTATACTCATGAGAACAACCCGCTAATATTATAGTATGTAGCATATAGGTAGCATATAGGAGAAAAAAGAAAAACTTCTTGTTAATGCCAAACTTCCTTAACATTACAAATAGTTTTCGCACAGGCAAACCCACCACATTATAAAAGCACCCTTCTATCCGACGGACAAAAAAAGCCCCTCTTCCTTGTATATCAAAACTCCCTGCCTTATCTAAGGGAGAGGTTTTTTTAAAATATCTATCTATATCTTTATCGCTTAAATTATCCATATAAACTTTTGTCTTTTCGCTTCCGGTTAAAAATTTCTTTATCGTTTTATCTTTTTCTACGATGGCTACTCCTGAATAAAGCCATTGGGCTTTCTTTGAAAGCTTCTTAAGCATGTTTTTAGCATCTTTTATATTCTTCGGCTTGCCGAATATTTTTCCATCCTGGACACAAATAGTATCGGCAGAGATAACCACCCCTGTTTTTATCTTTCCTGCAACATCCAGCGCTTTTTTTAGGGCGTTTACTTTAACCAATCTAGAAAAAGAAAGCCCACCTAAGACTCTATTCTCTTTAACCTTACTAGGCATAACCTTGAACTTAAACCCCAAGCGCTTCAGTATATCTGCCCTTGCCTTAGATTTTGACGCTAAGTATATTTTATGCATAATACTACAAAAGTTAATTTACAGCCGCTGATTCACCGGCAAGATAACCCGTTGAAAATGCCGCCTGTAAGTTAAAACCTCCGGTATCAGCGTCTATATCTATCATCTCCCCGCAAAGATATAAACCATTAATAAGTTTAGACTCCATGGTTCTAGGGTTAATCTCTTTTAAAGAAACCCCACCTCTAGTTACCATCCCTTCCTCTATATTCCCTGACCCAATAATAGTCAGATGCCAAGAATGCAAAAAGGATACTAAAGCATTTCTCTCAGCTGAAGTAATCTGATTTGCCTTTTTAATAGGGGTAACCCCTGAAGCTACGGCTAATAATTCTGCAAGCTTAGCAGGCAAAAGATTCTTCATTATATTAGCAATATTTTTTTTAGGAGCTGACTTAAATTCCCTTAAAAGCCGGATATCTATCTTTTCAAGGGTAAGCCCGGGTTTAAGATTAATCGCAAGATAAACTTTTTTCCCCTCGCTAAGCCAATCAACCAACCTTGCGCTTAAACTCAATACAAGCGGACCGGATATTCCGTCTTTTGTAAAAAGCATCTCTCCGATATCAGAGATAACTTCTTTTTTATCACAACTAAACTTAAGCCTGATATTTTTAAGGGTAAGCCCCTCTAAACTTTTAAGATAATCTTCTTTTACCTTAAGCCCTACAAGCCCAGGCTTTAAGGGAATAATCCTATGTCCCTTATTCTTTAGTATATTTATACCGCTTCCATCTGAACCGGTAAAAGGATAAGAGGCTCCTCCTGTGGCCATAATTACCGAATCAAAAAACTCTCTCTTGCTAGCCCCAAAGATAACCCCTTTAACGGCTTTATCTTCAATTATAATATCTTTAACTACGGCTTTATAAATAACTTTAACCTTTCTTTTAGATAATTCTTTTTTTAATATAGCAAGGATGCTTCCTGAGCTATCAGTTACGGGGAAAACGCGCATCTGCCTCTCTACCTTCATCTTTAAGCCCCTCTCTTCAAAAAAAGTTATAAGAGAGGTGTTAAAAAATTTCTTAAAAGCATCCCTTAAAAAATTGCCATTATTAGAAAAGTGTTTAAGAAAATCCTCTAAGCTTAAAGCATTGGTGATATTGCACCTACCTTTACCGCTTAAAAGGAGTTTTTTACCGGGTTGGGTATTTCTTTCAAAGAGGGTAACTTCTTGATTCAATTGGCCGGCCCTTATCGCTGCCATCAAACCTGCGGGGCCTGCGCCTATAACCGCTATTTTCCTATTCTGCACAAGAGCACCTAAAGGCCAAAATCCTTAATTGTATATATAGAACTAAGTTTAATACCTGATTTAGCTAAATTCTCTAAAGCACCTTCGCACCTATCTACAATTACCACCGCAGAGTCACAAAATATTCCTTCTTTTTGTAATGCCTCTTTGGCTTCTATCAATGCCTTACCTGTAGTCGCCACGTCATCTACCAAAAGCACTCTATCGTCTTTATTAAGCTTAGGGCCTTCAATTTGACGCATAGCTCCGTGCTCTTTTAAAGACTTTCTTACGATAAATGTCTTTAGGCCTGTTCCCTTAATATAGCTTGCAACTGCTACAGCTCCGACAATAGGATCAGCTCCTAAGGTAGGCCCGCCTATAGCGGTTATGCCTTTGCCTTGGCATAGTTCTAATATTATATTAGCGATAAGATAAGCGCCTTCAGGAGTTAACGTAATTATCCTACCATCTAAATAATAGTTACTCTTCTTTCCGCTTGAGAGGGTAAAATCCCCGCGCTTAAGGGCTTTTTCGTCAAGTAATTTAAGCAATCTCTTCTTTAATTCTGATAAGCCTTCTTTTAACATGCAAATATTTTACTATTCAAACCCTATCCTGTCAATAGAGAGCATTTATATTACTCTTAATGTAACTTATTGCCATATAGATGGTTGCCAGATGAGAACCGTCCCCTATATTGTCCCCTATATTGATTGACAAAGGATAAATTAATTGTTATGATATTTTTTATGTTGCGGGGCTTATTGCGGGGATTAAAAGAAATTTTATTTCCTAAGGCCTGCTCTTCATGCAAGAAAAAACTAAATGAATCCGACGAAGAATTAATATGCAAAGAATGCTACTTAGGGATAAAGATAAACCTTCCTCCGTTTTGTGTATCCTGCGGAAGGCATCTTGAAAAAAATAACTTTAACAAGAATATCTGTCCTGGATGCGCAGGAAAACGCCTATACTTTGACCGCGCTTTCTCTGCCTGTATATACGAAGGGATAGCTACAAAATTAATTCATGAATTTAAGTATAGGGGCAAAGAATCCCTTGCTAAACCCCTTAGTAAAATAATGATAAATTTTATCCGCGAATACAGCTTACCGATTGAATCCTTTGATTTTATAATACCTATACCTTTGCATAAAATAAAACTGCGCGAAAGAGAATTTAACCAAGCGGAAAAACTAAGTTCTTATATTGCAAAAGAATTTAATAAAAAGGTTTCCTCTGATATACTACTGCGAAGGCGCAATACCAAAGCTCAAGCCGGGCTAAAAGATAAGGAACGTAAGTTAAACGTAGCGGGAAGTTTTACCGTGGCAAAAAACTCTAACTTAAAAAATAGTAACCTTTTATTAATAGATGACGTCCTGACAACAGGCGCAACCGCATCCGAAGCTGCGCTAGTTTTAAAGAATGCTGGCGCTCAGGCCGTCTTTGTCCTAACTTTGGCTAACTAATAAATGCGAATACTCCGTAACTACCTTATAAAAGAATTCACCGGGCCGTTTTTACTTACCCTTGCCTCCTTAAGCTTCATTATGATTGTAGTGGGAAACTTAAAAAAAATAGCGGATTTAGTTATTAATAAGGGGGTTGACATATTTAGCGTAACTAAGGTTTTTATACTCCTTACTCCTTATATAGTAACTTACGCCCTACCCATATCTATACTAGTGGCAATACTTATCTCTTTAGGTAGGCTTTCAAGTGATAATGAAATCATAGCTATAAGGGCAAGCGGAATAAATATCTTCAGGCTAATCCTACCAATACTAACCATAGGGCTAATAATCAGCTTAGGGCTTGTGGTATTTAATGACCGCGCTGCATCTTTCGCTCATTACGAGTATCGTAAAACCTTAATGGAGATAGGAATGAAGAATCCTACAGCCGCATTTGAAGAAGGGGTCTTCATCAACTCTTTTCAAAAATACATACTCTTTATCTATAAAATAGATCAGAAGAAAAACAGGCTAATGAATGTGCGTATCTACGAACCGCAAGGAGACAACAAGCCTACCCGCACTATTATCGCCAAAAGCGGCGAATTTATCGCTATCCCCGAAGAGAATAAGGTAAAACTAAAACTAATGGACGGCACTTCCGACGAACCCGACCCAAACAACCCGCTTAATTTCTATAAACTTAACTTTAAAACTTACTTTATGAACCTTAGCTTAGCGGACGCTAAAGATAAAGGAAAGATAGAAAAAAAATACAAAGAGATGACTATAAAAGAATTAAACCAACAGATAAAAAAACTGCGCAAAGAAGATATAAACCCTGCTCCCCTAATTACCCAGATACACGAAAAGCTTACCCTTGCCTTCTCTTCTTTAATCTTTATCCTTATGGGATTACCCCTTGCCATTATTACCCGGCGCAGGGAAAAATCCATAAATATAGGAATCTCTATACTTATTATCGTAATATACTATCCGCTCTTCATTGCCTGCGAGGCTTTAGGCATACAGGGACACTTAAACCCGGCATTTGCAATGTGGATACCGAATATTATCTTTGGCTCATTAGGGCTATTCTTAACTACACGCCTATGCGTATCTTAGATAAATATATATTAAAATCCGTAGTAGCAATATTTATTCTCTGCATCTTTTTATTCCTCTTTCTATACGTAGTTATAGACCTACTCTCCCATTTAGACGATATATTAAGAAACAAAACCCACTTCACGCTCTTAATCCAGTATTATTTATGGAGCCTACCGTTAATGTTTACCCAAATATCCCCCTTTGCCTGCCTATTAAGCTCCTTATACACCTTTAGTAAATTAAACCACAATAATGAAATCATCGCCATGCGCGCTTCAGGGCTAAGTATATTCTATATCACTAAAACTACCCTGATCTTCGGCGCATTAGTAAGCCTCTGCGTCTTTCTTGTAAATAACCGCCTGACTCCGCAGGCGATGAATACCACCCAAAGGATCAAGGTTCAAATGGAGGAGGGGATAAAGAAAAGGACGGATAAAAAAAATGAGGTTATAAATAACCTCTCTATCTATGGGCTTAAAAATAGGCTATTCTTTATAACTAAGTTCTACGCGGATACTCAAACCATGGAAGGAATAACTATACTCGAGCAGGATGAAAAACAAAACCTGACAAAAAAAATTGTTGCCAGAAGAGGAGCCTATGAGGATAACCTATGGAGATTCTATGATTCCATTACCTATGATTTTGATATTAACGGCCAAATTATAGACGAACCGCTCTACCTTGAAGAAGAGATAATGACCATACCTGAAACGCCTAAGGATTTTCTTGCCCAAAGGCAAAAACCGGAATCAATGACTATTGAGCAACTTGACTCTTATATCTGGAAATTATCTAAAAGCGGGGCGACAAACGTGATAAGAAACTTAAAAATAGACCTCTATCAAAAATTTATTACTCCCTTTACCAGCTTGATTATAATCCTCTTAGGAATACCCTTTTCGCTGATGATGCATAAGAAAGCTACGGGGTTATCTTCTATCGGAATTTCAATTATGGTAGGTTTTTTGTATTATATAATTGATGCTGTATTTATAGCCGTAGGCCGCTCAGGGGCATTCCCCCCTCTCTTAGCAGCCTCATTAAGCCATATCTGCGCTCTTGCCTTTAGTTTAATCGCTATAAACCGCCTGCCTTAATGCTTATATATCCTCGGGATACGGCTCCCTAAACCGCATACGATTTCATAAGGGATAGTCTTTGATTTTAGGGCTAACTCCTCTGCGGTAATGACCTCTCTTCCTTGAGAGCCAATTAAAACAACCTCATCTCCAATTTTTATATTATAATCCCCTACCTCCACCATCAACTGGTCCATACAAATCCTGCCTACAATCCTAAATCTTCTCTCCTTAATCAAAACCTCTGCTTTATTAGAAAGGTTGCGTGGATATCCATCACCATACCCAATAGGCAATGTAGCAATCTTTGTAGCTTTCTTGGTAATATAAGAGTGCCCATAGCTTATACCAAACCCCCTAGGAACCCTTTTAACAAAGACTACCTTTGTTTTAAGGCTTAAGACCGGTTTTAATCTTGCCTTCAAACCCTCTTTAGGGTATAAACCATAAATGATAAGCCCAGGGCGGACCATATTAAAATGGCTATTTTTATAATTAATAAGGCCTATGCTATTAGCAGCATGTACCAAGGGTATCTTTATCC
>JBASUY010000035.1:0-2731 GCA_049275655.1 Candidatus Omnitrophota bacterium | reverse complement strand
TAATAGCTTGTGTTATAATTTTTCTCTATGCCAGAGTTAAGAAAAGATCCGGTTATTGGTAGGTGGGTTATAGTTGCCACAGAAAGGGCGCGTAGGCCTGATTACTTTAACGGTGAAAGCCACGAGCCAACAGTAGAGAAGCCCTGCCCATTTTGCGAAGGGTTAGAAGAGCAGACCCCTAAAGAGATTTGCGCTTTAAGGCCGCGGGGGACTGCGCCTAATACTCCGGGCTGGGATTTAAGGGTTGTACCGAGCATAGCTCCTTTTTTAAAGGTAGAAGGGGAGCTTGACCGCCAAGGAAAAGGCCTTTACGATATAATGAGCGGCATAGGCGCTCATGAGATAGTTATTGAAACCAACAAGCATATCGCTAATATAGCTGATTTAAGCCCGGAGCAGATTACCAAAGTTTTAAAGTGTTATGCGGACAGGATTTTAGACTTAGAGAAAGATGAGCGCTTTAAGTATGTTTTGGTCTTTAAGAATTACGGCGGTGCAGCAGGCGGGAGTTCAATAAGGCATGCGCGTTCGCAGTTGATTGCTACTCCTGTAAACCCTAAGAGGGTAAAAGAGGAGCTTGCCGGAGCAAGGCGTTACTTTGATTACCATGAAAGGTGTATCTTTTGTGACCTTATTAGGCAGGAGCTTGAGCAGAAGTCGCGTTTGATTTTAGATTTAGATGGGTTTGTTGCAATTAGCCCATTTGCCGCAAGATTTCCTTTTGAGACTTGGATACTCCCTAAAAAACATAGCCCTGATTTTACTTCTCAGGATAATAAGTCCTTAGAGAATCTTGCCAAGATAATGAAAGCCGTACTTTTAAAATTAAAGAAGGGTTTAAATGACCCGTCTTATAATTATATTATTCATACCGCTCCTTTTCGGCGTAAAAAAGTCGGCTACTGGAAGACGATTGAGCATGATTATCATTGGCATATTGAGATTATGCCGCGACTTACGCGCATCGCAGGTTTTGAGTGGGGGACAGGGTTTTATATTTGCCCAATAGCCCCGGAGGAAGCGGCTAAATTTTTAAGAGAGGTAGAAATATAAGATGGGAGAGTTAAGGCGCGACCCTATTGTTGGTAGGTGGGTGATTGTAGATAGAAGCCATACTCCTGCTATAAAAGATTTTCAATACGAGAAGAATACCTTTAAAGGCGGGGTATGCCCTTTTTGTTATGGGAATGAAGCAATGACCCCTCCTGAGGTAGAATGTTTTAGAGAGCCCGGGACAAGCCCGAATACTTCAGGGTGGTATGTAAGGACTGTGCCAAATAGGTTTCCTGCCCTGCAGATAGAAGGGGATTTAGACAGAAGGCCGGTAGGGCTTTATGATATGTCAAATGGAATTGGCGCTCATGAGATAATCATTGAAAGCCCTTATCACGCTAAAGATATCTCAGACCTATTGCCGCATGAGATAGAAAATTATATAAAGATGTGCCGTAACCGCGCCTTTGATTTGGCTAAGGATAAGCGTTTTAAATACTTAATGTTTTTCAGGAACTTTGGGCATGGAGCAGGTGCTTCTTTAGAGCATCCGCATACGCAGTTAATTGCCCTACCTATGGTTCCAAAGAATGTGGCAGAGGAGATTGCCGGAGCAAAGAGTTATTTTGATTATAAGGAGCGCTGTATCTTCTGCGATATGATAAGGCAGGAGATTCAGGAGAAAGAGCGCATAATATTTGAGAATAAGTATTTTTTATCCTTTTGCCCTTTTGTCTCGCGTTTTCCTTTTGAGATTTGGATTATGCCTAAGAAGCACAATGCTTACCTTCGCTTTGTTTCAGACGATGAGATTAAATCTTTAGCTGAAATATTAAAAGATACGGTAAGTAAGGTAAAAAATATCTTTCCGGATATCCCGTATAATTATATACTTCATGTTGCACCCATTAACGGAGATGTTGATGTAGAGTATTATCATTGGCATATTGAGTTTATGCCTAAACTAACACAAGTTGCAGGTTTTGAGTGGGGGACGGGGTTTTATATTGGCCCTATTACGCCTGAGCGAGCTGCAAAATATTTAAAAGGAGGGTAATAGAATGGCAGTAAAGGTAGGCATCAATGGTTTTGGAAGGATTGGCAGATTAGTTGCCCGAGCGATACTAGAGAGAGGATCAAAAGATATAGAGTTGGTGGCGGTAAATGACTTAACAGACGCAAAGTCAAACGCATACCTTTTTAAATATGACTCTGTACACGGAAGGTTTAATGGAGAGGTCAAAGCAACCTCGGGCGATGCAATCTCTGTTAACGGAAAAGAGATTAAGGTATTAAGTAAGAGAGACCCTTCAGAGCTTCCTTGGAAAGACTTAGGGGTTGAGATAGTGGTTGAGTCAACCGGGCTTTTTACCGTTAAAAAAGACGGGGTGAATAAAAAAGGTAAAGAGGTAAAGGGTGCTGAGAATCATATAACTAAAGGCGGGGCAAAGAAGGTTATTATATCTGCTCCGGCTGAAGGTGAAGATATAACTATTGTTATGGGGGTTAATGAAGGTAAGTATGACCCTAAAAACCACAATGTCTTATCCAACGCTTCTTGCACGACTAATTGCTTAGCGCCGGTTGCTAAGGTTGTCAATGATAACTGGGGGATTGTAAAGGGGTTGATGACCACTATCCATGCTTATACTAACGACCAGAAGATTCAGGATATGGCGCATTCGGATTTACGCCGTGCGCGCGCTGCCGCAGTTTCTATGATACCTACTTCTACAGG
>JBASUY010000034.1:0-1830 GCA_049275655.1 Candidatus Omnitrophota bacterium | reverse complement strand
ACTTTTACCCCTGCTTCTGCACCTTTTAATGTATCAAGAGCCAACAAGATTAAATAGCGGGTTTTCTCATCAAGAACTGTTGTTGATATTGCTTTTTGTAACCCCTCTTTTATCAAAGCATAATATTCGCTATCATAATCATTCATTTTTTCAACAAACCACGGCAGCTTGCCATCCATACACTACCAGCCTCCTATAGGTATTATCTACTATTATAGGCAACTGTTGGAGCAGGGGCAAATAATTAAATGCTATCATCAGTATTTAGAAATTTATTTTTCCATAAAGGAGGAAATTATGGTAATTTATAGAACTTACTTTATTGACACATTTTTACCTAAAGGAGGAGCAGGCATGTTTTTTACTTTCCTTAACAAAGAAGAACCCCGTTTCCTGGACCAATCAGTTATGTTGGCCTACAAACCTGCTGAGGTTTTGTATTATTTTTATAATCGTCCCTTGTATATAACACTAAATGATTTTTATGCTATTGAACTGGAGTTGGCTTCCGGGAGTGAGCAGGCAGATAATGCACATTCATGGTTTAATCTGATTGAAGAACAATTGGAGGCAGTTGAAAGTCTAATCCCTTTTTCACAAAACGATTTTCTTGTAACCCTGGGGCCGTATTATTATCCGGTTACCAATTCCCGTTTTTATTTTATAAAAAATCGACCGGTTGACTCAGTATCCTTAACCGCCTCTGATTTATCAGTATTAGAAGAATTGGCCGTTTCACCACCAATTAATAACAAATTACAGCAATATGCCAAAACTCGTAAAGCACGCAAAGCTCTTAAAACTAATGATGAAATAATAACTGATATAGTAATGTGCATGCAGAGCCTTAAGGAAATAGAACAATTGAATCGTCATAGTAACTATTTACGCAACGTTCTTTTACAAAGACAATACTTGATTGATCAAACTGAACTTTGCCCGGCAGAGCCTGATAATTCACCCTTAAAACCGATTCGAAATGAAACTGTTAACAGCCTGGCAGATAATATCATCTCCTTTAGCCGCGTTAATCGCTGGAAAAAGCGGTCTGCCATTGATGAAGGCAGTCGTTTTAATCATGAAATGAAAGTATACATAATTCGTTATCGGGAATATGAAAAGGCGTGTGAGAGATATAAGATGGCTCTTGAGGATTGGAGTCTGACTTCTCAGGCCCTGCTGGATAATTGTCTTAATGAAATAAAAAAGGTTGAAGATATGTTGAAAGCTGCTAAAGGCAAAGAAGATATTTACCTTTCAATTTTAAACCGCTCACCTATTCATAACGATTATCAAAATCTGGATACATTGGCCATGTTCAAATATTTTCTGGAAACCGGCCGGGCATCTAATTTACAGGAATGCATGAATTTATTTGAAGAAGAAAAACATTGGAATGAGATTAAAGCCGGTCAGGACCGTATCGAAAACACCATATATTTTCTGCAAAATTGCTCTGAACCGGGGCGTTTGGCCAGTGAAGAACTGGATGCTATTGTTAAACAACAGCAGGGGGTTAATCAATCCAATCTCTCTGCTATTTATGAATCAAATCAGCAATCGGAACTGTCAAGCGTTGCTCGCTGAGATCTAAAGCGTAATATCAGAAGGATTATTGATAGCGATATTATCATTAAATACAGCAATGGGTAAAACCATTCTGCTACGCTCAGGGTGCTGGCCGGTACTCTGAATAAACTATTTATCCAGCGGAACAGGGCAAATAACAGGGTAAATACTAGAAAGGGAACTCCGGATGGTACTTTTTTACGGGATAGGTATATGACAATTATCGTTATAATCAGGGCTGCCAGAAGTTCATAAATTTGT
>JBASUY010000033.1:0-2723 GCA_049275655.1 Candidatus Omnitrophota bacterium | reverse complement strand
CTGCAGGGTTATACGTTTATCAATTTTACCCCGGTGTTTTTTTAAGTTTCCTTCTCGAAAGGACTCGTCATCAATAAGCCTGTCCAATATACTGGCATCTTCAATGCGCAGATTTTCCAGAGCTTCTTCATTGTAAGTAAATTTCGATGGCAAAACCATACCTCCCCTATATTAAATTACACCGTTAGATTATATCTTAAAAGTCCGACTAAAGTAAACAATCAGATTTTAGAAATATTCACAAAACTTGGGGCGCTAGTTTGCCTTAATTTTGCCAGCTTTCAAAGTTTTATTTTTTACCGGAATACCTGTTGATTTAAAGTAAAATAAATAATAACATTAATGTATGAACAGTTGTTCATATATTAATTTAACTGGGGTGATTTTAGTGTCAGTTGAGTATGACGATTTATGCAGTATTCAGTGCATTCATGAAGAAAAAGTGGCGGCCACAGCAGAGCTTATGCCCTCTGAAGATACTACACAGGCTCTGGCCCATATTTTCAAAACTTTAAGTGATAACTCCCGAATTAAAATATTATTTGCTTTGATGCATAACGAATTGTGTGTATGTGACCTGGCAGCAGTTACAGGTTCTTCGGAGTCCTCAGTTTCTCACCATCTAAGACTCTTAAGAGCCGATAAGCTGGTAAAATACAGACGGGAAGGCAAAGTTGTATATTACTCGCTGGCAGATGAACATGTGGAAAAAATTTTCCAGCAGGGATTGGAACACGTAATCGAATAAAATTTTATCCAGGAAAGGAGCGGCAGTCATGACCGCTATTGATATAGCTGATTTACAGGTAAACTTAAGTAATTTTTATGTAATCGGTATGGATTGACCGGGTTGTGCAGCCAAAATTGAAACGGCTGTTAAACAATTACCGGCGGTAATTGACGCACAACTGGCTTTTTCCACGGGTAAACTGAATATTAGATACCAGGATATACCGGGAGTTAACCAAGAAGAACAGGTAATGAATCTGGTAAAAAATATGGGTTACGAAATCAGCCCTGACTCGTTTCTAATTAAAAAAGGCGAAAAACGGAGTTTTAAAAGTCGGCTGGTTTATCTGCTAAAGCATACTTACAGTGCTTCCATGCTTTTATCCGGTCTGGCACTTTTTATTGCCTTGCTGGCTATATTGCTGGATATACCGGAGTCAGCTATTTTATCAGTTTTTATTATTGGTATAGCTGCAGGTACTTATCGACCGGCTCTAACCGGCTGGTATACTTTGCGTACCCTGCACGAACTGGATATGAATGCCCTCATGGTAATAGCAGTTATTGGAGCAACTGTTATAGGTGAATATCAGGAAGCTCTGGCAGTAGTCTTTCTTTTTTCACTGGGAAATTTTCTGCAGGTATATACATTTGATAAAACCCGTAATTCCATTCGAACGTTGATGGATTTATCACCGCGGGAAGCTCTGGTTAGAAGAAATGGCCGGGAATATAGAATTCCCGTTACTGATTTGGAAATTGGTGATTTAATCATAATTGCTCCCGGGGAGACTATCGCCGCTGACGGGTTGGTAGTATCTGGCAGCTCAACCGTTAATCAGGCAGCCATTACCGGAGAATCTGTACCGGTTTTCAAAGAACCTCACAGTGAAGTCTTTGCCGGTACAATTAATCAATACGGTTCACTGGAAATTAAAGTTACCCGTGAATATAAAAATACAACCCTGCAGCGAATAATAACCATGGTGGAGCAGGCCCAGAGCGAAAGGGCTCCGTCACAACAACTAATCGACCGTTTTGCCCGCTATTATACGCCTACCGTTATTGTACTGGCAATAATGGTAGCGATAGTGCCTCCGTTGTTCATAAATCAGCCCTGGCATCACTGGATATATATGGCTCTGGCTGTGCTGCTGGTTGCCTGTCCCTGTGCACTGGTTATTTCCACGCCGGTTTCCATTGTATCAGCGATTGGCAATGCCGCCCGCCAGGGAGTATTAATTAAAGGCGGCAGTCATTTGGAGGAGTTAGGCAGTTTATCAGTAATAGCATTTGATAAAACTGGTACGCTTACTGAAGGTAAATTGGAAGTGGTCGATGTTATAAGCCTTTCTGATATAAGCGTTGATGAATTGTTGAGTATTGCTGCCGGAATTGAAAATCGTTCCGAACATCCGCTGGCCAATGCCATTATAAGAAAGGCAAAGAGTGAAGCGATTAGCATTCCACCGGTATCTGATTTTCAGGCAGTGCCGGGAAAAGGCGCCAATGGTATCATTAATGTACAGCGTTATCATATTGGTAATTTGCGCTATTTTGACAGCCTTAATCTCGATGCCCGGGATCATATGGAACAGATAGCCAGTCTACAAAACGAAGGTAAAACCCTGGTATTGATAGGTGACCAGTATAAAATAATCGGCATTATAACTTTAATGGACAATCTGCGTCCGGATATCACTGAAACAACTGCTGCTCTGCGTAAAGCTGGTATAAAGCAAATGGTTATGCTGACCGGAGATAATTGCCAGGTAGCAGCAACTATTGCCAATAATTCCGGCCTGGACAGTTATTACGCGGAATTGTTGCCTGATGACAAATTAAAAGTTATAGAGCAGCTATTAGCTGACCACCGGGTAGCCATGGTAGGTGATGGTATAAATGACGCTCCGGCTCTGTCCAGAGCTACCATTGGAATAGCCATGGGAACTGCCGGTCCGGATGTGGCCCTGGAAACGGCTGATATTGCCCTA
>JBASUY010000032.1:0-14415 GCA_049275655.1 Candidatus Omnitrophota bacterium | reverse complement strand
GTTATTGGGGTAGCTAATAGGATTGAGATTTGGTCTAAAGATAGATGGAGCGAGTTTTACGGCAATTCCAAGCAATCCTTTGAGGAGATTGCCGAGAGATTGATTGATGGTTAGCATGGATTTCCACATCCCCGTAATGTTACGGGAGGTGTTAGATTTTTTAGATTTAAAAAAAGGGGACTTAATAGTAGATGCCACGCTGGGCACAGCAGGGCATGCTAAAGAGATTTTAGGGCGGATTCTCCCCGGAGGAGGGCTCATTGGCATTGACCGTGATGAAAACTCTTTATCTATCGCGCGTCAAAGGTTAAGTGAGTTTGGGTCCGCTTGCACTTTTGTCCACGGAAACTTCGTGGATATAGATAAGATCCTTGAAAAGTTAAACGTAGATAAGGTTGACGGGATACTCTTTGATTTAGGGATATCTTCTTATCAGCTTAAGGACGCAGCGCGGGGGTTTAGCTTTCAAAGGGAAGGGCCTTTGGATATGCGCATGGATAAGGATAGTTATATATCGGCGTATGATTTGATTAATAACCTCAATGAAGAAGAGCTCTCTTCCTTGCTCTGGAACTTTGGCGAAGAGCGTTGGCACAACCGCATTGCGCGTATCTTAGTTAAAGAGAGGCAGAGGCAACCTATTGCTACTACTTTAGAGTTAGCTGACATCGTATCCCGGTCTATCCCGCGGCGTTACCGCGCTAAGCACTACCGCATACATCCTGCTACGAGGACTTTTCAGGCGGTGCGCATTGCAGTAAATAGGGAACTTGAGATACTAAGCACGGCGGTATCCAAGGCGATTTTTGCCTTACGAAAACAGGCAAGGATTTGCGTTATATCTTTTCATTCCTTAGAAGATAGATTGATAAAGTTAGCGTTTCGTAAGGCAGAGGCAGAAGGGGCTATTAAGATACTTACCCCAAAGCCTTTGACTCCGGCGCTATCAGAGACAACTTTTAATCCATTAAGCCGCTCATCTAAACTGAGGGTGGCAGAAAGAGAGTGAGCCTATGAGATTAAATAAATTTTTATCCATGGCATTTTTTGTTACCTTTTTTTCCCTCCTTTATGTATATCAACAAAGCGAGATTATACGTTTAGCTTATGCGGGGCAGAAACAGCGTATGGTATTCCAAGACCTATTGGATAAGAATAGCGTCTTACGTTACAATATTGAAAGGAGCGCTTCTTTAGTTAGTATCGGAAGCAATATATCCGGAAATTCTGATTTTCAGATGCCCGATAAATATCAATTAGTGAAATTAACGCCGACTTCAGAAGGCGTTGCCCTGACAAGCGCAGAAAATAGCGGCGGCTCTGAGATAATTTCCCGTATCTTAGGTTTAAATAGGCGCGCAGAAGCAAAGACTATCAGCCCTTAATTTTTTTAACTAACTTTTAAAAGTGCATATTAGCAATTATCGCCGCAGGTGCGAGGCGGTATTCTTCTTTATCCTTCTTTTCTTATTAGCCTGTGTTTTAAGGCTCGCCTATATACAGGCATTCCGCGCAGATTACTTAGCAGGCATCGCCAAAAAACAGCATAATACCTATACAGAGATAGAGCCCTTTAGGGGGATAATCTATGATACCAACTTTAGGCCGCAGACGCTTAACCTTCCTGCTGATTCGCTTTATGCCGCACCTAATATGATGAATAATAAGGAGAAAGAGAGGGTGATAGGCCTCTTATCTTCCCGATTAAATTTAAGTTATGAATACCTTAAGAATAGGCTGTGGCGCAAGAAGGCTTTTGTTTGGGTGAAGCGTAAGATGGATATAGAAGAGGCAGAAGAGATAAGGAGGCTTAAAATTAGGCACTTAGGTTTTATCAGAGAGAGCAAGCGTAGTTATCCTAACAGCTACTTAGCCAGCCAGATTATAGGCTTTGCCGGTATGGATAATGTGGGGTTAGAAGGGATTGAGTTATACCTTGATAAATACTTAAAAGGTACTCCTGGGTGGGGGATATTTTTGCGTGATGCCCGCCAATCAAAACTTGATGTCTATGAAAAGATGTCCGCGCCTAAAGACGGATTGGATGTAGTTCTTACGATTGACCAGGTTGTCCAGTATATAGCGGAGAGGGAGTTGGATAAGGCATATAAAAAACATAATGCAAAGGCCGCGAGTATAATTGTTATGGACCCTTACACCGGAAGAATACTCGCCATGGCAAACCGCCCGACTTATGATTTAAATGAATTTAAAGATGTAAGTAAGGAGCAGAAGAGGAACCGCTCTATATGCGACTTATTTGAGCCGGGGTCAGTCTTTAAGATTGTTACTGCTGCTGCGGCTTTAGAAGAAAAAAGGATTGACGAAGAAGAGAGGATATTCTGTGAGGAAGGTTCTTATCGGGTAGCAAATCATACCCTGCATGATCATGTCCCCCATGGTTGGTTGACCTTTAGGGAGGTTATAGAGCAGTCTAGCAATATAGGAACGGTCAAGGTTGCCCAGCTTCTTGGGGCTAATATAATATATAAGTATGTAAGGCTTTTTGGTTTCGGCGAAAAACTCGGGATTGACCTTCCGGGAGAGATATCGGGGATAGTAAAAGAGCCACGCCATTGGTCAAAGACTTCCATCGGAGCTATACCCATAGGCCATGAGGTAGGTGTTACTGCTCTTCAACTGGCAGCTGCCTTATCTGTAATTGCTAACGGAGGAAACCTGATGAGGCCTTATATTATAGATGAGATAAAAGAGAAGAGTGGAGAGGTAGTTCAAAAAAACTCTCCGAACTTAATCCGTAGAGTTATCTCCGAGGATACTGCCGGGAGGCTGTCAAAGATGTTAGCCGGAGTAGTTGAAGAGGGGACGGGAAAGATGGCGCAGATTTCAGATATAACCTCTGCAGGGAAGACTGGGACAGCCCAGAAGATAGAACCCGGAGGAGGTTATTCCCATAATAAATTCGTTGCCTCTTTTATCGGCTTTGCCCCTGCGCAGGAGCCGGTAGTTGTTATTGTAGTCTCCATAGACGAACCTAAGCCTTATTATTTCGGCGGGGTTGTCGCTGCCCCGGTCTTTAGGAGTGTAGCAAGTGATACGGTAAAATACCTTAAAACTAAAGAGGCATTATCTACAGTAGAGCCAAATGCAGATAAGAGAGCTTATTAATCTTATTAGAAGCGGATATTTTAAAGGGATATCCTCTGATTCAAGGTCGGCAAGAGAGGGTTTTTTATTTATTGCCGTAAAGGGGGAAAGAGAGGACGGCGGAAGGTTTATCTCCGAGGCTATCTTTCGCGGGGCTAAGGGGATTGTTTGCGATGTAAATGCCAAGATGGGCAAAATTAAAGGTGTGCATTTGGTTAGGGCAAAGGATACGCGCGTTGCAGCCGCTCAATTAGCCGCAGAGTTTTATTGTAATCCTTCTTCAAAGATTAAGGTTGTAGGAGTAACCGGGACAAACGGAAAGACTACGGTTACCTATCTTTTAGAAGCGGTTATAAGGGAGTGCGGATTTAACCCGGCAGTTATAGGGACTGTCAACTATCGGTTTAATAAAAGGGTTTTCCCTTCAAAGAATACTACTCCGGGCCCGATAGAGTTAAATTCTATTCTTTCTGATATGGTAAAAGAGAAGATAGATTATGCGGCAGTAGAAGTATCTTCGCATGCCTTAGAACAAAAGAGGGCATTAAGTATATCTTTTCACTCTGCTATCCTTACCAATATTGCTTATGACCACCTTGATTACCATAAAACGCTCAAGAGGTATGTTGCCTCAAAGCTTAAGCTTTTTAAGGATTCTTCTCTGCTTAATTTTGCCGTCTTAAACCGGGATGACAAATATTATTCTTTATTTAAAAAGGTAAGCAAGGTTTGTATTGTGGATTACGGGTTAAAAGATAATGCTGCAATCAGGGCAAGGGATATTAAATACAATCTTGACCGTACGGAGTTCTTATTAGATTATCCTGAGGGGAAGATACCTATGAATGTCCCTTTGATTGGGAGGCATAATGTATATAATATCTTAGCTGCTTTTGCGTGGGGGTATAAAGAAGGGCTTCCTTTAAAAAAGGTAAAATCTGCCTTAGAGAAATTTAGTTTAGTCCCGGGGAGGTTAGAGAGGGTAGGTTCTAAGAAGGGGTTTTCTATCTTTGTAGATTATGCGCATACCGAAGATGCCCTAAGGAGCGTTCTTCTAACCTTAAAGAGCCTGCCATTTAAGAGGGTTATTACCCTTTTTGGCTGCGGTGGGGAGAGGGATACTTCTAAGAGGCCTAAGATGGGTAGGGTTGCTACGGAACTTTCTGATTTCGTAGTTATCACTAATGATAACCCGCGCTCTGAAGCCCCAAAGAAGATAATCCGGGATATAAAAAAAGGGATAAGAAAGAAGAACTTTTCTGTTGTCTTAGATAGAAGGGAAGCGATTAAAAAAGCTTTATCTATTGCGCAAGATTTAGATGCTGTCCTTATCGCAGGCAAGGGGCATGAGGATTATCAGATATTAAAAGATAGGGTTATAAAATTTGACGACCGCAAAGAGATAAAATTATGTTTAAAATCCATGAGTTAGTTTTAGCTAGCGAGGGCAGGCTTTTATCAGGTGATTCGGATAAGATAGTAAGTGGTATTTCTATTGATTCCCGTAAGATTAAAAAGGGTGAGGCTTTTATTGCTTTTAAGGGGGGTAATTTTGACGGGCATGATTTTATCCCCGAAGCAGTTAAAAAAGGGGCTCTTTGTGTAATTGCCGAAAAGCCGGTTAAGCGCATAAAGGGGGTGGCTTTAATTAGGGTAAAAAACTCCCTTGAATCTTTAGGTAAGATAGCCCGGTATAACCGCAATAGGTATAATCTTCCGGTAATCGCCGTTACCGGTTCATCCGGAAAGACCACGGTTAAAGATATGATTGCAAGGGTGCTTTCAGAGAAGTTTAAGGTTTTAAGCACTCAAGGGACCCAAAATAATCATATTGGCTTACCACTTACCTTATTAAAATTAGATGATTCCTATGGGGCTGTGGTCTTAGAGTTAGGGACTAACCACTTTGGCGAGATTGAATATTTAAGCCGGATAGCTTCAGCTAATATCGGGGTAATTACTAATATCGGGCCTTCGCATTTAAAATATTTTAAGAGCCTAAAAGGCGTATTTAAGGAAAAACATGCGCTCTTAAAAAACTTAAAAAAGCCCGCAGTGGCAGTCTTAAATGCCGACGATCTTTATCTAAAAAAAGTTTTAATGAATAAAGGAAGAAGCTTATTTACCATAGGGGTGGGGATAGATAATAGAGCCGATTACCAGGCTTCTCAGATACACTCTGTTAACGGAGCTTATGCTTTTAAGGTAAACAAGAGATTAAGGTTTGCATTAGGCTCCTTAGGGTATTATAATATCTATAATTCTTTAACTGCCATAGCCATTGCGAGGATTTTTGGCATTGGGTATGGCAAGATAAAATCTGCCTTAGAGGATTTTCAGGCTCCGGCGGGCAGGCTTGAAATTATCAAAAGAAGAGGTTTAAGGTTTATTGATAGCACTTACAACTCTAATCCCGCCTCTTTATCCTATGCTCTTGATTTACTCAACAGCCTAAAGGTTAAGGGCAGGAAGATAGCAGTCTTAGGGGATATGCTTGAGTTAGGCAAAAGTTCTCTTGCCTTACATAAAGAGGCGATAGAAAAAGCTCTTTTGGTATGCGATAATCTTGTGGCAGTAGGCACTCTAAGCAGTTTAAGCGCAAGGGCTAAAAAAAATAAAGACAAAAATATAATTACCTGCAGTAACTCCTTACAGGCGCGCAAGGCATTGAGAAGAGATTTGAAGGTTACTGATAGGGATATTATTTTAGTTAAAGGCTCAAGGGGGATGAAGATGGAGGAGGTATTTAGATAGATGTTATACAATTTACTCTTTCCTTTACATAAGGCATTCTCTTTTTTAAACGTCTTTCGTTATATTACTTTCCGGGCGGCAATGGCAGCAATAACAAGTTTTTTAATAAGCCTTTTGCTTGGGCCCTACGTAATAAGAAAGCTAAAGGAGCTTAAGATAGGAGAGAAGATTAATAAGGGGGATAGCATTGCGCTTGATAACCTGCATCAGAGCAAGAAAGATACCCCGACTATGGGAGGGATTCTTATCTTAGCGGCGGTAGTGATTTCAACCTTATTATGGGCGGATATCTTTAGTAAGCATATATGGGTAGTGCTTTTTAGTACCCTCTGGCTTGGCATAACCGGTTTTATAGACGACTATCTTAAGCAGGTTAAAAAGAATGCTAAGGGGATTACGGCTAAAACAAAGTTTACCAGCCAAATAGTATTAGGGTTAATTTTAGGCACTATCTTTATCCTCAGCTTTCAGGGGAGCTTAAAGTTAGATATTCCTTTTTTTAAAAACCTATCTTTGGATTTAGACGGGCTTTATATTATTTTTGTGATTATAGTTATAACCGGCACATCCAATGCGGTAAATCTTACCGACGGTTTAGATGGCTTGGCAATAGGTATAGTAGTAATGGTTGCCTTGGCCTTCAGTATCCTCTGTTATGTCTCAGGGCATATGCACTTAAGCGAATATCTCCTTGTTCCTTATATAAGAGGTAGCGGAGAGTTGACTGTATTTTGCTCCAGTATATTAGGCGCGGGTTTAGGATTCTTATGGTTTAACTGTTATCCTGCGTCTATCTTTATGGGAGATGTCGGTTCTTTGGCTTTAGGCGGGGCATTGGGTACAGTTGCGCTAATGATTAGAAAAGAGCTTCTCTTACTGATTGCAGGCGGTATCTTTGTAATAGAGGCTTTGTCGGTAATACTGCAGGTGGCTTCATTTCGTTTGACTAAGAAACGTATCTTTAGAATTGCCCCTTTTCACCACCACCTTGAATTTCTTAAGTGGCATGAGAATAAGGTTATTGTCCGGCTTTGGATTTTTGCCGGGCTTTTGGCGATACTGACTATAGCAACTTTAAAAATCCGTTAAAACTTTAATGAAGGATAAAAACTATTTTCAGGGCAAGGATGTCCTTGTCGTCGGGTTTGGGAAAAGTGGCTTATCTTCCGCTAATCTTTTATATACCTTAGGCGCAAATGTTAAGGTTACCGATAATCAGGATAATGTTTTTACCCGCAATAACTTAAATGCCTTAAAGTCAAAAGAGATACTTGTTGAGTTAGGAAAGCACTCCAAGGATTTATTGCAAGGGGTATCTTTGCTTGTAATATCTCCCGGTGTACCGAATGATTCCTTTCCGATATTGTGGGCTAAGGATTTAAATATACCTATTATCAGCGAGATAGAGCTTGGTTTTTTATTTTGTCCTGCTAAGGTTATCGCTATAACCGGCACCTGCGGAAAGACCACAGTTACTACCCTTTTAGGAAGAGTATTTGAGGCGGCAGGTAAGAGGGCATTTACCTGCGGGAATATAGGCAATCCGTTTACGCAGGAGTTAGGGAAGATGAAGGAAGGGGATTATGTTTTTCTTGAGGTTAGTTCTTTTCAATTGGAGTATATAGATAAGTTTAAGCCTAAGGTTTCCGTGATTCTTAATATAAGCCGCAATCATTTAGATAGACATACTGATATGCACAGGTATATTGAGGCTAAGGCGCGTATATTTAAGAATCAGGATAAATCGGATTTTTTAGTCTTAAATTACGATGATGAGGTTGCGCGGGGGTTAGCCTCTAAGGCTAAGGCGAAGATAGCCTATTTTAAACAGGAGGATGCCTTAAATCCTAATCAATCGGCAGTCTTGGCAGTTTCAAGGATATTCGGGATAGAGGATAGCATAGTTAAAGATACCTTCCTTAAGTTTAAAGGGGTTGAGCACCGTATGGAAGAGGTCTTAGAAATAAAGGGGGTAAAGTTCATCAATGACTCTAAGGCGACTACTACTGAGGCTACGGTCTGGGCTTTAAATAGCCTAAGTTCTCCTGCGGTATTGATTGCCGGCGGCAGGGAAAAGGGAAATGATTATAGCAGGGTTTTAGAGGTAGCCCGCGATAAGATTAAGGCGATGGTCTTAATTGGCGAGTCTAAAGATGCAATAAAAAAAGAGTTTGGCAATTTTTTTGATACCTATCAGGCGGAGACTTTGGAAGAGGCGGTAGATAAGGCTTTTTCTTTAGCACTCAGCGGAGAGTGCGTCCTCTTTTCTCCTATGTGCAAGAGCTTTGATATGTTTTTAAATTACGAGGCGAGGGGGAGGGCGTTTAAGGAGGCAGTGCGTAAGTTAGCCTAAGTTTTAATATTTACTTATGGTAAGGAATATAAGAATAAACCTTTTTGCAGTAACGATAGCGCTTCTTTGTATAGGAGTAGTCATGATTTATAGCTCCTCAAGCATATACGCTATGGAGCAATATCAGGACAGCCTATTTTTTTTAAAGAGGCATTTAAGTTTTATGCTTATCGGGGTTGTCCTTATGTTTATATTTATGGTTGTGGATTACCGTAAATTAAGGGGTGTTGCCCGGCCGCTCCTTTTTATTTCAATAATTCTTTTAGCCCTTGTTCTAATCCCCGGCTTAGGCAGGGAGGTTTCAGGCGCGCGTAGATGGTTTAGGTTTAAGTTCTTAAGTTTTCAGCCTTCGGAGTTAGCCAGCCTTGCAGTAATAATTTACCTTGCGGATTTTATCGCGCGCAAAGGGAATACGGTTAAGTCTTTTCTTAAAGGCTTTGTCCCGCCGATGGCAATTTTAGGTTTAGCCTCTATTCTAATACTCCTTCAACCGGATTTAGGCACGACCGTGGCTTTGAGTTTCGTAACCATAACCCTTCTTTTTATCGCCGGCTCGCGCTTATCTTTTATATTGCCTTTGTTGTTAAGTAGTTTGCCTTTTCTATATTTTTTAGTCTTTAGCGTGCCTTACCGTAAGGCACGTATTATGGCGTTTATCAATCCTTGGCTTGACCCAAAGGGGAGCGGTTTTCAGGTAATCCAGTCGCAGATTGCCTTAGGCTCAGGAGGATTATTTGGCGTAGGATTAGGCCATTCAAAACAGAAGTTATTTTACCTGCCTGCCGCGCATACTGATTTTATATTCTCTATAATAGGGGAGGAACTCGGGCTCTTAGGGACGATAGGGGTAGTCATACTTTTTATCATTTTTATTCAGCAGGGTATTAAGATTATTAAGAACGCCCCGGATAATTTTAGTTATTTCCTTAGTTTAGGGCTTGTATTGATGATATCTTTTAGGGCAATGATTAATATCGGGGTTTCTTGCGGTATCCTGCCTACCAAGGGCTTGCCTTTGCCTTTTATAAGTTATGGGGGGACTTCTTTTATATTTGATATGATAAGCGTAGGCATATTGGCGAATATCGCCCGTATCGGAGATTACCCTTAAAAAAGAAGATGAGAGTATTAGTAGTTGCCGGAGCAAGCGGTGGGCATATCTTTCCTGCCGAGGCTTTTTTAGAGAAGCTAAGGGAGAAGTATCCTTCTTCTGAGAGTTTATTAGTCTTGCCTTCAAGGAGTATTGCCTTAGACTTAAGTTTTCCTAAACAGAGAGTAGCTTACTTGCCTTCTTACAGGCTCTCGTTCTCTTTTAGCAAAAAAAACATCAAAGGATTACTCTCTTTTGTAAGGGCTGCCTGGCAGGGGCTATTTATCCTATTGAGGTTTAAGCCGGATATTGTTTTAGGTTTTGGGAGTTTAGATTCCTTGCCTTTAGTGATTACGGCTTGGTTTTTCAGGATTAAAACTTTAATCCACGAGCAGAATGTCTTGCCCGGGAAGGCGAATAGGTTTTTGGCTAAATTTTCTGACGGCGTGGCAATTTCATTTTTAGAATCAAAGCGGCATTTTGGTTTGCGTGAAGATAAGATATTTTTTTCCGGAAACCCCATAAGAGGAAGCCTAAAAAAAGAGCCTAAAGAAGAGGCGTTGAGGTCTTTTGGTTTAGAGGAGGGTAGGCTTACTATTTTAGTTATGGGGGGTAGCCAAGGGAGTAGCAGGGTTAACGAGCTATTCTTAAAGGCGGTGGAGTTAATAGAAGATAAGAAGGGTTTTCAGGTTTTGCATATTTTAGGCAGGGATGGGTTATTAAAGGATGTTCAGGATAGGTATAAAAGCTTAGGGGTTAGTGCTAAGGTATTTTTATTCTCTAAAGAGATGGGGAGGGTTTATAGTTGCGCTGATTTAGCGGTTAGCCGCGCAGGGGCAACGACTATATCTGAGCTAATATATTTTAAGGTTCCTGCAATATTTTTGCCCTATCCTTTTGCCTATAGGCATCAATTCTACAATGCCTTAGCATTAGAGGGTATAGGTGCGGGTATTATTATAAAAGATGAAGAGGCGAGTTTAGGCGCGCTCCATAAGGCAATAGAGGGGTTGGTTGCTAACCCTGTAGGACTTACCAAGATGAGGGATAACTTTAAGCATATCTTTCAAGGCAATGCAGTAGAGCGCTTGTTAGAAGTTGCAGAATCCTTGCTTTACAGAGATTAAAGGAAGCGTAATTTTATGAATAATGATTATCATTTGATTGGTATCGGCGGAATAGGGATGAGTGGGATAGCGCGCCTCTTGTTGCGTTTAGGCAATACTGTAAGCGGGTCTGATTTAAAAGAGAATAAGGAGATTTTAACTTTAAGGCATCTGGGTGCTAAGGTCTATATAGGGCACTCTAAAGAAAATCTAACCGGAAGTCCCACGGTTATTTATTCATCTGCTATCAAAGAGGATAATCCGGAGGTATTAGAGGCAAAAAGGCTTAAGTTGCCATTGTTAAAGCGCGCCCAAGCCTTAGCTACGCTTATGGCTGATAAGACGGTTATTGCTGTTGCCGGAAGCCACGGAAAGACTACTACCGCATCTTTGGCTTCGTATCTTTTGCTTGAAGCAGGGCTTCAGCCTACTGTTGCAGTAGGAGGGATTTTAAAAAACTTAGATGCCAATGCTTGTTTTGGCTGTGGCAAATTCTTTGTTGCCGAGGCAGATGAGTCAGACGGCTCATTTCTCTATTATAAGCCGGATTACTCTATAATCACTAATATAGACTACGAACATCTTGATTATTACAAGGGTTTTGATAATATCTTAAAGGCATTTAGGGATTTTTTTGATGCCACGCGCACTAACGGCAAAATCTTTTGCTGTAGTCAAGACGCATCTCTTATGCAGATAGCAAAAGATTACAAGGATAAGGTTATTAGTTTTGGTTTATCTTCTGGCGCTGATATTTATCCAAAAAATATAGCCTTTAACGGGCTTAAGAGCGAGTTTGATTGTTTTTTTAAAGATAAATTTGTATCGCGTTTTACCTTAGGGTTAGCAGGAGAGCATAATATATCTAATGCTTTAGCGGTTGTTGCCTTAGGGATAACCTTAGGAATAGATACTAAGGTTATTAGTAGCGCGCTTTCAGGGTATAAAGGCGCAGGCCGCAGGCTGGATTTAAAATTTAAGGATGATAACTACACAATCCTTGATGATTATGCGCATCATCCTACTGAAATTAAAGCAACGCTTAAGGCGTTAAGTTATTTAGAGGCAAAAAGAAGGATTGTTATATTCCAGCCGCATAGATATACGCGCACTAAGTTTTTATTTGATGAGTTTACCAAGAGTTTTAATCAGGCAGATATACTTTTTATTACGGATATCTATCCTGCGGCAGAAGAGCCTATTAGCGGGGTAGATAGCCGTAAACTTAGTTTGGCGATAAAAGAGTTTAACAAAGATAAGGCGGTCTATTATACTTTAAAGGATGAGGTTGTAGAGAGGGTAATTGAGTTGCTAAAACCAAAAGATTTAGTAATAACCCTCGGCGCAGGGGATATCTCTAAGTTAAGCGATGAATTGGCAGAGAGGCTTAAAAGTAAAGAGTAATTATCCGCTTAAAAACAGGACCACCTTTAAAATCGGTGGACCTGCTGAGTATTTTTGTGTTCCTAAGGATTTATCTACCTTGAAGCGCTTAATTATTCAGGCAAAGAAGAATAAGGTGCCTTATTTTATCATAGGCGCAGGGAGCAATCTTTTAATAAGCGATAGAGGCGTAAAGGGATTGGTCATACTTTTAAACTCTGCGTATTTTAAAAAGATAAAGGTAAAAAGAGAGTTTATTGAAGCTCAGGCAGGCGCGTCTTTATCTTCAATTATAAAGTTTGCGCTTGATAGGTCTTTGTCAGGGTTAGAGTTTTTATCCGGTGTGCCGGCAACATTAGGCGGAGCTATAGCGATGAATGCCGGTTGTTGGGGCAAGGAGATTTCAGGGTTAGTGGATGAAGTAAGGGTGATGGATTCTTTTGGAAAGGTAAAGCGCCTAAAGAAAAAGATGATTAAGTTTGGTTACCGTAGAAGCGGGCTTAAGAAATATATTATCTTAGGGGCACGGTTAAAATTAAGTCAGGATAAAAAAGAAAAGATAAGGCAAAATATTAAGGAGTGTCTGCTTAAAAGGTATAAAGCCCAGGGCCGCGTCTTTTACAGTGCAGGGTCTATTTTTAAAAATCCGAAAGGGGATTATGCCGCAAGGTTAATTGAGCGTTGCGGGCTAAAGGGTAAAGAGTCAGGCGGAGCTATTGTCTCGCGTAAGCACGCTAATTTTATTTTAAATAAAGGCAATGCAAAGGCAGATGATGTCTTGCGCCTAATAAAATTAATACGCGCTAAGGTAAGAAAAAAGTTTGGAGTGGATTTAAAGCCGGAGATACATATATTAAGCTAACTATGTTAAGGAAAAATTTTAGCAAGATTGGGGTTTTAATGGGCGGGCCCTCAAGCGAGCATAAGATATCGCTTAAGAGCGGGCGCGCTGTATTAAAAGCATTAAAAGCAAAAGGTATTAATGCAAAGGCAATTATAATAAAAAGCGCAAGTATTAAAGAAAATATCTCCTTGATGAAAAAAAGCGGTATAGACTGCGCATTTATTGCCTTGCACGGAAGGTTTGGAGAGGACGGAGGCATACAAGGAGTTTTAGATAAACTAAAGATTCCTTATACAGGTTCGGGTGTAAGGGCTAGCAGGTTGGCTATGGATAAAGTCGCTTCCCGCCTCATCTTTAGAAAGAATGGTTTACATACCCCTAAGTTTAAGGTGATAAAAGGTAAAGCTAAAAGCACAATCACCTTAAACAATCTTGCTTTTCCTTTGGTGGTTAAACCTGCCCTTACCGGGTCAAGCATAGGAATCTCTATAGCGCAAGACCAAGATAGTTTAAAAGACGGGATAAAAGAAGCATTTAAGTTTGATAGCAGGGTAATAATTGAAGAGTATATAAGGGGTAGAGAGCTTACCGTAGGCATATTAGGCAAAAGCGCATTGCCGATAGTAGAGATTGTCACAAGCCAGGGTTTTTTTGATTTCAAGTCGAAGTATAGAAAGGGTTTTACCGATTATATTGTTCCGGCAAAACTTCCTAAAGGTATATCTTTAAAGGTTAAGAGGGCGGCTCTATCTGCCCATCAACTTTTAGGTTGTTATGGTTGCTCAAGGGTAGATATAATACTTGATAGCTGCAACAGGCCGTATATCTTAGAGATTAACACCATCCCCGGGCTTACTGCAACAAGCCTTTTGCCTAAGGCAGCTAAGAGCGCAGGGATAGATTTTAATAACCTATGCTTAAAACTTATTCAATTGGCTTATGAGAAGGCGAAAGTTTAATCCTTTACCGTGGGCTATATCCATAGTTTTAATTCTTCTCTTTGTAGTAGGAGTAAGGCTTGCTTGTAGGGTATTTACTACATCTGATTATTTTCTCGTAAAGGAGGTTATTGTCTCAGGCAGGCAGGATAGAGAGGTTAATTATCTAAAGGGGAGGAATATCTTTTCCATTGATTTACATAAAGAATCTGAGCATATTGCAGGGTATTCCCCGGAGTCTTTAAGGGTAAGCTTAGTCCGCCTCTTTCCCGACCGTATATTTGTTAACTTTGTCCAAAGAGAACCAGTTGCCTTAGTCTCTTTGTACCGCTATTTTGCGGTAGATGAGTCCGGAGTATTATTTGAGCTTCCTGTTAACTACGAAAAGGAAAATCTTATAGTTATCAGCGGTTTAACTTCAAAGATAACTAAAGTTATCCCGGGAAGAAGGCTAGAGTCTAAGGAATTAGATTTGGCTTTGGCGGTTATTAAAGAGATAAAGAGGTATCCTAATTTAAACAGCCTTCAAATAAAAAGGATAGATATTGAGGGTTCGGATTATATTACTATGTTGATATCGGTTAAGGAGGAGCAAAAAATACTTGAAGTAAGGATATCGCGGGGTAATATATTAGAAAAGATTGCGGTTATGTCCGGGCTGATAGCCCAAAGAAAGAATAACCTTAAGGATGTCAGGTATATAGATTTAAGGTTTAATGAGCCGGTGATAAATATTAAAGATGCTAAGTAATTATATCTGCGCTTTGGATATAGGTTCAAGCAAGATTGCCGCTTGCCTTGCGTTGATTAAAAAAGGAAAGCTGGCAGGGCTTTATTTT
>JBASUY010000031.1:0-2539 GCA_049275655.1 Candidatus Omnitrophota bacterium | reverse complement strand
TCCCTGGGTGGTACTGGAGCCCGGACGCATTTTTGTGATGGGGAGGTCCATCATTGAAAATCCTTCACATTTCTATACGCCCGGATATGAATGGATAATGGAATTTATCAAGGTAAGGTCGGGGAGTATAAAAGTTGATCTTGGCTTTGAATACATAAATACGGGATCCATAAAATGGCTTTATATTCTTCTAAAGAGATTGTCTGAAGACGAGAGGGTTGCTGAAAATGCTGAGATAACATGGTATTATGAACACGGTGATGAAGATATGCGGGAACTCGGATCAATACTTCGTTCACTTATTAACTGCCGTTTCAGATTTGTGGAGACTGACGCCATGAATGATGCTTTTTACAACCGGTTCTTTACTGAAAAGAATTAATATTCCATTCTTAGACAAAGGATTATCTCTTTGTTATTAATAAAATCAATTTTTTTTATAGTTTTGCAGGGTTCTTCAGGAAAACTGACCCATGGTGTAACTGGTAACACATCGGATTTTGGTTCCGCAGAGTCCTGGTTCGAGCCCAGGTGGGTCAACAAATCTTTATGTCCATAACCCTGATTACCACCCTTGTCAGGGTTTTTTTATCCGCCCTTTCCTTACAAACCTGATTTTTCTCTGGTGGGAGATATTTAAAAAATAGTAGCTTTAGCACACATATTTTATCAGCCTGCTATGAAGCTTTCAAGGATACCCCTGCTGGGAAGAGTCGGGATTGCCATCGTTCTGGGCATTATTACCGGACAGTTTGCCCCGGTATGGTTTGCACGCATCTTCGCCACCTTCAACTCACTTTTTGGCAATTTCCTGTCGTTCATCATCCCGCTTATAATTGTTGGTCTCATCACACCTGCCATAGGTGAGCTTGGAAAGGGTGCCGGCAGGCTCCTGGCGATCACTGCCCTGATAGCATACCTGTCAACCCTCTTTTCGGGCTTCTTTACCTATTTTTCATGTCAGGCAGTATATCCGAAGATACTCACCGGCGGAATTGATAACGTGATGCTTGACTCTATTGAAGAGGGAGTTGTTGAACCCTTCTTCACTGTGGCGATGCCTCCGGTGATGGAGGTGATGACCGCCCTGATACTCTCATTCTGTGTCGGGCTGGGTATAACATTCCTCAAGGGAGATACCCTTCAGAATGCATTTCAGGAATTACGGGAGATTATCACCCTGATCATCAGGGCTATTATTATCCCGTTTCTTCCGCTCTACATTTTCGGAATGTTCCTCGCCATTTCCATCTCGGGTCAAGTCTATTCGGTAATAATGCTTTTCCTGAAGGTTATACTGGTAATTTTTATTCTTCATATCCTTCTGCTGATCATTCAGTTCTTCGTGGCCGGCGTAATTACGGGCAGGAATCCTTTCAAGGCTCTGAGAACCATGCTTCCGGCCTATTTCACTGCCCTGGGCACCTCGTCTTCTGCTGCTACCATACCGGTTACACTTGAATGTACCATAAAAAACAGGGTCAATCCCAGTATTGCCTCATTTACCATACCGCTCTGTGCAACAATTCATCTGGCAGGAAGCACGATGAAGATAGTGGGTTTTGCACTGGCTCTCCAGTACTTTTTCGGCATACCGGTCGATTTTGCCACTTTCATCGGTTTCATATTCATGCTTGGCATAATAATGATTGCAGCTCCCGGTGTTCCGGGAGGCGCTATTATGGCAGCAATTGCGGTTATTCAGAGCATCCTGGGCTTCAGTGAACAAATGATCGGGATGATGATCACCCTCTACATTGCCGTTGACAGCTTCGGGACTGCCTGTAACGTCACAGGTGACGGTGCTATAGCACTGGTAATGGACCATATTTCAGGGAAGGAGAAGAATGCTGTAAAAGCAGATGTTGCCGGAGAAGGGAGTATTGCCTGAGGTGGAAGTCTTGCCTGAAAAGGAATTGTAACCGGTTTGCCGGCCTCTCATCCCTTTTTGACAATCACCCGTTCACGATAGCTGCCGTTTTTTACACATATCACATCACCGGGACCGGCTATATTGGCGGCATGCTGTATGGTCTGCAGGGGGAGCTCCTCTGTATCGGGATTTTCATCACTGCCCTTGCTGTTGGTGTTATCAACATAGAGTGAAAAGCGGAAAGCATCCTAATCGACCTCCGGTTGTTTAAAATCTTGCCGATAATCCGGCTGGGACCAGGCCCTGATAACCAAACCCTCCCTCGAGGAAGAATGCAATATGGTTTCCAACCCTGATTCCTATGGGACTTACCTGGAAAGCAAACTCAGTATTATTCTTTGTTTCATCATTGTCATTTTTGGCGGAGACAAAAGACGGACCGGCGGCAAGTGCTGAATATAGCTGAAAGGCGGGCTTGTTTACCCACATACCTTTTCCACGGATCAAAACAGAGTGATATTGGGTATTTAAGGTTGCCGTTGTCCCATTTTGCATCTTATACTGACGTTCATATGATGAATAGTAGTATTGTGCCCCTACAGCAAAGCGGTTGCCTGCATAGTAATCTAAACCGCCATATACTGTTCCTAAAGCTTTGGAGTCTAT